>VFZY01000291.1 GCA_016870915.1 Acidobacteriota bacterium | reverse complement strand
GAAGGCCATGGCCGAACAGGTGGAAGCCTCGCATGCCGGTCTGGTGCAGGGTGAGGATTGGAAGCGCGCGCGGCAAGTGATCACGCTGCTCGACATCTTCCACGATCAGAAAGAAAAGCTGGTTGCGGACGGTATCGGCCGGAACAGAGGGCTCATCAAGGCCCACGCGGAGGGCTTAGCGAAGCGGGCGGCGATGCTGCACGAGTCGATGACCCGGATGCTGGGAACGGCCGGCGGGGCCTAACCGGAACCCGGTGCGGACGCCGAGGGGCCGTACCGGCTAGCATGGCAAAGGGCGGGTGGCTCTCCAATCTCCCCCCCGCGTGAGTGTCCCCGCCCGCCATGTTGGTAATTGCAGTTTCCGGGCTCCGCCGCCGCCGAGAGTGGACGCTTTCTATTCCGCGCGGGCGGTGGCGGCGACCGGAGTTCCAGGCAGGGTGATTCGCATCTCACGCGTGCCAGAGGGGCCGGGGATCCAGCGAAACCGGGCCTGGCCGTATTCGTCGGTCATGGCGACGGAGTCTCCGAGACGTCCGCCGTCGCGAAGTTCGGCGTCGAGGGTGACGCCGGGGTAGGGAAGTCCGTTGATGTCGGTGAGACGGACGACGATGTGGCGGTCGAGCGGTACGCCGGGGGTGGCTCGCTGATGGTCGCCGTAGACGATGACGGCGCGCAGTTCCGCGGGCTGGGCGACGTGAATGCGGGCCTGGGCTGCTCCGAAGCGGGTATCGGCGGGCTCGGCGGTGAGCGTATCGGCGCCGGGGCGCAGGGCACGGACCTCAAAGTCGGCGCGAACGGCCCCGGCTGGAATGGTGACGGCGCGGGGCGGTTCGAGAAGCCCATCGCGGGCGCGGAGAAGAACGGTGAGGGGCGCTGGGGCGGGCCGCGGGATGGTGACGAAGGAGCGGAAGGTGCGGCCCTGGATGGCGCCGGTGGCCGGGAAGGAAGCCAGCGCTATGTCCGTCTGAAGGGCGGTGACTGCTTCGGCTCGTTCATCGGTGTACTTCCGGAAGGCCGGCTCGAACTCCTTGCGATAGGTTTCGATCTGGCGGAGGACATCGTCGGCGGGCGGGACGCCTTCCGCCGTGACGAGGATGAATGCGAAGCGGAAGCGGCGTTGGGCCACGGTGTGGTCGGGCGTGCGGCGGCCTTCGACCTCGATCAACTCTTCGACACGGATATCGCGCCGGTCGCCGTCGAAGGAGAGCCCGACCTGGGGGCCGCGATTGAAGTTTCCGATGGAGGGGTCGGGAACCAGAAACGTGGGGGGCACTTCGCCGGGGGCCCGGAGGCCCATGAGGTACTGATCGAGCGGGGAGAAGCCCTGGACGGCGGCGGTAGTGGTGAAGCGCGGGCTGGCCGCGGCTCCGTTGTCGCGGATGCGGTTGCCTTCAAGGAGCGAAGCTTCGGAGTTGAAGGCAAAGTTCCAGTGCGCGGTCTGGCGGCCGAGCATGGGGCGTGCGCGGGGATCATTGGTGTCGCGAACGCTGGCGTAGGCCAGGAAGAGGTGGCCGGCTTCATGCCCGAGGACGGTGAGCGGCGTATCGCCGGCAATGGTGCGAGCTGGAACCACGCCGGCCGGGTCGGTGGGATATTGGCCGAGGGGGCCCATGTTGAGCACGGCCTGAAGGCGGGAGGCGGAGCCATAGATGGCGCCAGACTCCGAGGCGACGTCGCCGTAGCCGGAACGGTTGTTGCGGACCGTTACTTCAAAGGCCACGGCGCCCGGGCCGGCCGCGATGCCCAGGCTGTTGTAGATGACGAGATAGTCGTACGAATCGCTGTGGGTTTCGTAGAAGCGCTGGGCGACGCGGACGATATCGACTTCGTTCGAGGCGCCGAAGCGTTCGGCGACGCTGCCGCGGTAGGTTTCGGCGCTGCCGGCGGCAAAGTTGACCACGGAAGTGGAGCCTTGAAGCCCGCCGGGCGAGATGCCGACGACGAGGACCCGGCTTGAGACGCGGTGCAGGGAGAGGCGGATGCGGCCACTTTCGTCCAACTCCAATTGCACGGTCTGGCGCGGGCCGAGGCCGAATTCCTGGTATTCGGGCACATCGAGCCAGGTGATGAGGATGCGGGACGGCTCGCTGAGGACGCGGACGCTGCCGGCGCGCGAAGGGTCGAGGTCGCGGAAGGCGGGGGCGATGCGCGCGGGGCCGGCGGTGAGGCGGCCGAGTGAGCGATCGGAGGTATCGGCATCGGGCCGTTCGAAGGTGACGTTGCCATCGGAGTGGATGAACAACGAGCGGTGGGTCTTGCCGAAGTAAGTAAACGGGAAGCTCAGTTCATAACTTATGGCGTCGTCGTCTTCCAGGGTTACCGGACCGCCGGATTCGCCGGCCGCATCGTAACCGCCGGAGGCCACTTCGAAGCGGTAGGCCGTGTTGCCGGCGGCTTCCGGCCGGAAGGTGATGGAGCGTCCGCTCAGGGTGAACTCATTGCGCAGGACGGCCACGCCACCGGAGTCCTCAATGATGGCGATGTGGCCGATGTCGCGATCGGCCGGGGGGCGTGCGGAAAAACGGGCGGCGGCGGTGGTGAGCCGCCGGGTTTCCCCCCGCTGGTGGGTGGCCAGGACCTCGCGCCAAAGTTCCGGATGATTACCGCAAAGGGAACGAATCTCCCTGCCCACTGCGTATTGATTGATAACGGCCAGCGAGAGCAAGCGGGCAGCCGCCTGAAGGAAGGTTCGCCCCATGCGTTCATTGTAGACTGGTTGTCTGGAGCGGATTTAGATGGCATTTTGCACGAATTGTGGTTCCCAGATGGGCGACGACGCCCGGTTTTGCGGGCGTTGCGGGTCCCAGATTCAGGCCGGCGGGACAGCCTCGCCGCCGCAGACGTTGGTTGCGGCTGTAGCTTCTCCCCTGGACTACACCATCCAGGGAGATAACCTGCAGGTGGCGCGGGTAAAGCTGGTTCCGGGCCAGGAACTGTACGCCGAGGCGGGCCGCATGCTGTACAAGACGCAGAGCGTGCAGTGGGAGACGCGGATGAGCGGGGACTCGATCGGCCAGAAGATCTGGGGCGCGATCAAGCGGACGTTCATGGGCGAATCGCTGTTTCTGACCTACTTTCACGCCACGTCGCCCGGTGAGGTGGGCTTTGCCGGGAATTATCCGGGCCGGATTCAGGCGTTTGAACTGAGGGCCGGGCAGTCGCTGATGGTGCAGCGCGACAGCTTTCTGGCGGCACAGATTAGCGTGCAACTGAATATTGCGCTGGTGAAGAAGATCGGCGCGGGATTCTTTGGCGGCGAAGGATTTATTCTGGAGCGGCTGACGGGTCCGGGGATTGTGTTCATTCATGGCGGTGGAGATTTCGTCGAGTTCATGCTGGCCGCGGGCGAAGTGCTGCAGGTGGACACGGGCTGCATTGTGGCGTTTGACGAGACGGTGAGTTACGACATTGAGTACGTGGGCGGGATCAAGAAGGCGATCTTCGGCGGGGAGGGATTGTTCCTGACCACGATGCAGGGTCCCGGGCGGGTGATCGTGCAAAGCATGACGCTGGAGAAGTTGCGCCGGGAGTTGGCTCCCACGGGGCGCTCGGCCGGCGACCAGACGAACATGCTGGGCGGCATCTTCGATAGCGACGAATAGGCAAGCGGGGGCGCGAACGGTACAATAGCGTTCCGTGAGCCCTTTGCTGACGGTTCTGCTGGTGGTGACGGCGCTGGTGCAGATGCGCTGGTCGGCGGAGATCGTCAGGATCAGTTTTCAGCCGTCGTGGTATCCCAAAATTCCGGCGGATCCGGACTTCACGACGCTCAAGATCGGCAAGCCTTCGGCGGAGCTGGCGCAGGCCGGTGTGGTTGAAGGGGCTCGGCTGATTGCGTGCGATGGGCTTGCGGTCATCTCGGTGGTGGGGTTCCGGGAGTATGTGCTGAACCGGCGGCCGGGGACCGAGGTCCTGCTTCGATTCGAGAATCCGGGGCGGGCGGTGGTTGAGGTCCGGGCGCCGCTAGTGCCGTTCAAGACCGAGCCGGACCCGCCCGGTGACCTGCTGATCGATTTCGCCGCGGGCATTTTCACTCCTCTGTTCTGTATTGGCCTGGGTGGTTTTGTGTTCGTGCGGCGCCGCCGGGACCCGATCGCGTGGGCCTTGCTGGTTCTGATGCTGGCCATTTCCCAGGTGGCGGTGACCAACGGCGATCTGCGTCCGGTGCTGGGCATCTGGTGGACTGTTCCCATTTACTTTCTGACGGGCGGCTGCGCGGGTCTGGCGGCGCCGGCCTGGCTGTGGTTTTGCCTTTTGTTTCCGGACCCGGCGTCGGGTCGCAGAGTGTTGCCGTGGTCCGGCTGGGTGTTCGGCATTCCGCTTGCCCTTTACGCGTTGGGGAGCGGCGTGCTGAACGCCGTGGGGGCGCACGCGCCCTTGTCGAGTGCCCTGGTGTTCGACCTCTGGTCGAAGATTCCGCACGCGGCCGTTCCGTGGATGCTGGTGGCCGCCTACCTGCTGGGTCTGGTGAATCTGTTCATCAAGCAGAGGTTCGAGACACAGCCCGCGCAACGGCGCAAACTGCGGCTGGTACTGGCCGGGCTGGGACTGAGTTTCACGCCCCTGATCCTGGTGCTGCTGGCGAATTTTGCCGGCCTAGTGCGGCTGGGGGAATTGGGACTGTTGTTTCCGGTGTCGATCCTGATGCTGGGCCTGGCGCCGGTAACGCTGGCGTACACAGTGCTGGTGCAGAAGACCATCGACGTAGGCGTCGCGGTGCGGCAGGGGCTGCGCTATGCGTTTGCGGCTCGTTCGGTGGCGGTGATCCGGACGCTGCTGTTGGGCGCGCTGGTCTGGATTGCGCTCTCGATCGGGCGGGCCGGCGGAAGCGGCATCGGCTCGCGGCTGGTGATCATTGGGATCCTGCTGGCCGCGGCGGCACTGATCAGCCGTGCCGGGGAGTGGCTTTCAGGGTGGGTGGACCAGCGTTTCTTTCGCGAAGCCGTGGATGCGGAGCGCGTGCTGATTTCGCTCAACGACGAAGTGCATAGGATGGTGGACCCGGGACAGTTGCTGGACACGGTTGTGCGCCGGGTGGCCGAGGCGCTGCACGTTTCTCATGCGGCGGCACTGCTTGATTCGGGGGGCATGCTGGAGCCGGCCTTTGCTTTTGGCTATGCCGCGCCGCCGGAAGGGCTGCCGGCCAGCCACCCTGTCGCATCCAGCCTGCGCGCCCACGCGGGCGCCCTGCGGGTGGAGGAGCCGGAAGCGCGTGGACTGACACTGGCTCCTGAAATCCTGCTGCCGATTGGCACGGCGGGCAGTTTCCTGGGCGCCATCGTGCTGGGTCCCAAGCGTTCGGAGGAGCCATACAGCGCGGGTGACCTGAGGCTGCTCGAATCGGTGGCCCCTCAAGCGGGTCTTGCCCTTGAGAACTCGCGGCTGGCGGCTCAACGCGAACGCATCCAGAGTGAGATCGATCTTGCCCAGCAGGTTCAGCAACGGCTTCTGCCTTTGCGTCCGCCGGTTGTGCCCGGGTTGGAACTGGCTGGATACTGCCGGCCGGCCCAGAGTGTGGGCGGTGACTACTTCGACTACTTCCTGGCGGGTTCGGGCGAGGTGGTTCTGGCTGTTGGCGATGTGGCGGGGAAGGGTATTCCGGCCGCGCTGCTGATGGCGAGTCTCCAGTCGTCGCTGCGCGGACTGACGGTGGCGGGCATCTTTGCGCTTGATGATCTGATGGCCAAGCTCAACCGGTTGATCTATGACGCGACGCCGGTGAATCGCTTTGCCACGTTCTGGGTGGGGTTCTATCATCCGGAGACCCGCACGCTGCGCTATGCGACGGCGGGGCACAGTCCGGCGCTGGTGTGCGGGGCTGGGGGTGTGGGCTGGCTGCGCGCGCCTGGCGTGGGGCTGGGTTTGACGCGTTCGGCACGGTATGAGGAGCGATCGATTGCGCTGGCCGCGGGCGATACGCTGATTCTCTACACCGACGGAATCACGGAAGCCCGCAATGCGCAGGGCGAGGAGTTCGGTGAAGACCGCCTGACCGCGGCCGCCGCTTCGAAGGGACGTCCGGAGGAACTGGTGGCGCGGATTGTGGCCGCGGTGGATGCTTTTGCCGCGGGAGCGCCGCAGCACGATGATCTGACGCTTGTGATTGCCACTTTGTCATTGGACTAGCCTGTCTGGATGTCGGAGCCAAGTAGAAAGTTCCTATTCCCGGCCAAGTAGAAAGTTCCGGTTTTGGGAATCCGTTTCGGGACCCCATGGTATGTTCGCATAGCCACGCCGGGGTCGCGCCTGGCGTCGTTACCCAA
>VFZY01000290.1 GCA_016870915.1 Acidobacteriota bacterium | reverse complement strand
TCGGCCCGGAGAGGTGGAAATCTTGAGAGAAAGGAGGCTGGGAGGGAGAGGTGTCGAAAGAACTGCTGGAAACAGGCATGTTGTCAGTTTTCGTTTTTGTGCGATGGTCGAAAGAAGCCATCCGCAGGCACTGGCCCGCCCTCGGAAAGGGGATTCTGATCAAATCCGGCACGGGAGTGAGGCGTTGGTGTAGACTGTCGGGGTCCGGGAGACCCAAAATGGAAATCCCGGTCTACGCCGCTGTGCTGAAACCGCCCTGCCCGCTTGCCTCGGTTCCGGAGTGGCTTGCGGTCAACATCGCCGAAACCGCCATCCGCGCGGGCCGGATGCCGGTGGCCGCGCGTCTGCTACAGCAGTTCGGACCGCGTTTGCTGCACCAGCGGCCCATCATCGCCGCGCTGTGGGCGGTGGAGCAGGGCAACAAGCCTGCGGCGCTGGCTGCGCTGGCACGGGCGGCGGCCGGCTTGGACAACAGCGAGGACGCCACGCTGGCCGCCGGACTGTATCAGCGGCTGGGTGAACTGGAGCTCGCGCTTGAGATTGGAGTGCGGCACCGCCTGCGCCAGCCGATCGCCGACATACACTACGCGGCGGCCGAAGCGGGCAATGGCAAGCTCCGGCTGGCGGCGGCCGATGCGCTGATGCGTCTTTTCGAATCAAACGAGTCCCGCCTTCTGCGGGCGACGACGCTCGCCGACCTGGGAAGCGCCTCCGAGGCGCTGGGTGACTTGAGGCATCTGGTTCGCGCGGGCAGCCGCGATCCTCAGGTGCTGCAACTTTACGGCGGCACGCTGCTTGATTTCATCGAGAGTTCAAGGAGCACAGATCCGGCCGACGGGGATGAACTGGAGACGTATGCGCGCACCCGGCTGGCCCCCGGCGTGGCGGGGGGAGACGAACGCGCGCGGATCGCGGTGTTGCTGCGGCGCTTCAAACGCTGGACGCTGGCCCTGCCTGAGTTGGAACGTCTGGCGGGCACCGGTGACGATTGGCTTTGGAACTACGTTGAGGCCGGCCGAGAGGCGGGCATCCGGCCGGCGCTCGCGAGCTTCCTGAGGGCAGAGGCGGCTCGCACGGAAGTGCCGCGCAAGGCTCGCGACCTGCGAATCGATCTGCTCTCGGAGGAGGACGCGGCCGCGGCGGTCCCCTATCTGTCCGAACGGGCGCTACGTCCCGAACTTGCGGCGGAGGAGCGCAGGCAGTTGGCCTGGCGCCTGCTGCATGCCGGGGAAAAAGCGTCCGCATTGGCCGTGTTTGAGTTGCTGGCCGCCAACGCGGCCCCGGATTCCCCGGACACGAGCCAACTGATCCATCTTTGGGGGCCAAAGGCGGGGGAGCGGGAACTGGCCTGGCTTGAACGCCGGGCGCGCGCGGCCAAGGGAGCGGCACGCGCGGGCTGGATCGATCACCTGATCGGCGCGGGGGCGCCGGCACGCGCCGCCCGGATCGAAAGTGGCGGACATCCGGCGGTGCGTGACGCCCTGCTTCGCGCCCATCAAGCCGCGCGCGATACCAGGAGCTTCGAACGGCTCATCCGGGAAGCGGTGGCCGCCAGCGGCAGCCCGGCCGAATTGCGGAAGTACGCCGCGCTGGCGCTTGAGGAGTCCCTCACGGAGGCGGCCTTTGCCGCTAACGTCAAGCTGCTCAGCGTTGCTCCGAATGACGGCCATGCGAACCGGGAGGTGGGTAAGACCGCCTTCGCGAAGGGCCGGTATCGAGACGCAGGGCAGCACCTGGGCGCGGTGGCGGAGCGCGACCACGACTCCGAAAGCCTGTTCCTTCTGGGTGAGCTGGCGCGGCGGAACGGTGAGGCGGCCAAGGCGCAGGATCACTGGGGGGCCGCGCTTGCCCGCAAGGGGAGCAACGCGGTACTGGAGGCGCAGATCCTGGCGCGGTTGGGACGCTGGAGCGACGCTTCGACGGCTTTTGAAAAGCTGCTCGCATCGCGCCAGGAGCCGGAGACGGTGCAGGCGGAGTACACCTCCGCGCTGATCGAACGGGGTGATCTGAACCGTGCCCGGCAGATCCTGGAGGCCGCGCCGAAGTCTCCTCGAATGGTGCAACTGCGGTCGCAGTGGGCGGCGGCCATGGGGCGCACGCGGGAAGCCGCAACCATCCTTGAGCCACTGTTAGCCGCCTCTCCCGCGGACCCTCACGTGGTGGCGCAGGCGGCGAGCATTGCGTACCAGGCCGGCCATCGCCGCCACGCCGAGGCGCTGTATCAACAGGCGGCGGGCGCGGCACCCGAACGCGAGGACTGGATGGAGACGCTGACGGCACTTGATCGCGAGCGCGCGCCGGTTTCGGGGTTCGACTGGCTGATCAAGCGCGTGGGGGCGAACTGGCGTGAACAGTCGAAGCGCATCGAAGGGCAGGCCGCGCTGGCCCCCGCCTGGCGATTGCGGGCGTCCGGTGAGTTCAATCAGGTCTACGTGCGCGACGTACGGCGGGCCGATGGCCGCACGGGCAGCCTGGACAGCGCGTTGTTTCGCGGTGAAATGGCGTTGTCCTGGGAAGGGCTTTCCGGGCAGACCGTGAGCACCAGCCTGTTCCACGCCAGCCAGCCCGGCGCGGGGGTGAAGGCAGGCTGGAGCGCGGCTCGCGGGCGGACCATTCTGGCGGCCGATTACGGGCGCCCGTTCTGGGAGTTCACCGAGGGCCTGGCCGGTGGAGGGAAGCGGGACCGGGTGAGTATCGAGCGGCAGCAATCGGTGGGAAGGCGAGGGTCGGCGTGGGTGACCGCGCACTCCAACCGGTACGGCTTGCAGGCGCTCGCGAACGCGGGGCGCACGGCGGGGGCAACGGGCGGCGCCAGTCTTGCTCTTCGCACCGGACGCCCCACGCTGATCGCCCAGTATGGCTTTGATATCGAACATGTCCGGCAGCTTCAGCAGCGGCGCGATGCGGCGGGCAACGTGTACGCGCCGGTTCCCCTGCTGAGCCGGGAAGTGCATGCGTTCACGGGCGGCAGCTCGGGACAGTTCGGGCGGAAGGGAACCTGGGACATCAGCGCGGGCTGGGCGGTGGACCGTCTGGGCGGACGCGGGCCGTACGTTTCCGGGTCCGTGCTGTGGACCCCGGCGGCCAATCTCAAAGCAGGTGTCTGGTTTGACAGGCGCCTCAACATGATCGCGACCGGTGTGGATGCGGCCGTTCTGGTCCGCGCCGGAATCTGGTGGACACACTGACGATGACCTGGCGATGGACATGGCCGGAACGGCTTCTGGGGCTGCGCAGCGCGGCCCTGCTGGAGATTGCAATTTTCTTCGCGGGTGTGCTGGCCTGCGGCGGGCTCGACGGCCGGTTTGAGCAATTGAATCCGCACCCGGTCTGGTTTCTGGTGGCGCTGATCGCGGCGCAGTACGGCACGGGCGAGGCCGCGGTGGCGGCGCTGGCGGGCTCTGCTTTTCTTCGCGCGGGCAACCTGCCGCAGGAGACGATGTCGACGGACCTGTACGGGTGGATTTGGGTGACGCTGCGGCTTCCGCTGGGCTGGTTCCTGGTATCGGTTCTGGTGGGCGAGGTGCGGCGGCGCCATCAATCGAATGAGAACCTGCTGCGGCGTGAAACGGATGAAGCGAAGGCGCAGGCGCGGGATCTTTCGGCCGCCGTGGAGAGAATGCACCGGGTGAAGCAGGGGCTTGAGACCGTCATCGCCTCGCAGCTTCGCAGCGCCGTGACGCTCTACCAGGCGGCCAAGCGTGTCGAGACGTTGAACACGGCGCAGGTGCTGGACGGGTCGCTTGATCTGGCGCGCGCCGTGCTGTCCTGCCAGCAACTATCGCTCTATCTGGTTGAAGGCGGCTCATTGGTGTTGCGCGTGGCGCAGGGTTGGGCGGAGGATTCGGCCCGGGAAACGGCCTTTCCGTCAACCCATCCGCTCTTCAAGCAAGTGGTGATGGAGCAGAAAACGCTTTGCGTGGCGCGCGAGGGCGATGAGCATCACCTGGCGCGCCAGGGGCTGCTGGCGGGGCCGCTGATCGACCCTGAGACCGGGCATTCGCTGGGGATGCTCAAGGTGGAAAAGATGGGGTTCCTGGCCCTGAACTTATCCACGCTTGAGAACTTCAAGGCGGTCTGCGGCTGGGTGTCGGAAGCCTATTCGAAGGCAGAGCGGCATGAGCGGGCGGCGAGTGCTTCGGTGTTCGACGCCGATGCCCAGATCTACTCCAAGGCGTTCTTCGAAAGGGAGTCCCAGTTCCTGGTGCGTCTGGGCCGCCGGTTGAAGTTCGCGGTTTCCGTGCTGCAGGTGGATCTGGCGGGCCGGGAGTTGACTTCCGCGGAGAAGCGGGAGGCGGCCGAGGCGCTCTCCGCCGCCGTGGCGAAGGCGTTGCGCACGGTGGACCTTGCCTTCTCGTCGGGCCAGGACCGCCAGGGGTACACGGTGCTGCTGCCGGCAACGCCGGTGGCCAACGCGCCGATTGTCGCCGCCAAACTGGAGCAGGCGTTTTCCAGCCTTATCCAATTGCAGGATGTGGCGCTGCGCATCTCCTGGCAATCCCTGCACGAGCCGCCGGCGCCGCAACCTCCAACTGCACAGCCGCCCGACGCGCAGCCCACGGGCGAAATCCCGGCGGAAACGCCGGCCTTGGCCAGTCTGCAAAATCTGATCCAGGCCGTTGAGGCGCACCGCGCCGGACAACCGGAGGAGAGCCGTGTTCAGCGATGATGCGGACGGCCGCTTCGGCAACAGCCGCGCGGATACGGTGGAGACCCTGGCGGCGATTGGCGGATCGCTGGCTGCTGAGTGGCTGCTGATGATCCTGCTTTGGCGCGGCGGGGCGGCGCTCGCGTTCCTGGGGCATCTGGTGGTTTCGGCGCTGCTGGACCTGTTGTGGAGGCGGGTGAAGGCGCGGGGTGGGGATGAGCGGCTTTTCCTGCTGTTGGCCGTGACCACTCCGCTCGCCGGTCCCATTGGGCCCGCGGGCGTGGGGGTCACGATGGTGCTCGGCAACTGGTTTGCGCGCCGTGCGCAGAGTTTCGAGGATTGGTATGAGTCGCTTTTTCCAGTGGAAGAGACCGACGCAGGGCGTGAGGTGGCGCTGCTGGTGAAAGGGATCAACGCACTGCCGAATGGCGAAACGAACGTTCTGCCGTTGAACGACATCCTGAGCTTCGGGTCATTTGCGCAGAAGCAGGCCGCGGTCACACTGATGACCAAGTATTACCGGCCCGATTTCGCACCGGCCCTGCACAAGGCCCTTTCGGACGAGACCAATGCCATTCGTGTGCAGGCAGCCACCGCGATGGCCAAGATCGAGTCCGAGTTTCTCGAACGTTCCATGCGTCTGGCCAAGGCCGCGGCGGAGGCTCCGGACGATCCGCGCCAACTGGCCGCACTGGCAGCCCACCACGATGCCTACGCCTTTTCCGGCGTGCTGGATCCCAAGCTGGAGGAAGAGACGCGTCAGAAGGCCGTGGCCGCATTCCGGCGCCTGATTGAACTGGAGCCGGAGAACATCGAAGCACGGTCCGCGGTGGGGCGCCTGCTGGTGCGGCAGCACCGGTTCGCCGAGGCAGCGGACTGGTATGGACGCTGGCGCGCGGAAACGTGGCCTGTCGCCACCCGGCTGTGGCATGCGGAAGCGCTCTATGCGCTGGGCCGTTACGCGGACCTGCGGACACTCTCGGCGCTCACCGTGAACGGCGGCGATTCGATCGCGCCCAAGACCGCGGGCACACTCAAGCTCTGGGCCGGAGAAGCCGCATGAACGCCGACGTCTGCCTGATTCTCGAAGGCACTTACCCCTACGTGACCGGCGGCGTCTCCAGTTGGACGCATGACATCATCAAGGCTCACCCCACGCTGACGTTCCATCTGCTGCCGCTGCTGGCGCCCGAGGCCTCGCTGACGCCACGCTTCGAGGTGCCGCCCAACGTGGTGGGGCAATCGCCCGTGTTTCTGCAGAAGATACCGGCGGGATGCGTCTTCGAGCCCGGCTTTGAACCTCTGCTGCGGGCGCTTGAGGAGCCTCTCACGGGGCTTCTCACCGGTGGCGGCCTTACGCATCTGGAGGGTCTGCTCAAGGCGCTTAACCCGCTTTTCTCACGGCATCTGATCGCAGCCCAAACTGACGCCGCGGACAAGCTCGAAATGACTCGTGCGGATCCTCCGCGGGTGTCTCGGTCAGAAATTTGCGGCAAAATGGCTGCCGCATACCGTCGCTCCGAGCACCCGAAGGGTGAAAATGGGCCGTCCATACGCGCTTCTCCGGTCCGCTGCAAAAATGCGGAATGAATAAGTCCGGTGTTTGCTTCACGCAGTTTTTTCAGCAGCGCAGGTTCGCGTGAACTTGCGCAAACTGGGCCTGCCAGGGGTAGCTCGTCGCCAGTGACAAAACGATCCGGCGCACACTGACA
>VFZY01000289.1 GCA_016870915.1 Acidobacteriota bacterium | reverse complement strand
TCAGCCGGAAGGTTGGATCCTGCGAGAGCCGCTCGGCATCGTTGACATCCTCGTAGCCGGCAATCCGGCTGTAGACGGACTGGCGCAGTAGGTCCGCCAGCGGAAGCTGGGTATTCTTGCCGCGCCGTGAGTCAGTCAGGTGTTGGGCAATGAGAGCACCGAAGCCCAGCCGTTCATCCAACTCACGCACCAGGATCAGACCACCATCGGAAGTAACGCGCGATCCCTGGAAGTCGATCTTGAGAAGGCCGTTGAACGAGAGCTGAAAGGGCTGGTTTTGTTTGTCACCCATTGGGTGCTGTCCTCCGCAGGGGTCTTCGCTGCCTTCAAACCCCTATCGATATTGATGCGGACGAGCATCCAGGAGATTCGCACGCGCGGCTCAAAACGGAAATGTGGGTTAGAATGACCGCGCGGCGGACGCCCGTCAAGCCGCATCACGTGGATAAAAACTTTGAATTGGACGTCCAGGGTAGGCGCCGTTACGCTGAGACTTGATAGCAATCGAGCAAGCAATGAACGAGCGAATCGATCAGGTGACACTGCTTCGCCAGGTAAGTGGCATAGTCAGTTCTCCCTTGAGCCTGGATGAGATGCTAGGCGATCTTGTGGGGCTGGCCGTGCGGGTCACCGGATGCGACGCCTGCCTGGTCTACCTGCTGGATGCCGAGGCGGGCGAGGTGGTCCTGCGGGCCTCCCAAGTGCCACACGCCGCCGATCTCGGCACCCTGCGGCTACGCTTGGGCGAAGGCGTGGCAGGGTGGGTGGCACAACACCGCTCCGTGGTGGCCCTGCCCGCCAAGGCCGCCGCGGATGAACGGTTCAAGAGCTTTCCGGGCCTGGTGGAAGACACCTATCAGGCCCTGCTCTGCGTACCGTTGATCTCCGCCGGAACATCCATTGGTGTCATCAATATTCATCACCGCGCGCCCCATCCGCACACCGCGGAAGAGATCTCGCTGCTCTCCTTCATCGGGGAGCAGATCGGCAGCGCAGTCGCCAAGGCCCAGCTTGCCGAAACCAACGCCCGCCTGCGCGATGAATTGGAGACGAGGAAGCTGGTGGAACGGGCAAAAGGAATCCTGCAACAGCGCCAGGGGCTGAGCGAAGAAGAGGCTTACTTGCGGCTCCGCAACGAAAGCCGCTGGATGCGCCGAAGGATGCGGGAACTGGCCGAGGCGATCATTCTTGCCGAGGACTTACAGCGTAAGCAGGGCCCCCCGAGCGGCGCATAGCGGTCGCCTGCCCCGCTGACGCAGCCGTCGGTGCCGTCAGTCCGTCATGGCTTTGTCACCGCCCGCTGGTAGAATCAAACTGAGATCCTGTTCGGCGCCTCGTGCTCAAACAGTTCCGCCAGTTGGGAGGTCCCTCGATGCGTATTCTCATGTTCCTTGCGGCGTCCACCACCGCACTGTTCGCACAAGCCGTCGCCGGGCTGGGCGGTCTGTCGGGTGTTGTGCGCGACAGTTCCGGCGCCGTTGTCCCCAGCGTCCCAGTGGTGGTGGCGAACGAATCGAAGGGCATTCGCCGCGCCCTCACCACCAACGAGGCCGGTGTTTTCACGGCCCCGGCACTGGTGCCCGCTTCCGGCTACAGCGTCACCGTGACCGCGCCGGGCTTCGCGGCTTGGGAATCGAAGAACATCGAGATCCTCGTAGGCCAGAGTCTGAACATCAACGTCACGCTCGCGGTGTCGGCGGCCGCCACCGAGATCCAGGTGCTCGACGCGGCTCCGCTGGTTGAGTCCACCAAGACCGGTGTGTCGCAGGTGGTGACCAGCGCGCAGATTCTGAACCTGCCCATCAACGGGCGGCGCGTCGACTCGTTCGTCCTGCTCACACCGGCCGTCGTGTCCGATGGGACCTTCGGACTGGTGAGCTTCCGCGGCATCGCCGGCGGCAACGCGTTCCTCACCGATGGAAACGACACCACCAATCAGTTCTACAACGAGAACGCCGGCCGCACGCGCATCAGTTCCCAGATCTCCCAGGACGCCGTCCAGGAGTTCGAGGTGAAGTCGAACGGCTACTCGGCGGAGTTCGGGCGCGCCTCGGGAGGCGTCATCAATACCGTTACCCGCAGTGGAACCAATGATCTGCACGGCACCGGCTACTGGTTCTTCCGCAACCGCTCCCTGAACGCCGTGGACCGCTATGCCAACGGGTTCAACGCGCCGGAGTCACGCCATCAATCGGGCGCCAGCGTAGGAGGGGCCATCAAGAAGGACAAACTGTTCTACTTTTTCAACGGCGAAACCACGCGGCGCAATTTTCCCATCGTGGCATCCATGACCCGTCCTCCCCTGTTCAATCCCGATGGCTCGTTCACCGCCGCCGCCACCTCCCAGTGCACCGCCACGGCGGCGCAGTGCCAGGCCGCGCGCGACTTCATCCGCCGCCGCCAGTTTGGCCTGTTGCCGCGCCGCGCGGATTCCGAACTGGGCTTCGGCAAACTCGACTGGCGTCCCACGGAACGCCACAGCGTCAGCGCCAGCTTCAACTATCTGCGCTGGGTATCCCCGCTGGGCATTCAGACCCAGGCCGTGCTCAACAACGGGCAGGGCATCGGCAACAACGCGGACTCCACCGTGCGCACCCGTTACGGCCGCGTCGCCTGGACCGCGATTGGCGGAACGAACCTGGTCAACGAACTCCGCTACGGCTGGTTCAAGGACCGGTTGTTCGACGACTTCAATACCTCGCTGATCCCACCCGAGACCGGCCGCGTGGGCATCACCGTCGCGGGCCAATCCAACATCGGCGTCGCCACCGACTATCCCCGCCTCAACCCCAGCGAACAGCGCCATCAGATCGCCGACACGCTGAGTTGGACGGCGGGCAAGCACTCTTACAAGTTCGGGTTCGATCTGGTGAACACCCAGGACTACCTCAGCATCCTGCGCAATGAGTTCGGCTCCTATTCCTACGCCACCTTCACCGCGTTCGCACAGGATCTTACCGCCAACACCACCAACGCCAAGCGGTGGCAGAGTTTTTCCCAGAACTTCGGCAACCGCCTGGTCGATTTCACCACCCGAGACTGGAACTTCTTCGCCCAGGACCAGTGGCGGGCCACTCAGCGGCTCACCGTGAACTACGGCGTGCGGTATGAGTACTCCCAGTTACCCCAACCCACGCAGGTGAACCCGGCCTATCCCCAGACCGGACGGATCAATCAGCCCGGCAAGAACTTCGCGCCGCGCATCGGACTGGCCTATGCCATGAACCGCAACCGCACCGTGGTGCGCGCCGGCTACGGGCTGTTCTACGCCCGCTTCCAGGGCGCACTGCTCAGCAACTTCATCCAGACGAACGGCCTTTACCAGCAGGCCATCACACTCAATTTCGCCGTTCCGGCCGATCTGGCGGCGGGCCCGGTTTTTCCGCGCGGCCTGCCCGGCATCGTGGGCGCGCCGCCGCGTGGCTCCGTCGACATCATGTTCGCGGCGCCCGATTTCAGGAACCCGTATACGCAACAGGGCGACCTTGGCATTGAGCATGAACTGACGCAGAACCTCGGGCTCACCGTCTCGTACCTCTGGAGCCGCGGCGTCGCCCTCACCACCACGCGCGATCTGAACGTTGGCCCCCTGGGACCGCCGGTCACCTACCGCATCAACGACACCGCTGGCGTGCAGACCGGAACCTACACCACATCCACCTATCGCCTGGCCAACCGCGTGGACCCGAACTGGAGGCGCGTGCTGATGGTCGATAACGGCGCCAACTCCTACTACAACGGGCTCGTGGTCCAGTTGCGAAAGCGGTTGTCGAAGGGATTCGAGGGCAGCGTCGCTTACACCTGGTCCCACGCGATCGATTTCAACCAGGGCGGCGGAAACAATGCCCTTTTCTTCAATGACCTGCGGTCCACGTTCAATGGCAATTTCCGGGGCGATAAGGCATCCTCGACGCTCGATCAGCGGCACCGTTTCGTCTTCAATTCGCTGCTTGCCCCCACCCTCACCCGCGCCACGCACTGGGCCGCCCGCTACTTCGTCAACGGGTGGCAGTTAGCCCAAATCACGACGCTCGCTTCGGCACAGCCCTCCACCACCGTCGTACGAGTCGTGGGAAATCCGTTCGCGGGCGCCGCGTTCAACAACACATTGAACGGCCTCGGCGGCTCCACACGCGTCCCGTTCCTCGGCGCGTCGAATCTCGACATCGATCAAATCTATCGTATCGACGCGCGCCTAACCAGGAATCTGCCGGTGAACGAACGCATCAACGTGAGCCTCAACTTCGAGGTGTTCAACCTGTTCAACCGGATCTCCAACACCGGCGTGAACACCGAAGCCTATTCAGCCGCCAACGGCGTCCTCTCCCCAACCGCGCGGCTCGGTGAAGGCTCCGCCTCCCAGGGTTTCCCCGACGGCACAAATGCCCGCCGCGCTCAGGTGAGCCTTCGGGTGGTCTTCTAAACCCAACAAAGCAAGTCACTACAGCCCGTTCGGCAGATTTCGCACATCCTCTTGCGGGAAGCCAGCCAACTCTGCGACAATATCCTCAAGCTCGGAAGGTACTCAATCGCTCGAGCTTTGCCTACGTAACGGGAGATTCGTTCAGTGAGAGAAAAAGGTGTGGTGAAGTGGTTCAATGCCGCTAAGGGTTACGGATTCATTCAACGGTCAACGGGGGAGGACGTCTTCGTCCATTTTTCCGCGATCCAGATGAACGGATACCGGACGCTGGAGCAGGGATCCGAAGTGGAGTTTGAGGTGAAAACAGGTCCCAAGGGCCTGCAGGCGGACAACGTATCGATGTAGCCTCCGGCTACCGCCGGGAGCCGGAAGACAGTTCTTCCAGTTCACGCCACATGTCGTCGTGGCGATCCCACGCCGCCTCTTCTCGACCCGCAATCTGTACCTCGGGAACCTTCATAGTTCCGTGCCCATAGACACAGATGTACTCTGTCTTGGGCGGCTCAAACAGAAATGCCCGGTCCCAGCGCCCGTTTGACACGGGCATCTTCAATCGGCGCAGACAGGTGCGGCATCGATATCGCTGATCGAGCACCGCCAGCCAAAGTAGTCCGGCGCAAAACAGCCCCCAGCCCAGCATGGCAAACGTCCAGCCAAGGTCATGGGTGAACGGATCATGATTCCAAACCGTAACCGAGTCCGGAACGGGAAGCGCCTGGTGAAGAGCCCACCGCGTTGCCTGGGCGGCTCCTCCAACAGCGGCAAGCTTTAGAGCAAAGAAGCTCCAGAACTTCATATTCAATGAGACTCCGGAAAGACCTGAAAAGTTGCGTCTTCACGAGCGCCCATCGCCGTTTTCGGCCGGCTGACCAGGCGCTTCACTGAGACTATCGTCCGCGGCCACCATCGGCTTTATCCGTGAAAACAGCCATGCATCCAGCACCACTTTCAACTCATCCTGGCGGTAGGGCTTCGGGAGATAGCCGTCCATCCCCGCCTCCAGGCAGCGCTCCCGGTCTCCGGGAAGCGCGTTTGCGGTTAGCGCAATGATCGGGACCCGCGCCTCGGAACCCTCCGCCCAGCGAATGCGGCGGGTGGCCTCCAAGCCATCCATCTCCGGCATCTGGCAGTCCATCAGGATCAGCGGATAACTGCCAGCGCGCCATTTCTCGAACGCGTCGCCACCCGTGACGGCCACATCCGCTTCCACGCCGAACTTCCGCAGCAGCGCCTGGCAGACTCTCCGATTCACCAGGTTGTCTTCGGCCAGCAGAATGCGAAGAACCGCCGGCCCAGGTTCAGACACTGCGCTCGGCGATGACCCGGTAGCGCCGGCCAGATAAGCCAAGTCCCCGAACACCGTGCGCTCCGCAAGCCGGGTGGCGAGCGAGGAGATCCGCACCGGGCGTACCAGACGTTCCCCGGCATCTTCCAGTTTGCCGCCCCAGCCGACCACCACGCACGGGCCGTTGGCGGGCCCCGCGAACTCTTCGTCAACAATCGCAATCGAACCCGCGGCCGGACACTCAAGGATCGACGCGCCCGCCTCCTCAAGCCCGCGCGCCATCAACCGCGCGGCGCACGGGTCAGCCAACCGTACGGAAAAACATCGGCCTTCCAGCACACGGAGAGGGGATTCCGGCGCCGGAGCAACTGCCAACTTCAGGCCGAATGAGAACACGGAACCTTGCCCCACCCGGCTGTCCACCGACATCGCCCCACCCATCAGGGTCACCAGGCGCTGCGAGATGGCCAGCCCCAGCCCCGTGCCACCATACTTCCGCGTCGTCGAGGCATCCAACTGGCTGAACCCCTCCGTGCCAACATAGCTGAGACAACTCCCCTGGCCTTAATTACTGAGCAGGGCGAGAATAGGAATCAGCGTGAATTCTCAGACTCGCAACAAGAACGGGCTCCCTCCGGCTCCCACGGTTTTGCCCGCCGCGGAACGTAGGGAGGACGAGCGAAGCGAGGCCA
>VFZY01000288.1 GCA_016870915.1 Acidobacteriota bacterium | reverse complement strand
CGGTTCGGCACTACAGAAACCGCGTTGAAGATGCCCGCCTGCCATGCGTCGGGACTGACGATGCTGCCCCGTTGCCTTCACCCTAGCGCCCTGATGGCCGCCTTGCTCGGCGCGGTCCGCAAGAAACTGTCGTCCAGAGTGACAACTCCACGGCGGGGGGATACGTCAATTCCCCCACGTTTTCCCAACTGTATAACCCGAGTCGAAATCCTAACAGCCCTCGCCTTCGGTAACATTTTGCCGAGTGGCGATATGGACGCAGGCGGCGAAATTAGGGAATATCCCGCCAGGCCAAAGCTGATGGCTTACTCTTTGCTCGACCTAGAGTCCCCTAAGTGCATGACTGCGTGCATAATACTGGAAACCGAGTGCAATATTTGCTTCGCCGCGCTCGGGTCCGCGATCTTCAGGCCAAAATTTTTATCAAGGGCCACAACTAGTTGCAGGGCATCAACCGAATCCAGTCCTAGCCCATCGGGACCGAAAAGCCGCGCGTCGTCGGCAATGTCGTTAGGACTGATTTGAAGCATTAAGTTGTCAACGATCATCACCTTGATGCGCTTGTTCAAATCTTCTTGTTGTGACTTGGATTTAAGAGGCGCTTCCATTTTGACGTAACCCTGTGACTCAAGTGCCAATGAGACAATGGGACAAGCCAAAACCTTCACGGGCTGGGCATACACGTATCATGTCTGTACCCGCTTTTGCCCTGTATAGGCGCTAAAGATGCCCAACTCGACGTGCCTCTCGGCACCCTGAAAGCCAGCACTCTGGATTGCCTGCTGGATCATGGCTGGCGGCACACAGGCATCAATTGTCTCCCAATAATAGGACATCATCCGACGCGCGTCTTGGCTGCCGGTGATGAGCCAAGAAAAGCCGGGCAGAAGGTCGCGAAAATAGAGCCGAGATAGTGCTAAACCTAAGCGCATTTGCGGCCGGCTGATTTCCAAAATCAGCAGCCGCCCACCCGGGCGCAGCACGCGGTGATATTCGGCAAAGGCCCGCGAGAGGTCCGCTACGTGCCGCAGGGCATACCCCATTGAGAGGAAATCAAAGCTCGCGTCGGGAAAAGGCAGGGCTTCCGCTTGACCGAGTTGAAACGCAGCCGGGACTGATTTCCGCGCCTCCCCCAGCATTCCCTCACTTGGGTCCACGCCGCACACGCGGCCTTTGCCACCCAGCACTTCCAGCATCGCACGGGTTACCGCCCCGGTTCCACAGGCCACGTCGAGCGCGTCCATACCCGGACGCAGACCGGCCCGTTCCAAGGCACACCGACGATGCAGATGCCCGGTCCCGAAGAAACCGATGCGTCCAATGCGGTCGTAATGCCGAGCGCCGCGATTGAAAAGCTCGCGGACGAACTGCCGCTTACCCTCATCATCTTCGTAACGACCAGTAATGGATTCATGGGGCCGCATAAGCTCAAAGGATTCCTCCGTCCACCTTCAATGTCGAGCCAGTGATGTAATCCGCCTCAGCCGAGGCGAGGAATTTCACAGCTGCCGCCACCTCCTCAGGCCGACCGATGCGCCGCATGGGGATGCGTGCCACCATAGCCTTGCGTGCCTCCGAGTCGAGCGGCGGTAGACTTTCTGATTCGATGAAGCCGGGGCAGAGCACGTTCACAGTGATGCCAATGCGCGCTACCTCCTTCGCGAGCGACTGAGTGAGCGCGACGACGCCAGCCTTCGCAGCGGCGTAATTCGTCTGGCCGGCCGGCGCAGCCAGTGCGCTGAGGGACGCGATGTTCACGATGCGCCCGTGCCGCTGTAAAATCATGGTGGGTAAAACCGCCTGACATCCGTGAAAAGTTCCGTCCAGATTTGTGTCAAGTACGCTGCGCCAAGTGTCCGGTGACATTTGGGCCAGCAGGGAGTCCAAGTGAAAACCGGCGTTGTTGACTAGCACGTCGAGCCGTTGGTGGCGGGCAACGATGCGCTGGATTAGTGCGCGCCATGCGTCCAGTTGGGCTACATCGAGGTCGGCGAGTGCACAGCGGTCTGGAAACTCTGTGGCCAACTGCTCCGCAGCGTCGCGTCTCTGACGCACGCCGAGGTAGACAAAATTCTCCCCCGACTCACGGAAGAACGCACGGGCAATTGCCTGGCCTATTCCACCGTTCGCACCAGTAATTAGGATGATTCGGGACTTCATTTCGTGTTCGGCAGCAAGATGAGGAAGCTCGCACCAATTGCTTCCTGATACGCACCCGGCACAGCCACGGTAACACGCCCATGACGATTCTGTTGAGCCAGACGTATCGCCGCAAGCAAACGCCAAACCGGGCCGACTGAGAAGGCTTCACTGAACTGCGTGACCTCTTCGATTGCCGCCAACCCCGGCGGGAGCGCGACAACAACACGCTGGAGCGCGGCCGTGCGCGCGGACTTGTCGGCCTGGTCGGCAAACGGTTCTGGGTCCGTCACACATTCCAACTCCGCGCAGGTGTTCGCCCCTGACTCGCGCGTGAGCAGAACCGCTCCGGCTCCTTCAGCCAATATCGCCGATTTACGGAAGTAACGAAGGGCGTCGGCTACAACCCAGTCCGCTTCCTCGGCCGCTATTACGAGGCATCGCTCCACTCGGCCGTTTGCCAGCCAGCCAGCCGCGAGCGCCAAACCGTGCAAGAAAACGCCGGCATCTCCAACCAAAGTGTAGTTCGCGGCGGTGGACCCAAGCAACGCTGAGAGATGACTGGCAGGAGCATTAAAAACAGTTTCTGGGAAGAGTAACGGACTAGCTACGGTGGGGTTACGCGACACCTCGTCGAAGAAGCGTCGTGAGTAGTTAACGCAGCCGCACATCGTGCAGAAAACGATTCCTAGAGATCCGTGAGTGTGATCGCCGAGCGCCTCAATTGCCGCGCTCATGGCAAATTGACTGATAAGCGCGGACCGGCGCATTCGCGGGTGGGCGACCCAAGCCGGTCGTTGGTGCGTGGTCGGCACGCGCAACACGGAAAGGGGGTGTGCCCAGCCTGGCCGTTGAAGGAGTTGAGGAACCGGCATGCCACTTGGGGACTGCGCGCGGGACAGGTTTGCCATTCCCCAGCCGGCTGGCGACACCGCGCCCATGCCCGAAAGGAAGATGCCGCTCACGACCACCTCCGGAAGATCAAAGTGGCGTTCGCGCCGCCGAAGCCAAAGGAGTTCGTCATGACATGAGTCAGCCGCGCTGACTCGGGACGCGTAATGAGTCTAAACCCGCATGCGGGATCGGGCATTTCAGTTGCGAGCATCGGTGGCAGCCACTGACCGAGCAACGCGAGCACGCAAGCGGCCGCTTCCACTGCGCCCGCCGCGCCTAGCAGGTGACCAACTCCGGCCTTGGTGGAACTCACCGGCAGCGTCCTGGCACGCGAGCCAGCCCAGCGAGTAATGGCGGCTGCCTCCGCGCTGTCATTGAGCGGCGTTCCCGTGCCGTGCGCGTTCACGTAGTCAATGTCGCTCGGCGACAGCCCAGCAATCCGGCAAGCTTCGGTCATAGTGACGACGGCGGCGTCACCGCTCGGATGCGGTTGAGTGAGGTGATGCAGGTCTGTCGCCGACCCGTAGCCGACAAGTTCCGCAAGAATGTTCGCTCCGCGTGCTTCGGCTGCAATTAGTGTCTCCAAGGTAAGCGCCGCCGCTCCTTCACCAAGAGCCAGCCCATCGCGGTGCGCGTCAAAAGGTCGGCAGCGAGTTGGCGACAACGCCTGCAAGGAATCAAAGCCGGCGAAAATCAACTGACTGATGGCATCGTAACCAGCGGCAAGCACGCGTTCAGACTGCCCCGTGCGAACGAGTTCCCAAGCATGTCCAACGGCGTTCGCCCCAGAGGCACAAGCATTGGCGATCACGCTCCTCGGGCCAGTCAGGCCGCACGCCTGAGCGACGAGCGCCGCCTGGCGATGGGCTTGATAACCAATGCTACGGGTTGGTTGCTGTCGGCGCTTGAGCGGTTGCTGGATCGCGTTACGATAGTAGCGTTCTCCGAGGCTCATGCCCCCGCCAGTGGTGCCGACCACGAGACTGGCCGGCGGTAGCTTGTTCCAGCGCGCCTGTTGCGTCGCCTCTTGCGTGGCCCAAAGCAGCATTCGTCCAGCATGGTCAAGTAAACGAGCCTGCCGTGGAGTAAGTGGCATCTTTGGAAATCCGGCTGGTAAATCCACCTGCGCAGCTATGCGCACACGTTGCTGCGAGACATCAAAGCGTGTTACCGAACGGAATGCCGACTGTCCGATGCGGAAGCCTTCGGTATTCGCCTTCACGCCCAGCCCGAGAGGCGTGACTATACCGCATCCAGTAACCACAACACGCCTAGGGCCATCGATGGAAAACGCACGTGGAAAAAGCATTGGAACAAGCACTCAGGCCTTAGCTCGCCATCGCCCCCGGCAATACTGGCTTCACGCGCCAGTGTTCCGCCAGCCCGGTGCGGGAGGCTTCCAGGCCTTCCGCCGCGATAGCCTGCAGCACACGCTCCTCGCTCATTATAAAGCGCTCGCGCTTGTAAAGCAGGTAGTCTCCGCGCTGCTCGGCGGGCGTGAGGTTGATCGTGCAAAGATTGGCGCCCGCACGGAGGCCACGCTGATACCCTTCCTCCGCGCCAACGAGATTGAGCGCGCTCACCGCGGGGATCACCAACGATGGCCGCATCAGCCGCAGCGCAGCCATGCAGTTAAGCGTGACGTCAAGCCCCGATGTTCGTTCGTCGGCCAGCGGTGTGGCTTCACCGGGGATGAACGGACTGACGCTGCAACCATCCAGCGGCAGATCGCGCGCGAGCATGAGATTGGCTAGCAAGTCGTCCGTGCCCTGGCCTGGTAAGCCCGCAATGAAGCCCGAACTCACGCGCCAGCCGCGTTGCGCCAGCAGTCGGATGTGCCGCAGGCGCTCGGCGAGCGTGCCCGGCGCCTCGAGGCGTTCGTAACGCGCAGCGGCGGCCGTCTCGAACTTGATGATGTAAAGCGTCGCGCCGGCGGCTTGGAGTTCGTCGTAGAGCGCCTCATTCAGCGTGCCGAGGCACACGCTCACGCCCAGCGGCGTTTCGCGGCGGAGCGTCCGCACTAGCGGCAGCGCCACCTCGCGCACGGCCACAGGGTCTTCGCCGGCCTGGAGGTTCACGTCGGTCACGCTCGCGGGCCGGTGGTGGACGAGCAAATCCGCGAGCTGGTCATGCCGCGCGCGAAAGCGGTGGAGGGCACGGTTGTCCCGGCGCATCCCGCAATAGTGACAGTTTTCCCGGCAGTGATTGGAAATCTCGACGACGCCGCGCACGAACACCTTCCGGCCAAAGAGGTCACGAGCCGCGCCCGCTGCCTGCTCGTGCAAGATCGCCTGCTTCACGCCATATGCTGCCAAGGTGGCAGTGTCTGGGAGTAAGGGTGAATCCATTGGAGGCATCTAATACTTCCGCGACGCGAGAGCTGCAAACGAATTGTCAGCCGCCGACGCCTATGACTAAGCTGCGCGAGTGGACTGCGCCGCCGTCATCCCATGCTACAACGAGGCTGCGGCCATCGGCCCGCTGGTGACGGCGGTGCGGGCTCATTTGGAGTGCGTCATCGTGGTGGACGACGGCTCGACCGACAGCACGGCCACCGTTGCACGGACTGCGGGCGCGGAAGTGCTTGCGGTCTCCAAAAACCACGGCAAGGGGGCCGCGCTACAGTTGGGCCTGCGCCGCGCGCGCGAACTCGGCTGCGCGTGGGCGCTGCTGCTCGACGGCGACGGCCAGCACGCGCCGGAGGATATCCCGGCGTTCCTCACGGCCTTGCGCGCAGACCGCGCGGATTTATTCATTGGCAACCGAATGGCACTACCCGGTGAGATGCCGTTCGTGCGCCGCGCGACCAACCTCGTGATGAGCGGCGTGTTGTCATTGTTGACCGGTGTCGCACTGCCCGATTCACAATGCGGCTTCCGGCTCATGCGCCTGGCCGCGTGGGAGGCGCTGACGCAGCGATGCACGCGCTTCGAGGTCGAGTCGGAGATGCTGCTGGCATTTCTGGCTGCTGGGCGGCGCGTCGAGTTCTTGCCTGTCCGCAGCCGCTACAAGTCGGAGCAGAGTAAAATCCACCCGGCACGAGATACGCTGCGTTGGCTTCGCTGGTTTTGGCGCGCGCGCGGTAACTTCGCGAAAGCGCGGGCAAATCTTAAGCGGATTTCTGCGCCGCCAGCATGATGCGAGTGGCGGCGTAAAGCCACACTTGGGCACCGAGGATGCCCGCCTGCTCCGCCTGACGCCGCCACTCGCCCAATCGAAAACCGCGCTGCACGGAAATGACGGCGTCTTGTCGCATGGCGCGGCTGAAGCATAGCGGCCACGACCCCAGCCACACCAAGGCAAGCAGGAAGCAATTGCGGTGCAGGTCGCTGATCATCACTGCACTCCGCGCCACCCTCCACGCCTCGCGGAAGTGCGTGGTCACCTCCGTATCCGCGAGGTGGTGTGTCATCTG
>VFZY01000287.1 GCA_016870915.1 Acidobacteriota bacterium | reverse complement strand
GAGTCACCAGCGTGGCGTGGAGTCCGGACGGCCAGCGCGCCCTCTCCGGGTCCGATGACAAGACCGTGCGGCTGTGGGAGGTGGAGACGGGCCGCTGCGAGCGGGTGCTGGAAGGCCACACCGCCATCGTCGGAAGCGTGGCGTGGAGTCCGGACGGCCAGCGCGCCCTCTCCGGGTCCGCTGACAGTACCGTGCGGCTGTGGGAGGTGGAGACGGGCCGGTGCGAGCGGGTGCTGGAAGGCCACAGCGGCAGCGTCGGAAGCGTGGCGTGGAGTCCGGGCGGCCAGCGCGCCCTCTCCGGGTCCGATGACAAGACCGTGCGGCTGTGGGAGGTGGAGACGGGCCGCTGCGAGCGGGTGCTGGAAGGCCACTCGAACGGCGTCCCAAGCGTGGCGTGGAGTCGGGATGGCCAACGCGCCCTCTCCGCGGCTTGGAATGGCGTTGTCCGCTTGTGGAACCTGTCAGCCGTCACCGGCGGGCAGCAGACCGCACCCGTCCAGGTTCAGTACACCAACGCCAAAGTCCTGCTCGTGGGCGAAAGCGGAGTCGGCAAGGCCGGGCTTTCGAACTATCTGGCGCACGGCGTCAAGGTGGCCGGCGACAACCCGCTCGCCTCCACCGACGGAGCCTGGGCCACCCACTGGCCCCTGCCGCACGGTACAAATCAAGCCGGCGTGCAACGCGAGATCTGGCTGTGGGACTTCGCCGGGCAGGTGGACTACCGGCTGGTGCACCAACTCTTCCTGGGCGATGCGGCCGCGGCCGTACTGGTCTTCAACCCGCAACGCGAAAACCCGTTTGAGGAATTGGGCCGCTGGGACAGCGACCTGAAGAAGGCCGCGCAAAGGCCGCACGCGAAGCTGCTGGTGGCCGGCCGCATCGATCGCGGCGGCCTGGTGGTAAGCACCGCCAGTGTCGCGAAGTTCATGCAGCAACGCGGTTTCACCGGCCCGCTGCACCAGACGAGCGCGCTGACTGGAGAAGGCTGCGAGCAACTCAAGAACGGCATTGTCGAAGCCATCGACTGGCGAAGCATCCCGGAGACCACCTCACCCGCCCTGTACCACCGGCTGAAGCAGGAGATCCTCACCCTCCGCGACAGTGGGACTGTCCTGATCCGCATGGCCGAACTGAAACAGCGGATGGAGTTGACGCTGCGCCACGAGGCTTTCGACCTGGCCCAACTGGAAGCGGTGGTGAGCCTGTTGGCCGGCCCGGGCATGATCCAGCGTCTGGACTTCGGCGGCTTCATTCTGCTGCGGCCGGAAGTGCTCAGCCGCTATGCCTCCGCCGTGGTGCGGAAGGTGCGCCGGCATCCGCAGGAATTGGGCTGCATCCGTGAGGATGAACTGCTGGCCGGAGACCTGGATTACCAGGACTTCGAACGCCTGCCGCGCCCCGACGAAGAGGTGGTGCTAAGGGCGCTGCTGGAGGCTTTCCTGAGCCGGGCCTGGTGCCTGCGCCAGCCCTGTGACGGCTCGTCCATGCTGACGTTCCCCAGCTACTTCCGGCGGGAGCGCCCGGACCAGCCGTCTCACCCGAGCGTTCTGGTGACGTATCGCTTCGACGGCCCCGTGGACGACATCTACGCCACCCTGGTGGTGAGATTGCATCACACGCAAGCTTTCGAAAGCACGGACCTTTGGAGGCACGCGGCCGATTTCAAGACGCAGGCGGGTGAGAAACTGGGATTCACGCTGAAGCCGAAGGGCGAGGGCACGTCGGATCTGCAAGTCTATTTTGAGCCCGGCGTGGATGGCAACTCGCGAATCGGGTTCCTGCGATACGTGCATGATCACCTGAAGCAATACGGGCAGAACGTGGTGCGCCTGCGTCATTACGCCTGCGGCAACAAGAAATGCAAAGACTTTGAGAAGCCGTTCGAGAACCAGACAGCGATTGAGGAAGCGCTGGCTCCGGGCGGTTCGGGCAAGGTGTTTTGCCCCAAGTGCGGGAAGGCAATCGCCCTGCACGATCTCATCGAGCAGAAGTTCGATTCACCACGCGTGAAGGACACGGTTCGCGCAATGCAGGGCGAAGTTCAGGTGGTGCTGGACAAGGAGCGGCTTCAGCAGATCCTGGCGTGGCACGCAGAGTCGATCGCAGTCGAAGCAGGCCAAGTCTATCGCGGCCATACGAACCGTGACGATGGAATTGACGGCGAGATCGTGTTCAACGACGACCAGGGCCGCCCCACCGGCAAGCGCCTCTATCTGCGGTTCAAGTCCGGCGATTCCAATCAGTACGCACGCCCGGCCGGTCCCGCGATGTTGGTGTTCCGAACACGCAGCGGTGAGATCCGCTGGATGGACATCAGCGCCTACCGCAAACAAGAAAGCGGCACCGAAGGCGAGCGCTTCGACCCGATGAGCGTGCTCCGCTGGCGGCAACGCGTCCTGACCGCCGAGCCGTAAAGCGGCCCCACACCAACCTCACCGCTCATACACCCGAATCCTATGATCCGTGAACGATAGATTCGGCGCCGGCGCCGCCTCCCTCATGTGGCACCCCAGACAGTTCACCCCAGCCTGCGACCGCCGGCACGCCGCCCGCGCCCCTGCCCGCGTGGCATGGCACGTGCGGCACACCCGCGAATAAGCCGGATCCGCGGCCGGCCTCGGGTCCTCATGCGGATCATGGCAACTGACACACGACAGCGCATTCGACTTCTGAAAGCAGCGGCTCGCCATCAGACCCACCGGGGCGAAGCGAATGGAGAGCGGATCCTCCAACTCAGGCATCGGCGACGCGCTCGCGGCGTTGGGCGAACGGTGGCACTCCGCGCAGACGTTCACCAACTGCCGGGCCGGGAAGCGGCCCGGGTTAAGAATGCTGTTCCGCGGCGGAGTCCCGGCCTTCGCCGCCTCCACGTGCGCCTGGCCGGGGCCATGGCACCGCTCGCAGGTGACACCGGGGATCATGCCCCCCAGATCGGGACCCCGCGGCGTCTCCCGCACCCCGGTGGCATGGCAGTTGAAGCAGCGGAAGATCGTTCCCGGCTCCTGGACCAGCCCAAACGCCGTGGCCGGGTCCGGCGAGGGCTGCGCCGGGTGGCCCAGGGTCAAGCCGAACCGCCCCGATGCGCGATACCAGGAAATGCGGTGCTCCACGTACCGCCCATCCAGCATTCCCACCGCCGTGAACGCCTTCGACCCCGCGCCAAACGCCCACCCAAGCAGAGCATCCACCCGCGTCTGCCCCTGCGTGATCGCCACGGCAACACCCGCCGGCGTGGCCCGGTACTCAAAGCCGATGCCCGAACGCTCACGCAGAGGCTGCCCGTCGAAGTGCTCCGCCATCGGACTTTGAGCCATGGGCCGCAGCGCCCGCGCGTGATGGGTGTCCCATTGCCGCGCGTACTGAGCCGCGTGGCACGGCTGGCACGATTGCGGTCCGGTAAACCCGGCGCCACAAGCCAGCACGGGCGCCAGGAAGAGAGGCGGAATGCGCATGGTCCTCACACATTATCGCCCCGCCCCCGTCCCGGCGAGGCCGCCGCGATACACTGTTGCCCATGCACTCAACACGGCGCCAGTGGATCGCGGGCGGCCTCACTGCCGCGGCCGTGGCGCAGACCAACCGAGCCCCAGTGGTGAACGGAGCCGAACACGCCTGGGTGCTGGGCAACGCCCGCTACCCGATTCGTCCCGACTTGTCCGTCTGCCCCGCCAGCACCCCCGCGCACGAGTACAGCGCCGAATTTCTGCTGGCGGAGATGAAGACCTACCGCGTCGATCACACCGTCATCTCCCACGTCTGCTATTACGGGCGCGACAACTCCTACGCCTCCTACTGCGTGAAGAAACATCCGGGAAAGTTCGCCGCCATCGGGCTGCTGGTGGGCCACCGTCTGCATGACCCGGCGGATAAGGAAAATCCGGCGCGCCTGGAACGGCTCATCGTCGAAGACGGCCTCATCGGCCTGCGCCTCAGCCCCATCTACAACAAGGACACCGTCTGGCTGAATGATCCGGCGTGCTATCCGCTCTGGAAGAAAGCCGAGCAGTTGCGAGCCACCTTCAACATCTTCCTCGCACCGCACCAGGTGCGCCAGGTGGGCGACATGGCGCAGCGTTTTGCCGGCGTGAACGTGGTGATTGACCACATCGCGATGATCGACATCAACGCCCCCGACAGCGACGGCTTCGGCCCGCTGCTCGACCTGGTGAAACACCCCAACGTCTACATCCGCACCTCGCTTCACAATCCTTCGAAGACGAAAGAGATGCCATACCGCGATGTCTGGCCCTTCCTCAAGCGCCTTTATGACCGCTTCGGTCCCCGCCGTCTGCTGTGGGCGAACTTCTTTGAGTACGCCATCATGAAGGACGTCATCCCGTTCTTCACCACGGAAGACAAGGAATGGATCCTGGGCCGCACCGCATACCGGCTCTACGGCTTCGACCGGGGAACCCGGGCGTAGCCGGCACGGACATCGGTGGGACGTCATCTCGTGTGCGGGATTTCTACTTCGACATAGCTGCCCGGGGCCGCCACGTTTACCGCCGCCACGATCTTGTCGAGGTGGAGCTTGACATCCGGCCACTGCAACCGGCCTGGTATTGGCCAGTACCGGGTACCACTTGACGTGAACAAACGCGACTACACACGACCTTTCGCGCTCCGCGCGACGGCTCGCTACCAGGGTTCTCCGATGTCGAAATCTATCTTGAGATGCGAAACTGCATCATCCACCAACGCGGGCGAGTCTCGATGCTTCTGAACCAGGAAACTTCGTACTACAAGGACAATGGGCCTACGCACCTTGATATCCGGCCCCACCTTTGGACTTCTATCCATGCCGGTTTCTGGACGTTGTGAAGCACATTGAAGCGAAGATCGCGGCGAAGTGTGCCAATGCATCGTCGGTGTAACGGATTTTGAGTGATGTTCGGGATGGGCAAAAAGGAACCCTTTCTCCCCCTTACGGGATCGCTGCGAAATGTTTCGCGCCGCAGCATCTCAAGCCTGGAGCGCGCCGGCAGGAAAAAAGCCAATCTGGACCGCCACATCTCGTCGATGAGTCACGATTGCGGCGCGCTCAACGGCACTCCGGAATCCGGTATCTCAACCTCCGCGAAACTGCCTGCGGCAGATCCGTTCACGGCATCCACTACAAGTTGTACGTGCGGGCGCAGGTCCGGCCATTGCTGCTTTCCCAGAACGACAACGGCAATTCGCCGGCCGGATAGATTCTGCTGATAGCGCAAGTTCTTGTCGGTGGTGAGTAGCAGGTCGAAGCCGGCGGCTTCGGCGGCTTCCAGCAAATCGCCATTCCGGAGTGTGTTCCAACGCTCTTGCGCCGCGGTCCGGATTTCATGCCCTTCGAGGAAACGGCGAATCGGCACAGGAGTGCCCTGATCAAAAAGGATCTTCATCGCCCAGTTTACTGGCGATGGGCTAGGGCTGGAGGCGTATCGAGACTGCGGGCGGCGAACTCGATGACGGCCTTTACTTGTTCCCGATTCAGCCCGTCAAACCACTCCATGATGTCGTCCACGCTGGCACCAGCCTCCAGGTTCTCAAAAATGGCGGACACCGGCATTCGCGTTCCCTTCAATACCCATGCGCCGCTCACTTTGCCGGGGACGCTTTCCACTGCGGCACATTGAGACCAATCGAGACTTGCCATAACGCAACCTCCACCACAATCGTACCCGCTCCGGCGTGGCTGCCGCTCGATAGAACCCAATGAACGCCACTGTGCAGCGAAGATCGGTACGGCGTTGCGGGGCGTATCGGAGGAGACCGCCTCCACGCTGAATAGTGTGCAAAGCTCTACGCCAAACAATTCGCAAAGTGACAACCGGCGGCCCGAAAGATCTTGTTGATTGCGGATGTTTTTGTCCGAAGTTACCAGCAACTCATAACCTGCCTCTTCAGCTCGCCGCAACAACTCACCGTTCTTGAATTCCAGCCAACCGATCTGGCGCGCAAACGTCACGTCGCGCCCAGGAGGGCTTCGGGCGACTGGCTTAGGTGTGCCGCTGTCGAAGAGAATCTTCATCCCCAAGCGGGTGCTCCGGGGATACGTTTCGCCGCAACCCCATGGCAGCCAAACCGCGGCCCCCGCGCTGTATCGCTGCCGCGCCCTGTTTGATGGCCTGACATGACTTGCCGGCCTCCGGAACGCAGGCTCCACGGGCGCCCCAAGGCCCGAAACACGGGCAGGGTGATATGATCCTTTAGCCCACATTTCCGTTTTGAGCCGCGCGTGCGAATCTCCTGGATGCTCGTCCGCATCAATATCGATAGGGGTTTGAAGGCAGCGAAGACCCCTGCGGAGGACAGCACCCAATGGGTGACAAACAAAACCAGCCCTTTCAGCTCTCGTTCAACGGCCTTCTCAAGATCGACTTCCAGGGATCGCGCGTTACTTCCGATGGTGGTCTGATCCTGGTGCGTGAGTTGGATGAACGGCTGGGCTTCGGTGCTCTCATTGCCCAACACCTGACTGACTCACGGCGCGGCAAGAATACCCAGCTTCCGCTGGCGGACCTACTGCGCCAGTCCGTCTACAGCCGGATTGCCGGCTACGAGGATGTCAACGATGCCGAGCGGCTCTCGCAGGATCCAACCTTCCGGCTGA
>VFZY01000286.1 GCA_016870915.1 Acidobacteriota bacterium | reverse complement strand
CCTGGATCACCACCTCTGGACTCTCGCCCGCTTGCACTCGCTCGACGGCGCGGATGCGGATCTCTTCCAAGGTCTTGTGATCAAGAGATCGGGCATCTCGCTTGGGCATGATCCATTTTACCAGATGTCTACCTACTTATGCACTCATTAATAGGTCAATTCCAGGATGACAGCGGCAGCGGCAGCGACTATCTGCTGACCACCTTCGTCAACGGCGAGTACTTGACTTCGGAACTGCATGAGTTTCTTCCGGGTGTCTACACTCTGACCACGATCCTCCCCGCGCTTGCGGTTCCGCCTGATATCCCATACACCGGCCAGTTGTACGATCTGGAGCTGTCTCTCTACGCGCACGCGCGATGCGAGGCGAACGGAGCCCCGGGGTGCAGGGCGGAGATTTCGTCGATCAACTCGAGCCACATTCTCCTCGCCGGCAACTTCACGTCTCAAAACGGATTCTCGTATCCCGGTATCACGGGAGGCACGAGTAATGTCCCTGAGCCGGCGTCCGGGCTAGTGGCCGGCGCTGCCTTGGGGTTGCTCGCAGTCTGGCGCCGGCGCGGCCGCGTTTATCGGACTAGAACAACTCAGCCGCGTCGAAGCTTGGCCAACTCCGCTTGAACGGACGGCACGAGCGGGTCGTCAGCGGAGTTCCCGGGCGTCGAGAAGAAGATCCTCTTGCGGGACCCCGATTGAGAGGCATTCACGGGGCAGGGCATGGCCAGGATGTCGTGATGGTGAGTGCAGGGTTTCGCTGAAACCATCCCGCTATTGTCTCCAGCGCGTCCTCCGCCCGGCGCTGCAATCCGAACCGAGCATGGGCGCCGCGGTTCAAACCGGGTAACCGCACACGCGCAGCAACACCTCCTGCGTCATTAGATCGTGCTCGGCGGAGTAGGAGGGCTTGGCCCCTTCGCGAATGACCTTCGCCATCTCGATCATGTCCGGGGAGAACGACGGATGCGTATCCGGAGGAAACGTGTGCTCCTTGCGGCCCGCCGGATAAGGTCCCACGGCGTCCTTAAGATGGCTTACCATCTTGTAGGGACCGAACGGGCGCACGCTCATCAGGCCGTTGGTTCCGGTGATTTCGATCGTGCGGTACTCGCCGCCGAACGGATTCGTGGCCCCGACGAAGATCTCGGCGATCGCATACTCGTACTCGAGGATGCCGATCGTGTTGTCGGCGAGGGTGTCGTTGAACGCGCCGTGATGCCAAAGGCGCCCGATCACGCTCTTGGGCTTTCCAAGCAGCGCCGTGGCGCGGTCAATCAGGTGGCAGCCGAGTTCGAACATCATGCCTCCCCGGAAGGCGGCCAACTCGATGCGTGAATCGGCCGGCATCGGCTTGTCGATGACGGCGCGAAAATGCTGCACCCTGCCGAGCCATCCCTTGCGCGCCGCCTCGATCGCCGCCTGCATGGCGGGCTGATAGCGCCACTGATAGCCCATCTGCACAACGAGCTTCTTTCGCGAGGCCTCCGCCAGCAGGTCGCGGAACTTGGAAAGATCGTCGCCGGGCGCCTTGTCGATATGCACGAATTTGCCCGCGTCGATGGCGCGTCGGGCGTACAAGAGGTTCTCCTGGACGCGCGATTCGACCGCGATGAACTCAATGGAGCTATCGAGGACCTCCCTCTCGGACAGCCACTGGACGCCCTCAAGCGCCTTGTGTGTGCGCGGGACGCGCGAGTCGGGTTCGCAGACCCCCACCAACTCGAACTCAGGCAGGGCTCGCAATGCCTGTACTTTGCCCATTGCGTGTGCGTGGCCCACGCCGTAAACAGCAGCGCGAATGGGCTTCGGTTTCGCCGAACCTGCCGCGGCGACAACGGCCATTGAGAGTGCGCGCCTGGTCAACATGCGAACCTCCCGGGTGAAGAATCCGGATACATCACGACCGCGATTGTACCACTCGAACCATGCATGTATACTTGCAGACGGACACAAGAAGGGGCGCGAAGCATGCCGAGGTGGAAGCGAAGGTTGTTCGAGATTTCCGCTGCTTGTCGGACGATCACACAGCCTGTCACGACGCAATTGATGCAGGGACTGATTCGCACCCGCGATCAGGTGACGCCTTCCTTTTGCGGACGCGACGTCAGCAGCACGGAGTCCAGACGTTTCGGAAACGCCGGTCGCGCCGCTAGCATGGGCGCGAACAACGAATTCTGCAGCAGCAGCCCCCTCAAGGAAGACTATTTCCTCGAGCGGATGCGATTTTGCGCCGGAATCCAGAATCAGGCCAGGTTCAACTGGTTGAGCCTCGGAAGTCCCCGGAGCAACATCACGACGCCGAACGGAATGCGCTCCACAGGACCGGCCAAAGGGACTACGGCAGGCCGTGTGCCGGAATTTGCCCGAGGGGTTTCGTCTTGATCACTCGAAGGACCTTGCTAGCCGCGAGCGCGCTCGCCCCCGCGGCGGCCACGAAGAAAGACATCCGCCTCATCGTCAACTGGGATCAGATGAACATGTGGGGGCTGCAACTCACGTATGCGCATCGCGGCAGAAAGCCGGAGCCGAACTCGGTGAAAGCCATGCTCGAAGCAATCGCGGACGAGCACGCCAGGGCGAACATCGATTGCGTGGTCCAGTGTGTTTTCGCGTTGCCGCGCGGCACGGTTGGGCCCGGTTTCCGGAGTTTCCACCGCGAGAACACCCTCGACTTCAAGCCTTACGGTGAGCCGACCGGCATAGGAGAACTCGAACAGGCGGGCTGGGACTGGATCCAGATCCTGCTCGAGCGATGCCACTCGCGTGGTGTCGAGTACCTCGCCGGGCTCCGAATGAATGATCGTCATGGCGGGTCGGCATCCGGGGCGTGGGCCCGCGCGCATCAGGATTGGATGATCGACGGGGTCGCCGGCGGCATGGACTACAAGCACCAGGGAGTCCGGCAAGCGGTTCTCGACTTCGCGAAGGAGTTCCTCGAGCGCTATGAAGTGGACGGCATCGAACTCGACTGGATGCGATGGTGCCACATGTTCAAGCCATCGGAAGCGGAAGCCAGCGCACCCATCCTGAACGGGTTCATGGTGGAGATGCGGCGAATTCTCGATGAAGCGGGCCGCAAGCGCGGGCGGCGGTTGATTCTCGGCGCGCGGGTTCCGCAGACCCTCCAGGAGTGCCGGATGCTGGGCTACGACCTGCGAACGTGGGCGCAGCGCGGACTCACCGATTTTCTGTGCCCTTCCGATTTCTTCCACACGGACTTCAACATTCGCATGGAAGACTTCGCCGCTCTCACGAAGGGTACCCGGTGCAAGCTCTTTCCATCGCTGCATCCCTGGATCGCCCGCGGAAATGACTTCCACGTTCAGACCGCGGAGAACTATCGCGCCGCCGCCAACAACTACTACGCCTACGGCGCCGACGGGATTTCGCTTTACAACTATCAATATCATTGGCGCACGGACATCGCTCCGGAGACCGAATGGCCGCGAGCCCTCGGTTACGTTTCAAGCCTCGGGGAGAAGAAGTCGATCCGGACCCGGGACAGGCGATATCTGTTCCATCCGCTCTGGCCCAAAGGCGCCCCGACGGGCGCCGGCAACTACCAGTTGATCCGGATCGAGGGAGGCAAGCAATCCGGCTCGACGCACATCCGAGTGGCCGAGGAACCTCGCACGCTGATGAAACTGGAGTTCAAGGTTACGGGAATGTCAGAAGCCAATGAGTTGGAGATCTCCCTGAACGGCCGCGCAATTCCGCCGGGGAAGGTCTCGCGAGAATTCGTTTCCGCTGGACAAACGGCCAAGCAGGGCCGCGTGCTGCCTGCGTTTTATCGCTATCGAATGCCGTTCTCCGCGCCGGAAGCTCGCTTCGGCGACAACGAACTGGCCGTGAGGGTGCCGGACGGTGGTCCGGGGCAAGCTGTCGTTGTCCAGGAAATCGAAGTCATCGCCCGTGCCGCGAGTTAACCAGATCAACGAGGAACAACCGATGTTCGCCACCGTCAAGTCCATATACCCCTGGCTTCTGAAACGAGCCGCACTGGCGACGCTCCTGCTGGTGCAATTCCAAGGCCAGGGAAGCGCGAACGAGTTCGGCGCGGCGGAGCATCGGCGGCGGACCATCTATCACTCGCCACAAACGCCGGGCTTCACCAGTTGGGTCGGCGCATGGACGATGCCCGATGGCGACCTGATGGTGAGCTTCACGCAGGCAACCGGGCCGGTGACAGGCCGGCCGCAGGCTCCGGCCGATGTACGCCGCAAACTGAACTGGCCTCCGGACGGCCAACCCGGCTACGACATGACGGGGCTTGACCTGCGCAACGTGCATCTCCGCTCCAACGATGGCGGAAACACCTGGCTGCAGGTCAGCGCCGATCCCTTCCGGACTTGCATGAACGGGGTTACGGGCGAGGCGCAGACGGCTTTGACCGACGGCACGATTCTGCGCGGTGTCTGGGGATTCTACCTGCCCTACGATGCAGCGGTGCCTAAAACGGGCTACCTGGAACGTTCCACCGATGGCTCGCGGACATGGGGCAAGCCCGAAGTGCTGATGGATCCGGCCAAGTATTCCGCCTGGCCGAAACGGATCCGTCAACTTCGCGATGGGAGGCTGATCATTCTCGGCGGCGTGGCTTCCGCGCCGGCCAACAGCCTCACGCGTGACGGCTACAGCGATCTGTTTCGTCCCTTCCTGCTCGTTTCCAGCGACAAGGGCCGGACCTGGACGGGGCCCATTGAGGTAGTGCCGGAAGAACATCGCAAGAGCTGGGGAGGCGAGGAGTTCGACGCCGCCGAACTGCCCAACGGCAATCTTCTGTGTGTCTTCCGCCGCCTTCCCGCCGGCAGCAAAAAAGAGGTTCGCTGGCAGGGAGTGCTCGAGAAGTCGGGAGACACCTGGATTCCTTCCGGCGCCGGTCCCGCCCCGTTTCCCCACAGCGGACACCCGGACCTGCTGGCTACTCGCGAGGGGATCGTGCTGCATCTGGCAACCAGCGGAATTCACTGGACGGGCGACGCGGGCAAGTCATGGCACAAGTTGGAACTGCCCGGCACTTCTTACTACCCGCGCGGCGTTCAGGCCGCCGATGGAACGATACACGTGGTTGGCCATACCGGCGGCGACGACCCGTACGGCAAAGTCGACCAGTCGATTGTGATGGATTCCTTTCGCCTGATTCGGCGCGGCGTCCCTACGCAGAATCACGCCAATGCGGACCTGCATCTGCTGGTGGATGACACCGGACTCGAGCGCGTGACGGGATTGCAGCGGATGATCAATCGCCCCAGGAAACACCCGGTACCTGTGCTCCAGGCAGACAAGCCCTGGGAAGGAGACCGGGCGCAGGCCTGGGGCAGCGTAATCGTGGAGCCGGATGGCCGCTTCCGCATGTGGTACTTCGCCTTCAACACCGAGCGGCACCCGGACGAATTGGATCGGGGCGGCTACGCCTACGCCGAGAGCCGCGACGGAATTCACTGGACCAAACCCAACCTGGGCGTGGTGGAGTTCCGCGGCAGCAAGAACAACAACCTGTTCTACACGTGCTCTCCGGACGGTCGCAACCTGGTGGACGAGGAACTCGCCCGGCGCAACATCGGCCTGCCCGCTCTGGACGAAGACGGCCGGCGGATCGGCGTCATCAACAACCTCGACGGGTTGACCGTGGTGCGGGATGACGACGACCCGGACCCCAGCCGCCGGTACAAGTTGATCGCGAACATGCAGGATCACCGCATGTGGGCATACGCCTACCGGGACCGCTATCCCAATGTCACCGACGCCGAAATGAAACAGGCGCGGCAGGTCATCGGGCAGTACATGGACACCAGCCCCGACGGGATTCACTGGGCCCGAAAGCCGCGGCGCATCTCGCATGGCGCGAGCGGCGACTACATGATGGTGACCAGGGACTATCGCAACGGGCAATGGTGGCTCAACGAACGAAGCGCCGCCGGCCGCGGCGGGCGAAACGCGGCACTGCGGGTGGGCAAGACGCTCGAACGGTGGTCCCCTTCGGAGCTGATTTTCGACAACGGACCCGACAGCGGAAACGGCAAGATATGGCAATGGCACGGAGGCATCACGCCATTCAACTATGGGCGATGGAACCTCGGGTTTCTCGAACGCTGGCCCGATCAGTTGCACGGAGCCACCTGCGAGTTGGTGAGCCAGGCCGAAGGACAAAGCTGGCACCGCGTCCAGCCCGGTACGCCGATTCTCGATGTGGGCTCGGAAGGGGAATTCGATCGGGTTCTGAGTTATCCCACGCACAATCCGCCGATTCGATGGGGTGACCAGATCCTGATCTACTACACGGGCGCTGGAGTCAGAACCAATCCGCGGAAGGGCGTGCCCATGGCAATCGGCTTGATGACCCTGGGCCGGGATCGTTTCGCCGGCTTGGCCAACTGGCGCGCCAAGGAGCCGGGTCTGATCGTGACCAAGCCTCAAACACTGCGCAAACCGGGGCTGCTGATCAACGCCGAATTGACCGAAGGCGCTCCCCTTCGAGTTGCCGTGCTGGCGCCGGACGGAAAGGAACTCGCCGGGTTCGGATTGGCGGACTCGCGGATGGAGCCGCTGGCCAACGGCATCGAGCATCGGGTTGGATGGCGGCACGGCCGGGACCTGGCGGAACTGCGCGGCAGGGAAGTGAAACTGATGTTCGAGGTGAAGGGCGCCATCGTCTACGCCTACCGCTGGGAGTAACGCCCGGCCCGTGGCGGCCATGGCCCAGATCT
>VFZY01000285.1 GCA_016870915.1 Acidobacteriota bacterium | reverse complement strand
CGAACGCCGCTAACGCCCCGCCAAATACGCCCCGGTCCACCATCGGTAACCGAGCCGCGACCGCAAGGGAGCGAACGCCGCTAACGCCCCGCCAAATACGCCCCGGTCCACCATCGGTAACCGAGCCGCGACCGCAAGGGAGCGAACGCCGCTAACGCCCCGCCAAATACGCCACAATCGCCTCCTCAATCGGAGGCATCGGAGCAATCCCCTCGGCGGCCATGCGAGCATTCTCAAGAGCTGAATAGATAGGGCGCCGCGCGGGTGTCCGGTACTCGCGTTCGCTCGACGGCCGAAGCTCGGGCGCAAGCCCGGCCGCGCGGAAGATCATCCGCGCAAACTCAAACCAGGAGACCGGCGCGCCGCCGCCGGCATGATAAAGGCCGTGCGCGTTGCGCGCCACCAGGTCGGCCGTGCGGGCCGCCAGCGCGGGAGCATACGTGGGCGAGGCAAAATGGTCCTCCACCACGCGAATCGGCTGGCCGGACTGGCCCAGCCGCAGCATCACTTCAATGAAATTGCCGCGGGCCGTTCCACGCCCCGCCGGCCCATAGACACCGGAAGTACGGAGGATGAGAGCATGATCGAGATAAGCTTGGGCATACAATTCGCCGGCCAGCTTCGAAACAGCGTAGGCGCTCAACGGATGCGGGGTGTCACCCTCGCGGTAAGGACGGCCCGCCGCGCCGTCAAACACGTAGTCCGTCGAAAAATGGACCAGCCGCGCATCCAACTGCCGGCACGTCACGGCGATATTACGAACCGCCAGCGCATTCACCTGAAGAGCGGCCAAAGGCTCCTTCTCGGCCACATCCACGTGGTTGTACGCCGCAGCATTCAACACCCAGGCCGGATCCTCGGCGGTCAAAACCCGATCCACCTCGGCGGCATCGGTAATGTTCAAAGCAGAACGCGTAAAGCCCCGGACGGCATACCCACGGCGAGTAAACTCCGCCCCCAGCTCAACGCCCAACTGCCCGGAGCTTCCAAAGATAACGACTTTCTGAGACATGCAGTGCTACATCGAGTGTATCGCCCCGGACGCACCACTCTCCGCCCCCAGATGTCCACGGCACGCATGGCCACGGCGGCCAACTGCGTCCAGGAACGACACGAACACGACAGCACGCACGCCGGCATCAATGAGAACTGCTTCCTCTGCGGCGGAGGGCTCCTGGCGATCAGCGCGAAGCCCGCGAAAACGCGCGAATACCATTGGCTTCAGGCGGTCGTGGAAGGTACGGCGCCCGCGTATTGGATTCTGGACCCGGCCACGCCGCTCAAGGCGCCCTACCTCGATACGCCACCCGGAGGATTCGCTGGCACCCGGCAGGACTGGCTTCCCTGGTATGACGATGCGCCACGCCGGTTTGCGGTCTACTCGGACCAGTCGGGCGGCTCGCGCAAGATCCTCGAAGGGCTGCCCGGGAAAACGTTCAGCCTATCCTTCGAACTCTGGCTGGTGTGCGTTATCAGCGGCCCCAAACCGTACGAGGGAGGACTCCCGGCGAGCGATCACATGTTCAAGGTCGCGCCACTGTGGGGCCTCACCTGGGGCTATTCGGCCACGTATGACCCCCAGGTGAATCCTCAGGATCCCGACGATTTCAAGAACCTCAAGGTCCAAATGGCCCCGCTCACTCTGGGCCTCGAGGCTCCTTCCGGGAAATTCAAGGACGCCCTCAATCGCGACTACTCGTTCCGCAACGAAGGAGGCCGCGAGGTGAAGGACCGCTTCAACGTTCAACTGGGTGACTGTCAGGAATGCCGTGACACGGTGCCTGAACCGGCAACCACCGGCCTCACCGGAATCCTGGCGCTGGCGCTTTGCGCCCTCTACCGCCGGGGCAGACGCCGCAGCCAGTCCCTACGCCCGCGTGCTCGCTTCAAGCTGCCGGGCCTTCTCGAACTTCAGCTTGCCCTGCCACTCTTCGCGCAGAGTCGTGATGCCGGCCCAATAGTAGCCGCAGACGAACAGCAGCAGGAAGGGCACCGAAAGCACGTTCAGCGTGCTGATCGCGTAGTAGACCATGCCCAGGAAATAGGTGCCGACGGCCAGTTCGATGTACGGCAGCCAGCCGCTCTTCCGACGGTACTTCACCTTGTCCAGGCGGATCTTCTGCGATCCCGAGATGTTGAACTTCGGCGTGCGGGCAAACGCCGACTGGACACCCAGCAGCGCCTCCATCACCGCCTTCGTGTTGCTCACCGTCAGCGCCACGCCCGCCGCCATCAACAACGGCAGCAGTGCGATGCTGCGCTTCCAGTTGTCCGGGAACAACTCCCTCTGCGCCACCACGTAGAACAGCGAAATCGACCAGAACGACGCGATGATCAGCGGAAGGTCGATCAGCAGCATCTCAAGCCAGCCCATGTAGAACCGGCAGATCATCACCGGCAGCATCAGCGCCGAAACCAGAATCATCAGCGGATACGAAATGTTGGGAGTCAGGTGGCAGAACGCTTCCAGCTTCACCCGCCACGGCAGGTCCGCCCGCAGAATGAGCTCCAGCAGCTTCTTCGCGCACTGCGTCAGGCCCTTCGACCAGCGCTGTTGCTGCACCTGGAAACCGTAGGTATCCACCGGCAGCTCCGATGGGCACTCCACATGAGGCAGGTAGACAAACTGCCAGCCCTTCAACTGGGCGCGGTAGGAAAGGTCGCTGTCTTCGGTCAGCGTGTCGTGCTGCCAGCCGCCCGCATCCTGGATCATCTCCTTGCGGAGGATGCCCGCCGTGCCGTTGAAGTTGAAAAACAGTCCGTGGCCGAACCGCGCCGGATGCTCTATCACAAAATGCGCATCCAGCAGCATCGCCTGCACTTCGGTCAGCAGGTTGTAGTGGCGGTTGATGTGCGCCCAACGCGTCTGCACCATGCCCACCTTCGGGTCCTTGAAGAAGTGGATGGTCTTTTGCAGAAAGTCCGCCGGCGGCAGAAAGTCGGCGTCGAAAATCGCCAGAAACTCCCCGGTGGCTACACGAGTTCCCTCTTCCAGCGCGCCGGCTTTGTAGCCGTGCCGGTTGGTGCGGTGGATGTAATCCACCGGATGGCCCATCGCCCGGTACCGCGCGCAAAGCGCCTCCGTGAACGGGTGGGTATCGTCAGTCGAATCATCCAGCACCTGGATCTGCAGCAGGTGCCGGGGATAATCCATCTTCACCGTCTCTTCCAGCAGCCGCTCCACCACATACCGCTCGTTGTACATCGGAAGCTGGATGGTCACCCGCGGCAACTCGTCCCACCGCTCCGGCGCTTCCCTGGGCATCTTCGGCTTGGCTTTGAAGTAGGCCCGCAGCATCTCGAACCGGTGCAAGCCGTAGATCGAAAGAATCGCCAGCGCCGCGAAGTACGGAACCAGAACTACCCAGTCGAACCAGCCCAGCGAGTGGACCCCGGCGAAGGAGTCGTCAAGCATCTCCGACAGCCACCGGTCCGTGGTGGAGGCGGCCAACAGAAAGGCAATCGGTTGGGGAGTTGATACCATGGTTAGGCTATCTGGGTCCTGTCGGCTTTAGCTATCGTGAACGCCGCGCTCTGGTGGACTTGGCGCGGGGCCGGAAACCCGGCCGATGAAGTAGTTTCGCGCATCCTATCACTCCTGGCGGCCTCTCTAGTATACCTGATCGCCTGCTATTTCGACCAGCAAAATTCAACGCCCCGAAAATACCTCTATCTTATTGTAGGAACAGGACTTATGTTTCGAGTCCTGGCCCTTGCTGGACAGCCTTGGCTTTCCGACGACCTCTACCGCTACCGCTGGGAAGCCCGCCTCGCCCAATCCGGCGGCAACCCCTACCAGACCAGGCCCAACGACCAAGCCGCCGCCCACCTCCGCGACAGCACCTTCCACCGCATCCCCGGGCGCGACTTCAAGGCCGTCTACGGCCCCCTCACCGAACTGGCCATGCGGGCCACCCTCCCGCTCGCCCAGCGGGCCACAACGGACCCCGAACGCCAGACCCTCTGGTTCCGCCTCCCGGCCATCCTCGGCGACTTGGCCGTCCTCGCGCTGCTGGGCCTTGTCCCCGGCGCCCGCCTCATCGTCTACGCCTGGTCCCCGCTCGCCATCTCCGAGTTCTGGTGCGGCGGCCACAACGACGCCATCCTGCTGGTGTTCCTCACCGCCGTGCTGGCCCTGGCCGCGCGCGGACGCTGGAACCTGGCCGGCGCCGCCGTGGGACTGGCTGCCGCGGCCAAGATCTGGCCCCTCATCCTGATGCCCCTCACTGCCGCCCGCCGGCGCTGGCTTCCGGCAGCCATCGCCCCCGCACTTCTGCTGCTGTGCGCCCTGCCGTTCTGGTCCGGCGTCACGGAGAACATCCGGTTTGCCAGCGGGTTCTTCGGCGGATGGCGCAACAACGATGCCCTCTACGGCCCCGTGCTCGCGCTCACCGGCGACATCTACCGGGCCAAGTACACGGTCTTCGGCCTGCTCGCGCTCGCCGTGGCGGGGATTACGCGGCTGCCCCATCCGTTCAGCCTGCGCCTGCTGCTGGTGGTGACGGCGCTGCTGGCACTCTCGGCGAACATCCACCCCTGGTACCTGACGTGGCTGCTGCCGGCGCTGGCCGTGCACCGCGTTCCCGCGCTGCTGCTCTGGACCGCGCTCGCACCGCTGGCGTATGAGGCCGTTCTGCCGCACCTGATCCTCGGCGAGTGGAACGGCGTCTCACCCATGCGCTGGCTCATCCACGCCCCGGCCGCGGCGATGTTCGTGATTTCGCTGGCTATTGAACGTGTTCGAGAATCGCGAAGTCGCCCGGATTCCACGCCTGGGCGATGATGTAGAGCTTGCCGTTGTGCTCCCGCAGGACGGCGTTGTGGATATGGTCGAAGTTGGGCAGACCCAGGTCGTTTTTCACCATGATGGTGGAAACCAGATGGTCATTCTCGTAGAGGTAGATGGGCGCGCCCTTGCTGCCATCGGGACCGTTCAGGGCACCCACCACGGCCAGGTTCTTCAGGTAGTGGATGTCGCAGGGAAACGAGCCGAGCGGCGTGCGAAGCGTCGACAGATACTGGCCATACCGGGAGAAGCGGTCGATTTCGGCGTTCGGCCGGTCGGCGATGTCGAGCCGGTTGGTGCCCGGCGGAATGGTGATGCCATGCGCCGTTCCAAACTGGCCGGGGCCGCTGCCCTTGCCGCCGAAAGAGAGATCGTGCCAGGCGGCCTTGAACGGCTTCCAGCCGCTGACCTTGGCGGTGAGCACGTAGTCCAGCTTGGAGTACCCGGTGGCGACATAGATCATGCCGTCGAGGAACTCCGTGTCGGTGGGGATGAAGTTGCCGGCGCCGGCGAAATAGTCATTGGGTTGCGGATTGCCCAAGTCAACCCCGGGCTCAGGCGTCTTCAGTTCGTGGACCAGTTTGCCGTCGAGCGTGGTGGTGAACACGCGGGCATTCTCATTGCCCGGCCACGTGAGGTACGGCGTGCCATCGGGCGCCGTCCACAGCGTGGTGTTGTGCATGTTGAAGCCCTTCATGGGGGCCGGCGTTTCCACCATCTTTGTGGACTTGAGGTCCCCGCTGATCTGGATGATGCCGGCGTTCTTGAGCGAGAAATAGGTCTCGCCGCGGCCCGGCCGGGTATCCACGGCGAAGCCGCCGTGGGCGCCCTTGAGCACAGCCTGAGCCTCGGCGGGCAGGTGGCTGGACGTAAACAGCACGCGGAATTTCCACTTCCCGTGTCCGCTCACCGGGCTGTTCTGCGCGGTCCCCATCCATACCGTGGCAAGAAGGCCCGCGAACAATGCGCAAATTGAGATTCTCTTCATGGAATTGTTTAGCATTACACCACACTCGGGCGGCCCGTGGGCCGCATGGTATCATGACGTTCGACTATGCAGCCGGAGCTTGAGCTTCTACTTTCGCTGGAAACCCTGGAACGCAAGGCCCTGGAGCTTCACCGCGAGATCTCCTCGCTGCCCAAGCAGGTGGCGGCCATTGAGAAGACCCTCGAATCGCATCAGCGGCAGCTTGAAGCCGACGAAGCGGCGCTCAAGGGCAACCTGAGCGACCGCAAGCGCCACGAGGGTGACATTCAACTTCAGCATCAGAAGATCTCAAAGCTGCGCGACCAGATGCTTGGGGCCAAGACCAACGAGCAGTACCGGGCTTTCCAGCACGAAATCGAGTTCTGCGAGAAGGAGATCCGCAAGCACGAGGACCGGATCCTGGAGTTAATGGAGGAATCCGAGCCGCTTGCCGTGCGTGTCAAGGCCGCACAGGGCTCACTCGAAGCCGAGCGCAAGGTTGTGTCCGCCCGCAAAGCGGACGCCGAACAGCGCACGGCCGCCGACCAGGTGGAACTGAAGCGCGCGCTCAGCAGCCGCAAGCAACTGATGGCGCAGCTTTCGCCCGCCGCGGTGACCGGCTACGAACGGATCGTCCGGAAGTGGAAGACAGGGCCTCTGGTGGCTGAAGTAGTGGACGGCCGGTGCGGGGCCTGCCAGTTGATGATCCGGCCGGCTCACTATCAGATCCTGCGCAAGGGCGATGAACTGGTGATCTGCGAGAACTGCAGCCGGTTCCTGAGCCACAATCCACCCGTGTCGCTGGAACACGAGATGCACCAGGTGCAGCCCTAGGAACTTGTTGAAAAACTCCTGATCGAGCCCATTCCCTCTCGGAACATTTCGGGCGATGATTGTTGTATGCGCGGCGACGATCAGCAGCAGTCCGGGATGTTCAGCTACGTGACTCTGGAGGAG
>VFZY01000284.1 GCA_016870915.1 Acidobacteriota bacterium | reverse complement strand
ACCTCTCCCTCCCAGCCTCCTTTCTCTCAAGATTTCCACCTCTCCGGGCCGATCTTCACCCCGCCGGCAGCGCCTCGATCCGCCGCACCATGCTCCCGAACAGCCGGCGCGTCAGATGGCTCTCAGCGGAGAGGGTGCTCAGGGCCGTCGGCCGCTCCAACTTCGGCCTCATCTACGAGCCGGCCAACTGGCTCATCTCCGGCCAGCAGTATGGCCGCGCCACCGTGGTGCGTCTGCGTCCGTACATCTTCAATTTCTACATCCAGAATCACAGGCTCAATCCCGTCGGCAACGCGAGCGTTGAGACGTGGACGAAAGGCCGTGTGCCGCTGGATCACATCGGGGTTTGGGGGCCGGATGGAGTGGACTCTCCGGATGTGTTTGCCGGACTGCATGACATCGGCTATCGCGGATACATCACTGTTCATCAGGCCTTCGGGGACGTCATGCCAGTGGAAGAAGCGGTGAGGCGAAGTTTTCAGTACCTCGAGCCGCTGACCCGGCGCTAACGGCAGTGGCCCGCCCGGCGGCGGAAACAGCGGAAACGGCCGTTCAATGTCTGTATACATTGTGATATCCTTTTAACGCCATGGGAAGCTTCCAGACCACGCCGACATCGTTTGGCCCGTTCTTGAATCGCGCGACGGCGAAGAGGGCCCTCCAATTCGCGGCGACCCTGCTCATCGCCACCGTCCTCGACGGGCAGACGCAACAGGGTGACATTCTCGGAACCGTCCGGGACCCGCAAGCCGCCGGAGTTCCGGGAGCGGAAATCAGGATTACCAACGTCCGTACCGGGGCGATGCGGAAGGCCGCCAGCGATGAGCGTGGCGACTATATCGCTCCCGGGTTCTTTCCCGGAGTGTACCGCCTGGAGGTTTCCATGGCCGGTTTTCAGAAATCGATCATTGACGACATCAGGGTCGAACCGCAGTCCAAGATCCGCGTCGACGTCTCTCTGATCGTGGGCGAACTGGCCTCGGAAGTGACTGTCTCGGCGCCGATGATCAATGCCGAAGGTTCCACCGTCGACATCACTCTGCCGCAGATCTTTGTCGAGAAGAAGGCCGTCAACCCCAGCCGCGACGGGTGGGCACTCGAACAGGCCATGTGGTTTCCAGGCTCCTCGGGCGGTGGCGTCGGCTGGGGCTCATGGGGCGGCGTACCGCTTCCTCACATGGAATACCAGGCCGATGGCGCGCAGCAGGATCGCGAGTTGTTCCTGCCGCCGCAATCGATCCAACAGGTGTCGCTGACCATGGGAACGCCCTCGGCCGAGTATGGGCGCCCGGTGACGACCAACGTTGTTTTCCGGAGTGGCACCAACCAGCTCCACGGCGAGTATGCGCCGAACCTCGTCAACCCGCGAACCAACGCCGTCAACACTCCGCAGAGCCCCGGCGTGCGTCCGGTGGGGCTCAACCAGTGGAGGCATGAGTTCAACCTCAGCGGCCCGGTGTACATTCCGAAACTCTACGACGGGCGGAACAAAACGTTTTTCTTCTTCGATCTCTACAATACGCCTCCCATCGTGGTTGGCGGCGCGCGGATCGTCAGCATTCCTTCGGCCCGCATGTTTACCGGCGACTACTCGCGCTACCGCGACCGCAACGGCAACCTGATTCAGGTCAAGGATCCCACCACCGGTCAGCCATTCCTGGGCAACGTGATTCCCGCAAATCGCATCAGCCCGATCGCCAGAGCCGTGATTCAGGACGTGCTGGTGGACAACTTCAACGGATTCGGCAAACTCACCCGCATCGGAGCCGAAGACAGCTTCTTCCAGAACGGCCTGTATCCCTTCCGGGAGGAACGGACGAACCGCACCTGGATCGCCAAGTTCGACCAGAACTTCGGCAGCCGCCACGTGCTGTCTGGTTCGTGGAACCACTACACAAACAGCTTTTTCAAGGACGGGAACAACATGCCCGGCCTGAGCCGCTATTCGGAAACTCCCCAGCGGCGGTTTAACGTCGGGCACACCTGGGTGGTGACTCCGAAGATCGTCAACCAGTTGCGCGTCGCCTTCGCGAGGGTTGCTCCGGCCGAATACACTGCCCGTTCGTTCTCCGACCGGAGCCGTCTGTCCGGAGGCGAGATCGTGAAGCGGTGGGGAATTCCGGGAATCACCGACAACGGCTTGGCCGGCGCGCCGAAGTTCGCCATCAGCGATGGCGTCGAAGCCTTCCTCGACCACAACACGCACGAGAATGGCCGCAATGACCGCCGCAACCAGATCTATGAAAATCTGTCCTACACCAACGGGCGTCACACGCTGAAAGGCGGATTCCTGATGATCCGCCATCGGGAAAGGCGGCTCTTCAATCTCAGCGAGTCGTTCGGACGGTTTACGTTCGACGGGCGCTTTACGGGCGTTCCTTTCGCCGACTTCTTGTTGGGGATCCCCAACGTTTCGCAGCGGGCTGAGACCCGCGTGCCCACCGACACGGCTACCAACGAGTACGGCGCCTATCTCCAGGATGACTGGCGCGTCAACGCACGCCTGACACTCTCGCTCGGGTTGCGCTGGGATCGCTACTCCGCGCCCATCGAAACGAACGGGCTGTACTTCAACTTCGACCCGGTCTCGGGCAGGATTCTCGTCCCCAATCAACAGGCTATGGGCAAAATCAGCCGGCTCTGGCCGGTGAGCTCTTTGCCCGTCGCGGTGGGGACCAGCGCCGGATTCCCCGAGCAACTGCGCAACGCCAGCCAGAGGCTACTGCCCAGGCTCGGCTTCGCGCTTCGTCCGAGACTTGCATCGGACTTGACGATTCGCGGCGGTGCCGGAATCTACAACTCGATCATGCGATTCGAAGGTCTGCAGACCGCCGGGCCGTTCGCGCTGACCGAGGAGGTCCAGAACGTGCTCGATCCGGTGGCAAGCGGAGGGTTCTCACCTCGCTTCACTCTTGCGAATCCGTTCGGATCCGCCGCCGGCCGGGCTCTCGGCGTGGCCACCGGCTCGAGCGTGGCCGCCAACCTGCGGCCCGAGTACATCATGACCTGGAACGCCAGCGTCGAGAAATCGGTGTTTCCAGGCTGGGTGGGGCGCTTGAGCTATGTCGGCAACCGGGCCGTGCAGCAGATTTACGAGTTGAACATGAATACACCGCTCGCAAGCACGGCGGCGTTCAGCCAGGCGCGCCGGCCGTTCCCCGGATACCAGAACATTCAGCGGATCGAAAACGGCTTGAATAGCTGGTACAACTCGCTCCAGTTCAGTCTCGTCCATTCGTTCAGCAATGGCGTTCACGTGGATATCAATCACACGGTGCAGCGCGGCTGGCGGGATGGTCCGCGTGCTCCAGGCGGACAGGGCGGAATCTCCGGAGCGGTGGACTATGCGTATGACCGCAAGCGCGACAGGCAGATCGACGCGTGGTGGCCCACCCAGGATTTCCTGGTCAACGTCTACTATGAACTTCCGTTCGGCAAGGGCAAGCAGTTCCTGTCGTCTCCGGCTGGCGGCATGAAGATCCTCTCGGCGATCGTCGGCGGATGGTCGCTCACCACCAACTTCAACTGGCATACCGGGAACTACTCGACGCCGACCTACACAGGTTATGACTCGGCGAACATCAACCAGTTCAGCGGACGTCCGGATCTGGTCCCGGGCTGCAACCTCTACACGAATCCGAGCAAACTCGTTGCGAACCAGCCCTACGTCAACGGCGCGTGCTTCAAGGCGCCCGCGCCGGGTACCCTCGGCAACGCGCCCATCAATCTTCTTGTCGGTCCGAACATGTGGATCCTCAATGGCGCTCCGTTCAAGGAATTCCGCATTCCCGGTTGGGAGCGTGGAATCATCCGGATCGGGGCTTCGTTCTACAACGCTCTCAACAATAGCGCTTACTGGGGCGCACCCAACGGCAACATCGGTGCCTTCTCGCGGCAGGCGGATGGGAGCCTCGCACTCCGGCCGGCCATCAACTCACTGGCCCTGGGAGGCAATTGGGTGAGGCGAACCCAGGAGGGTAACGGCAACCGGAAGATTTACTTCCAGGGCTCGATTCGCTTCTAACGTCAATGCTCTCCGGCCGGACGATACGCTTTGTCACGGCCGGGATCTGCGCGTTGGCGTTTGCCGCGGACCCGCTGGCGGAGGCCCGCCGTCACATCGACGCCGGCAGGCTCGGCGACGCTCGCGCCCTTTTGGATCATCTTCGGAAGTCGCGCCCGGGCGACCCGGAGGTTTTGCTCACCGCGCTGGTCGTCGACTACCGCCTGGGTTCGTTCGCGGCCGTCGTCAGCTGTGTCGACCGCTCAACCGCGCTCGGGGCGAACCTCGAGGCCCGGATCCTGCGGGCGGCCGCTCTCGACGCGCTGGGTCGCGACGAAGAAGCCGACGCCGAACTGGAGCGGCTTCTGAAGACACCCGGCGCGGCCGCGCGGCCGGCCCTGCATCTGGGGCGCGGGCAGCTTCTGCTCCAACGGGGTCTCAACCAGCAGGCTCTGGCAGAATTCGAGGAAGCCCGCCGTCTTGCGCCACAATGGGCGGAAGCGATGATGTGGCAGGGAGTGGCGCTGATGAAACTGGGGCGGACCAACAGCGCGGTCGACGCGGCGGAAGCCGCCGAGCGCGCGGCGCCCGAAATGGCGTCTGTCCATTCGTTGCTTCTGAAGCTCTATCGGCTCACGGGACAGGAGGAATCGGCGGCAAGGCAGGCTGCCTGGCTGCGCCGGAATGCCGGTGCCGGACAGTGAGGCTCATCCTGGCAGCCTGCGCCACCGTGTCGATGGCGCAGATCCGGTTCGAGGACGTGACGCCGAAGTCCCGCATCGACTTCCGCCTGAACAACGGAGCCCAGGGCAGCCTGTATCAACCCGAACTGATGCCCGGCGGCGTAGCCGCGTTCGACTTCGACAACGATGGCTGCATGGACCTGTTCTTTGCCAACGGCGCCGAACTTCCCTCTTTGGAGAAGACCGGTAGCGGCTTCCACAACCGCCTCTATCGCGGCCATTGCGGCTTCCACTTCACCGATGTCACCGCGCGGTCCGGGCTTGCCGGGGAAGGCTACTCGATGGCCGTGGCCGCGGCCGACTATGACAATGACGGGTTCGCGGACCTGTTCGTGGCCGGCGTTCACAAGAACTTTCTCTACCGCAATCGCGGAGACGGCACTTTCGAAGATGTCTCCGTTCGCGCCGGCATCGTGACCAAGGACGGGCAGAAAGACTGGTCGATCTCAGCCGCCTGGCTCGACTACGATCGCGACGGTCTCCTCGATCTGTTCGTCTCCAACTACGTCCACTGGGACCCGGCGAAAGAAGTTCCCTGCGGCGATCCTGCGCACCGGATCTACTGTCACCCGAAATCGTACGCCCCCCAGCACCACCGGCTTTTTCGCAACAAGGGAAAGGGAACGTTCGCCGATGTGTCCCGGGATTCCGGCATCGCTGCATCGCCGGGCAAGGGCATGGGTGTCTGCGTGGCCGACGCCGGCAATGACGGTTGGCCCGACGTGTTCGTGGCAAACGACTCGGTTCCCGGACAGCTCTTTCACAACAAACACGGGCGTTTCGTGGAAGCCGGTCTCGAGGCCGGCGTCGCCTATCCCGACTCCGGAAAGGCGATCGCGGGGATGGGTTGCGGCTTCCGCGACATCGATGGGGACGGCCGGCCGGACGTGCTGGTGACGGGCATGGTCAATGACAGCTACCTCCTGTTCCGGAACCTGGGACGAGATCTGCTGTTTGAGGACTTCACCGCCCAGGCCGGGCTTGCACGGTCCACTGTGCACCTCACCGGCTGGAGCGCGGGGCTGTTTGATTTCGACAACGACGGTTTCCTCGATCTGTTTACCGCCAACTCTCACTTTCCCCGGCTCGAGCGGCAGATGGGAATCGACCCGAGACTCGCCAATAGTGTGTTTCGGGGATCAAGCGGCGGCCGCTTTAGCGATGTATCCGCCGCCACCGGAGATCTTCCCGCCAAACGCGCCTTCTTCCGCGGGACCGCCTTTGCCGACTTCGATCGCGACGGACTGCTCGACATCGTGGTGACGGCACTGGGCGAGCGCCCCCTGCTACTGCGGAACATCTCACCTTCCGCCAATCACTGGATCGCCCTCGCGCTGGCCGGAAAGGCAAGCAATCGGCAGGGACTGGGCACGCGGGTTTCCGTTGCGCTGCCCGGCGGGACCGTGCTCCACGGCTACCTCACCACGAGTGTTGGATACGCATCGTCCAGCGAACCGCTGCTGCGTTTCGGACTCGGGCCGCACTCGCGGGTGGCGTCAATCGAGATTCAATGGCCGGGGGGTGCGAACCAAAAGCTGACCAACGTGGAAGCGGATAAGGTGCTGATGGTGGCGGAGCCGTAGAAATGCGCCTCCTCATTCCTGCGGATTTCTCGCCCCCATTCCGGCAGCCATCCTGCTCCCTCAGTTCTCAACCGGGGCTACCGATACTGCCCGATGGCTTGCCCGCACAGGCCGATAGTGTAAGGTTCCGCGAGCGGGTGCGTCTGTTAGCCCGCTTTTCTCACGGCATCTGATCGCAGCCCAAACTGACGCCGCGGACAAGCTCGAAATGACTCGTGCGGATCCTCCGCGGGTGTCTCGGTCAGAAATTTGCGGCAAAATGGCTGCCGCATACCGTCGCTCGGAGCACCCGAAGGGTGAAAATGGGCCGTCCATACGCGCTTCTCCGGTCCGCTGCAAAAATGCGGAATGAATAAGTCCGGTGTTTGCTTCACGCAGTTTTTTCAGCAGCGCAGGTTCGCGTGAACTTG
>VFZY01000283.1 GCA_016870915.1 Acidobacteriota bacterium | reverse complement strand
TCGAACTCTGATTGGCTACACTCTGTCATAGGGGAAAGCCGCTCCTCTCTTCGCACAACTTTTACTAGAAAAATCAGTTATGCCAGAGAATGCGGCTTTCCGCTACACTTCCCGTGAGAAAAACGGGTTAACGGATGGTGGTCTGCATGGAATCCTGGCTTGTGTGAGACCACGAAGCGCTCGCCGATTACTACGGCAAGGGCTTTCGAGACAGTGCCCTGCCCTCCACGGAGAACATTGAGGGTGGACAAGCCGAAACTCGAGCAGGGGCTCGGCAACGCAGTCAGGGGGACGGCTAAGAGAGGGTCAGGGTCCGCGGTCCGGCTATTTCGGCACAGCATGGCGGCGGATGTAGTCATCCACCGGTGACTCATCCGGTCCGATGTAGTGGAAATACTCGGCGTACTGCATTCCGTGTTTCTGCCCTCGCACGCGATCACGCATGAGAGCGAAGTGTTTCGTGTACTGCCGGTTCGCCGTTTCGTCGTCATCGCCCAGCAGCGCGAGCTTCTTGCCTTGGTCCGCCAGCCGCTTTCGCAGCCGCGCCCCCGTGTCGCCGGCCGGGCCCTGCGTCACGTTCGCGATGTTCACGTGCACTTTGCGATCCATGAAGTCGCTGATATCCACCACGCGATTCACCACCTGCGGACCGCGTGCGAAGTAGTAGCGCTCGCGCGGCGAGTGCGGCTGCAGCCCGCCTTTGATGTGCTCCGGGTAGTCCCACGGCGTTCCGGCCACGGCCGCGGCCCACTCCACGGCGCGTGCGGTGGTGTAGTGATCGGGGTTGCGCTCATACAGGCCCGAGGGATCGTAAACCAACACTGTATCCACCTTAAATTGGCGGAAGATGTAGACCAGCCGGGCGCGCATCTCGATGACCGGCATCGCGTCCATGTTGTGGTTCGGATAGTTCAGAAAGAGCGACTCCTTCAGACCCATCCGGCGCGCCACTTCGTTCGTGTCACGCTCGTTCTTCAGCACGATCTCGCCGTAGGTCTTGCCTTCGCCCGCCATCGAATCGTCCGTGGTGGTGATGAGGATTCCGGTATAGCCCTCGTCGATCAGCTTCAACACCGTGCCCGCCGCGAAGATCGGGACATCGTCGCAGTGCGGTTGAATGGCGGCCAGCACCTTGCCCTTATGAGGCTGGCCTGTCCGGTGCCTCTCCACCACCACGCCCGGCGTGAACGAAACGCTGCCCGTTCCACTTTCGTCGAACTCACGTGGCTCCGGCAAAGGCGCGTTCTGTTGGGCGTGGAGATGGCCGGCCGCGCCGGCGGCGGCAGCCAGAAAATTTCTGCGGTCCATGGATGCTTATTCTACCGGGGCGCGGAATGGCTTACAATGGCCAAGGCCCGCATTCAAGCCGGGTCGAGATCAATCCATATGGGAGTACGAACTGTGAAGCTCTACATCGGTCTGGCCGGCTGCTTTCTCGCGGCGGCTTCGCTCTGTCTTGCATCCGAGGTTCCACCGCCGGAGCACGTTAAGATCATGAAGGATCTGGGTGGCCAGATGGGCGCCATCCGGAAGGGTGTTGACGTCGAGAAGAACGCCAGCGCCATGGTGGCCGCTTGCGAACAGACGGCTGAATGGTGGAAGAAGAGGAATTCCGATGTGGCCAACAAGGCCGCGTCCGATGCCGTTGCCGGCGCGAAAGCGCTGCTTGAGGCGGCGAAGGCGGGCAATCAGCAGGGTGTGATGGCTGGCATGAAGATGACCGGCGCCGGCTGCAAGGGCTGTCACGATCAGCACCGCGAAAAGATCTCGGACACCGAGTACAAGATTAAATAGCCTGGGATCATTGTGGATGGGGGCGGCCCGGCCTTGTGGCCGGCCGTCCCCTTTGTACTTATGACGCACCCTGAGGGCCAACTCGCACTTCCACTTGCCATGCTGCTTGTGTTTGGCTCGGCGAAGCTGCTGGGAGAGGTGTTCGAACGGCTTCGCCAACCGTCGATTGTTGGCGAGATTCTGGCTGGGGCGATTCTGGGGCCCAGCGTGCTGGCTTTGGTTCAACCCAACGAACTGCTCACCGCCCTTGCCGAACTGGGCGTAATGTTTCTTTTGTTCCGCGTCGGCCTGGAAGTGCGTGGCGCCGAGTTGTGGAACGTCGGCGGCACGGCGCTGATTGTAGCCGCGGCGGGTGTTGCCGTTCCGATGGTGGCCGGCTGGGGATTCGCCCGCGCCTGGGGGCTGGGCCAGGTCGAGTCCGTGTTCATCGGCACCGCTCTGGTTGCAACCAGTGTCGGCATTACTGCGGAAGTGCTGGCGTCGAAGGGAATGCTGGACCAGTTGTCGAGCCGGATCATTCTGGCGGCGGCCGTGATCGACGATGTCCTGGGATTGATCGTGCTGGCGATTGTGAGCGGAACGGCCCGGGGATCGTTGGCGTGGACCGATCTGGCCTTGGCGGTGATGCTTCCCGTGATCTTCACGGTGATTCTGGCGCGGTGGGGATCGCGGGGCGTGCTGCGGGTTGCGCCGCGGCTTGAATCGAAGTTGAAGGCGCGTGAAGCGCAGTTCCATCTGGCGCTGGTGTTGCTCTTCGCGCTATCTGCCCTGGCAATGTTCGCCGGAGTGGCGGCCATCGTCGGCGCTTTTCTTGCAGGTATGACGCTTGCGGATCATGTGGGGCGCCGCGTGCATACCCTGGTGCATGGCACGGCGGAACTGCTGACGCCGTTTTTCCTGGCGGGGATCGGCCTGCAAATCAATCTGGCGGTCTTCAAGGACTCACATCTGGTGGCGATGACGGCGATTGTCATCGTGATTGCGATGCTGACCAAGGTGATCGGTTGTGGCCTGGGCGCCATCCGTCTGGGCAGGGCGGATGCCCTTCGTATCGGCATTGGCATGGCGCCTCGAGGAGAAGTGGGCGTGGTGGTGGCCCAGTTAGGATTAACCATGGGTGTGGTCTCGGCGCCGGTGTACGCCGTGATTGTGTTCGCGGCCCTGGCCACAACCGTGCTCGCGCCTCCCCTCCTGGTGCTGGCCTACAAGGGAGCCGATAGTCAGAAAGGATTGAGTGCATGACACGAAGAGGATTTGCCGCGGGTCTCGGCGCCGCGACCCTGGCCGCCGCGCAAGAGCCTGGCCGGGCCAAACCGAACCTGCTGCTGGTTCTCTCCGACGATCACAGCGCGCCATATCTCGGCTGTTATGGCGATCCGGTGATCCGCACGCCGAATTTCGACCAATTCGCCAGCCAGGGGATGCGGTTCACCCGCGCTTTCACGGCAGCGCCCCAATGCGTGCCATCCCGCACGGCAATGTTGACCGGACGGTCGCCCGTGGCCGCTCGCATGGGGCGCTTTTCGTCGCCCCTGCCTCCGGACGTGGTTTCACTGCCTGACCTGCTGCGCCCGGCGGGATACTACACCGGCATCATGCGCCGCAATTTCCACCTGGACGGCCCGGGCAACGTTCAGCCGGAGACCCAGCGGTTCTTTGATGAGCACGGCCTGATGACCTTCGAACGGCGTGTCGATTTTCTGAACCGCAACGCGCCCCGGGCACAGACCGTGCCCCTGCTGAGCAAGTTCCTGGACGGAAAGCCGGGCGAGAAGCCCTTCTTCCTGTGGGTGAACTTCAATGACCCGCATCACCCCTGGGACGACAACGCGATTCCGGTGAAGCACGACCCGGCCAAGATTCAGTTGCCCGCCCATCTCCCCGATCTGCCCGGCGTGCGCGAAGAGCTTGGACGGTACTTCGACGAGATCGCACGCGCCGACGCCGAGTTTCAGTCCATCCTCGACGTGCTGGAGAAGCGCGGCTTGGCGGAGAACACCTTGATCGTTTTCATGGGAGACAATGGCATGGCGTTTCCCCATGGAAAGGGGTCCTTGTACGATCCCGGTCTGAATGTCCCCCTGATGGTTCGTTGGCCCGGACGGGTGAAGCCCGGCCTGGTGACCGAAGAGCTGATTTCGGGCGAGGACATTACGCCCACGTTCCTGGCGGCGGCCGGTGTTGAGAAGCCGAAAGCGATGTCCGGCCGCAGCTTCCTGGGCCTGCTCACCGGCGAATCGTACACACCGCGGGATCATGTCTTCGCGGCCCGGCTTGCCCATGGAAACTCGCCGTATTCGGACCGGGCCAGTTCCTTCGACCTGTCGCGCTGCGTGCGAACGGCGCGCTACAAGCTGATCTACAACTGCACGCCGCATCAGGTCTATCAGCCGGTGGACAGCGCGGGCGGGCCGGGCTGGACGCAGATGCAGGAAGCGAATCGCGCCGGAACGCTCGCGCCTATTCATCACAAGGCGTATTTCACCAGCCCCAGACCGGTTTTCGAACTCTTCGACCTGCAGGAAGATCCATCGGAGTTGAACAACATCGCGGCCCGTGAAGACATGGCCGCCACGCTTCGCGAACTGAAGAGAAAGATGGCGGAGAAGATGATGCTGGATTACGACTTCCTTCCTCTGCCGATACAACCTTGAAACGAATCACCGTTGTCGGTGGCGGCATTGTCGGGCTGGCCACCGCGTACCGGCTCACACGGCGCCGTCCGGAGTTGAGTGTCACGGTTGTGGAAAAAGAGTCCGAGGTGGGCCGCCATCAGAGCGGGCACAACTCGGGTGTGCTGCACTGCGGGCTGTACTATAAGCCCGGGTCTTTGAAGGCCCGGCTGGCTGTGAACGGCATTCGCCAGATGGTGGCCTTTTGCCGGGAGCAAGCCATTCCCCACGAGATCTGTGGGAAGCTTGTCGTGGCCTGTTCGGAGGACGAGATCCCCCGGCTGAACGATCTGCTCGAGCGCGGCACAGCCAACGGACTCGCCGGCCTGCGGCGGCTGGGCCGCGAGGAGATGCGAGAAGTAGAGCCGCATGTGGCGGGCCTCCAGGCGATCCGCGTCCCGGAGGAGGGCATCGCCGACTATCCGGCGGTGTGCCGGCGTCTGATGGAGCTGATTCGCGCCGCGGGCGGCCAAGTTCTGACTGACACGCCGCTCCAGGGGCTGCGGCCGGATGGAGCGGGCTGGATGGTGTTGACTCCGCGCGGTGAGATTCCGGCCGATTATCTGGTGAACTGCGCCGGCCTGCACTGCGACCGTGTGCTGGCCATGTCCGGCGAGCCGCGCACCACACGCATTGTGCCGTTTCGCGGCGAGTACTACATGCTGAACCCCGAGGGGCAACGGCTGGTGCGGCACCTGATCTACCCGGTTCCCGATCCCAAGTTCCCGTTCCTTGGAGTGCACTTCACGCGCATGATTCGCGGCGGCGTGGAGGCTGGTCCCAACGCCGTGCTGGCTCTGGCGCGCGAGGGCTATCGGAAGACCGACTTCCGTGCCGGCGATGTCGCCGACGTGTTCAGCTTCCCGGGCTTCTGGCGATTTTTGGCGCGATATCCATCCATCGTGGGGTACGAGATCCGGCGGTCGCTGAGCCGCACCGAGTTTTGCCGGTCGCTTCAGAGACTCGTTCCTGAGGTCCGTAAGGAGCACCTTCGCCCCGGCGGAGCCGGGATCCGCGCGCAAGCGCTGGCGCCCGATGGCACGTTGCTTCAGGACTTCGAACTGGTGGAGCGGCCGAACGCTCTTCACCTGATCAATGCGCCCAGCCCCGGCGCCACGGCATCGCTCGCCATTGCGGAGCATCTGATTGGACGCATGCCGGGATCCCGGCCGGCGGAAGCCCCGGCGGGTGCCCCGGCCGGAGTCCCATGCGGCGCGTTGACCATGACCGGTTCTTCAAAGAACTGCTGACCACTTTCTTCCGGGATTTCCTGATGCTGTTTTTCCGGAAACTGGCCAGCCGGATTGAGCCGCAGTCGATTGAATTCCTGCCCCAGGAAGTCTTCGGCAACCTGGCCCGGGGGCGAAAACTTGAGACCGATATCCTGGCGCGCGTGAAGGTGGCCGGCAAAGAGACGTGCTTCCTGATCCATGTGGAGCATCAGAGCACGGTGGATGCCGGCTTTCCGGAACGGCTGTATCAGTACAGCGCCGCACTATCCCTGAAGTACGGCCTGCCGGTGTATCCCATCGCCGTGTTCTCCCACGATAAGCCGCGTTCGGCGCAGCCGGACAAATACCGCATGACGTTCCCCGACGGACTGGCACAGATCTTCCGGTATCGCGTGGTGCAATTGAACCGGATGGCCTGGCGGAAGTTCCTGCGCACGAAAAACCCGGTGGCGACTGCGCTGATGGTTAAAATGAACGTAGCGGAGCAGGACCGGCCGCGGGTGAAGCTGGAATGCCTGAGGCTGATGTTGACTCTGCGCCTGGATGAGGCCCGGATGCAGTTGATCGGGACGTTCGTGGATGCCTATCTGCGGTTGAGCGCCGGGGAGGTCCGGGAGTTTGAGCGGCAATTGGCCCGGTCGCCCTTAAAGCGGAAGGAGAAGCAGAAGATGTTGGATTATGTGACTAGCTGGGAGCAAAAAGGGATCAGAAAAGGCCGGGCCGAAGGACGCCAGGAAGGGCGGCAAGAAGGAATCGAAACTCTCCGCGCAGTCTTGCGAGACGTGGCCACACAGGCTATCACCGAGAGGTTTGGCGCGGTTCCCCCCGGCCTCGCGGAACGGATTGAAAACCTGGATTCCCAGGAGGAGCTCCGCACTTTCATCAGCCGGGCTCTGTCCGCCAGCAAACTGGCGGATCTCGAAAACTAGCCCGTTTTTCTCACGGGAAGTGTAGCGGAAAGCCGCATTCTCTGGCATAACTGATTTTTCTAGTAAAAGTTGTGCGAAGAGAGGAGCGGCTTTCCCCTATGACAGAGTGTAGCCAATCAGAGT
>VFZY01000282.1 GCA_016870915.1 Acidobacteriota bacterium | reverse complement strand
CCTGGATCACCACCTCTGGACTCTCGCCCGCTTGCACTCGCTCGACGGCGCGGATGCGGATCTCTTCCAAGGTCTTGTGATCAAGAGATCGGGCATCTCGCTTGGGCATGATCCATTTTACCAGATGCCTACCTACTTATGCACTCATTAATATGTGCCCGGCTTGACGGGCCACTTGATATCCTTGCGCAGTTCCATCATTTCGGGATCGTGCTCGATTTCGAAACGCGAATAGCCCAGCCGGACGGCGCGTTGAAGGGCAGACGCGGAGCGTTTGCGGTCGCGGCCGATTTCAAAGACGGTGGCGGCCTTGAACTGAACCTCAGCCATGTCCGGCGCCTCCGACAGCGCCCTGCCGATTTCGCGCCGGGCTTGCACCAGATCTCCGGACTTTGCCAGGTAGACCGCGAGGCTGGAGCGGACGGCGGGTTGTTTTGCGTTGACGACGAGGCGCTCCCTGGCGCGGCGGATGGCCTCCCGGTAGGCGAGCAGCATTTCTCGTTCCCTGCCGGGCATACGGCGTAACGCGTCACCGAGATTGCCGAACATGATGTATTGCACAGCTCCCAGTTCGATGGAACGGCGAAACTGCACCTCAGCCTCCGGGTACCGTCCGCGATAGAACTCCACGGAGCCGAGATTCGTGGCGTTGGCGGGCGTGGGCTGATACGTCAGAGCGCGCTGGAACAAGGCGGCCGCTCCATCCAGATCTCCGAGCTTCACCTTGGCGGCTCCCAAGGTGCTGTAGCCGACGGGGTTCTCCGGCGCCGTCGCGATCACCTTGGTTAGAGGCCCCTCCATCTCGGCGTACCGCGCCTGGTTGTAGAAAAAAACGGCGAGGCTCATCTGACTGGTCCAATCCGACGGTCGCAAACTGATCGCCCGCCGATAGGCCGCCTCGGCCTCCTTCACGTGGTGGGTCTTTTCCAGAACCTGAGCCAAGCCCCGATGTCCCTCGGGCAACGCCGGATCGAGTTCCGTGGCGCGTTCAAACGACTGCTTCGCATCCGCGTACTTGCCGGTCCCCAGCAGCGCGTTCCCGAGCGAGGCGTGCGCCAAGGCCAGCTTCGGGCTCACCTTCACGGCATTTCGGGACGAGTCAATGGCCAATTCCGCGAACAGAAGATCCCGGGTGCGAACATGCTTGCGCCAGTACGCGAGCCCCAGGCCGGCGTGAGCCAGTCCGTACTTTGCGTCCAGCGCCAGGGCACGCTGGAACTCGGCGATCGAACGGTCAGTATTCTCGGCCTGATCCCACCGGCTCAGGTTCCTTGACCTCGCAGGAAAGCCTCATAGGCGGCGGAATGGCCGGTCTGACCGGCGGCGTGCACAGCACCGGACTGGAAGGGAAGAACCAGCGCGAGCATGTTCGTCACCCGATTCGCCACTGAGTCCTGCATTGCGGCCAGCTCGGAAACGGGGTAGTCCACTGTCTCGGAACGAAGTTGGCGTAGTGTTATGGCATCCACCAGGTTGATGTTGAGCCGCAGCGTTTTCGACGTCCGCTCTATGCTACCCGTCAATGCCAGGTTCGCTCCCAGCAAGCGCCGCGCATCACCGGCACTGGCGACATTGTTGCGCCGGACCTCCGTGGTGGGTACGACCCAAAGCCGGTCGTGAAACTGCTCAAGCCCCGTGAGACGGGAGGCCAGAGTTTCCGCGACGCCATCGCAGACTGGCTGATTGGCCGGATCACCTCCGATGTTGGTGAACATCAGCACGGCAATGCGCCGTTCAGCCGGCAGGCCGGTCCCGACGCGCAACAATTCCGGATACGCCAGGTAGAGGCATACGGCCAGCAGTGCGGCTACGGTCAAACTCGCCCAGATGGAAATGGGCCGCTTGGCCGCCGGCCTCGCAGCGTCCGCTATGACAGGCGTGCCCAAGCCGCCGGGCAGGGTGATGGTATCAACCAAGTGTGTGTTTAACTGCTTCAACTCCGCCAGCACGGCGTCCATTGATTGGGGCCGTGCGCCGGGATCCTTGGCAAGCATGTCATCGACCAAGCGGGCGAAGGGGGCGGGCAGGTCCGGACGCCGGAGTCTCAACGGCTGGTGGGCCTGATAGGCGATGGCGTGCAGGACGGCAGCGGTCGAATCCGCGCGGAACGGCAAGTCCCCGGTGGCAAGCTGGTACAGCGTTACGCCAAAAGCAAAAATGTCAGCGCGGTGATCTGCGGGGCGGTTCAACACCTGTTCCGGAGCCATGTAACTGGCTGTACCCACCAGGTGTGCCGGATCGGTCAGGCTTTGATCAACGCCGGCCGCCCTTGCCAATCCGAAATCGGCGAGTTTCCAGGCCCCATCGGCCGCGCGCAGGATATTGGACGGCTTAACGTCGCGGTGCTGGAACCCTTGGCGGTGCGCGTAGGCCAGCCCGGAGCCCGAATCGAGAGCGGCCTGGAGAACCAGATCGAGGGGAAGCGCGCCGCGTTGCTGCCGCAGCAGGTCCATGAGGGAACCGCCTGGCAGATACTCCAGCACGATGTAGGCGGCTCCGAATTCCTCGCGCATCATATGGATGCGGGCGATGCGCGGATGGTCAAGCGCCGAACAGGCACGCGCTTCACTCCGCAGGCGCGCCATCGCGAGGGAATCCGACACCAAGGGAGGAAGGAGAAACTTGATCGCCACATCCCGTTCCAGCAGCAGGTCCCGAGCCAGAAACACAACACCCGCGCCGCCCTGTCCCAGCTTCTGCCCGATTCGGAATCCAGTGGCGCGATAGGAAGTTTGTTCGGAAAAGCTGGCGGAGGGCATGAATAGCTTCGTCCTTAGCCGGTCAACGCTCACGTCGAGGTGGTCTAGCCAACCGACATAGTGAGTATAGCTTAATCCAGTGCCGTTATCTTCTTCAGTTCCCGCTTGAGGCTCATCTCTAGATTGGAAAATGCTCCCCTGGGGAAAACGCTCAGGACGGACTCGCTCCGGCTTTCGCTTAAGTTGCGAGTTCCTGGACGTTTGGAGCCGCGCCGGAGCGGCCTTTGCGCTTCCTAAGACCTTCGTATCGAGTACGATTCCGGGGCCGGACGGAAGCGTGCAACCAGCCTTGCGATCTTCTACGGGACGTAAGTGCGGAGCAGTTTTAAGGGGGTGGCGGCGCTGATTCCTGTGAGGCCGCTGCCTTGGGGGATGAGCCAGGCTTGGCCGGGGATGAGTTTTTCGCCGGCGAGGCGGCCGGCTCCATCGAGGACGATGAGGATTTCGGATTCGCGGCCGAGGGGTTTGTAGTGGGAGTGGCCGGTGTAGGTACGGCGGTCGGTGACGAAATGGGGTGATTCGACGAGCCGTTCCCAGCCGTCTTCGAGCGGGCTGGGCTGGCTGCGTCCGTCATAGGGCGTTAGCTGGGTGACATCGCGGGATTGCTTCAGGTGGAGATCGCGCATTGGCATGCGGTCATAGTCATACATGCGGTAGGTGACATCGGAGTTCTGCTGGATTTCGCAGAGCGTGATGCCGCTGCCGATGGCGTGGACGGTGCCGGCGGGGGTGTAGAACGAATCGCCGGGGGTGACGGGGACCCATTCGAGCAGTTCTTCGACCGTGCCGCCGTAGCAGGCGCTTTCGACCTCATTCCATTCAACCGGGCGTTTCCAGCCAAGGGCGATGACGGCGCCGGGATCGCGGTCGAGGATGTACCACATCTCGGTCTTGCCGCGCGAGTTTTCGTGCTCGCGGGCGTAGGCGTCGTCCGGGTGCACCTGGACGGAGAGCTTGTCCGTGGTGAACAGGAACTTGATGAGAATGGGCAGGGGAGGATCGAGCGTCAGCCAGATCTCCCCCACCTTGGGAAACCAGGGGGCTTTGGGGGTGACACCCCAGACGCGTTCGACGCAGGTGGACCGGAGTTTGACCGGCTTAATCATACTAACGGTCTATCGGTACCTGGCGACGAAGCGTTCAATGCGGTCGAGCCCGCGAGTGAGTTCGGCCATGGAGGTGGCATAGGAGATGCGCACGTGGTCATTGGTGCCGAAGGCTTCGCCGGGGACGACGGCGACGAACTCCTCGGCGAGGAGGCGTTCGGCGAAGTCCATGGAGTTGTTGATGCCGTCCTTGCCGTAGACGACGCTGATGTTCGGGTAGGCGTAGAAGGCGCCCTTGGGCACGTTGATGCGGACGCCGTCGATGGCGCGGAGGCGGTCAATGACGTAGTCGCGGCGGTTGCGGTATTCGGCGAGCATGACGCCGATGGAGTCCTGGGGGCCGCGGACGGCTTCGAGAGCGGCCTTCTGGGCGATGGAGGTGGGGTTCGAGGTGGAGTGGCTCTGGAGCTTGACGATGGAGCTCATGACGTTGGCCGGGCCGAGGCCGAAGCCGATGCGCCAGCCGGTCATGGCATAGGTCTTGGAGAGAGAGCCGGCGACGATGACGTTGCCCTTGGCGCCGGGGAAGGCGGCGGCCGAGTAGGGCTCGGCGTCGTAGAGGAAGCGGCAGTAGCATTCGTCGGTGATGAGCCAGGCGCCGTGCTTGAGGGTGAGGGCGTGGATTTTCTCGAACTCGGCGCGGTCGAGGACGCCGCCGCTGGGATTGGAGGGCGAGTTGATGAGGACGATCTTCGTGCGCGGGGTGATGTGAGGTTCGATCATGTCCGCGGTGAGGGTGAAGCCGTGTTCCTCACTGGTGTTCACGAAGACGCACTTGGCGCCGGTGTAGTTGACGACGTCGGCGTAGGTGACCCAGTAGGGGACGGGGATGATGACTTCATCGCCGGGATCGAGAAGGACTTGGGCGAGGTTGAAGATGACGTGCTTGCCACCGACGGAAACGACACACTCGGCGGCGGTGTAGGCGGTGCCGTAGTCGGCGGCGTGACGGTCGCAGATGGCCTTCTTGAGGTCCTGGGTGCCGCCGGCGGGGGTGTACTTGGTGAAGTTCCTGGTGATGGCGTCGATGGCGGCCTTCTTGATGTTATCGGGTGTGGGGAAGTCGGGCTCCCCGGCTCCGAAATCGACGACGTCCTGTCCTTCGCGGCGCAGACGGTCGGCGTCGGCCGCCACTTTCATGGTGGAGGAGACGGTGATCAATCCGATGCGATGGGACAATTCCCGTGTCTTATCAACAACTGCTGCCATGTGCTTGTCTTAGCTCCTTGGTTTTAGACGCTTGCCATCCGTTCCCGCAGGCGGCAGGCGACGGCGGGCGGCACCAGGCCGCTGACGTCGCCACCGAGGCGGAAGATTTCCTTGACGAGCCGGGAGCTGACGAACGAGTACTGCTCGCCGGCCATGAGAAAAACGGTTTCGATCTCCGGCCGCAGGCGCCGGTTCATGAGTGCCATCTGCAACTCGCCTTCGTAGTCCGAAATGGCCCGGATACCGCGCAGGATCAGGCTGGCCTGGCACTGCGAGGCGAAATCGACGAGCAGCCCGTCAAACGAGGCCACTTCGACGTTGGGGAACGGCCGGACGACTTCCGCCAGCATCTCCATGCGTTCCGCGGTTGAGAACAGGGGCTGCTTGGATTCGTTCCGGAGCACGGCCACGATCAGGCGCCCGGCGAGTTTGGAGCCGCGTTCGATCACATCTAGGTGACCGTTGGTTGCGGGGTCAAAGGAGCCGGGGTAGATGGCTGTCAGATGGACAGGCTGGCGGGCCACGGGGCGATTTTTCGTCCTCGGTTCATTGTACACCGCCCAACCCATAGAAAGAATTTGTGAGACCGATCACCGGAAGGGCGATGAGTGATAAGAGTCATCAAATTTTTTCATTTTTCAAACCGGCGCAGCGTCCGTAAGATGGGGTCATAGCAACCGACGCACGCGATTACGGAAGCGCACAGCCGGGGGCGGAACGTGCCGGATAGAGCGCGGCGGCCTCCGTAATCCGAAGAATGAAAGGTAAAAACCAAATGATCAGACACACCGCCTGTTGGACTCTGGCGATGGGAGCGGCGTTGTGGGGGCAGGCCCCACCGGCGCCCCCGGCGGCGGATCCGGCCCCGAATTTCACCTATGGCGGCATTGGTGTGAGCGGCATCATCGACGGCTACCTGTTGAAAAGTTTCAACAATCCGGCGTCGGGCAAGACTCAGTTGCGGAATTTCGACATCGACTCGAATTCCTTCGGCCTGAACATGGCCAGGATGTCGTTCGAGCGGGCTCCGGAGCCGCTGGGTTTCCGGTTCGACATGGGCTTTGGTAAAGCCTTCGACATTTTCCAGTCGTCGGAGCCGACGACCCGGATCGACACGCGATATCTGATGCAGGGTTACGTTTCGGCGAAGCCCACGGGCTGGAAGGGCTTCCAGATGGACTTCGGAAAGTTCTATACGAGCGCGGGCGCAGAGGTGACGGAGACGCACCTGAACTGGAACTATTCGCGGGCTCTGCTGTATGCCAACGGTCCCTACTATCACTTTGGCGTGCGGACGACGATGCCGCTGCACAAGAACTTCACGGCCGGGTTCCAGATTCTGAACGGGTGGAACAATGTGGTGGACAACAACTCCGGGAAGACGTTCGGGTTCACGGGCGCTCTGACGGCGGGTAAGGTGACCTGGGCCAACAACTACTACGTGGGCCCGGAGAAGACGAACACGAACCGGGGATTCCGGAACTTCTGGGATACGGTGCTGCTGGTGAACGCCAATGACAAGACGAGTTTCTCCCACATTTCCGTTTTGAGCCGCGCGTGCGAATCTCCTGGATGCTCGTCCGCATCAATATCGATAGGGGTTTGAAGGCAGCGAAGACCCCTGCGGAGGACAGCACCCAATGGGTGACAAACAAAACCAGCCCTTTCAGCTCTCGTTC
>VFZY01000281.1 GCA_016870915.1 Acidobacteriota bacterium | reverse complement strand
CCCCTTGCGGGCCGGGCTTCCGGCCGCTATCCTGATCTTGTTTGTTTTCCATTTGGGTGCCTCCTGAGAGTCGGGTCCGCAGAGCGCCTACTCGGCGGCCTCTTCTGTTTTACCGCAGGATTCTCAGAGGTCCCAAGTGGTGTCAGACCCGATCTATCGACCCGCTCAACTCGGCGGCGTGCATAGTTTAGGTGGCACGGAGGGCAGGGCCCATTGTCTCCAGCATCGGCACCTTTGCTTTGAAAGGAAAGACGCAACCGACCTAGGTTTCGCTCGACGTTTTGATGTCGTAACGTCGGCGCGTACTCTGCAGTGGATCGCTGAAGTAGCTGACGCAATTTCAAACATGGCTCGCGCTGCGAAGCATGATGGCTTGGTAGTCGTGTTGGACTACAACCATTCGCTCAATGAGTGGGCACCCAACCCGCCGCCACAGTTCTTGGACTTCTATCAGGCCTTCCTCCGATGGCGACACTCGAATGGCTGGGACAATGCTATGGGAAATAGCCTGCCGGCACTTTTCACCACAGCCGGCCTGATCGACATCCAAATCTCTTCACAGGACGAAGTGTGTACGCGCGGCGATCAAGGCTTCTCCGTGAAGACGGCTCTCTGGAGTGAAGTCATCGACAACGTCGGTTCCGCGCTTCAGATGAGCGGCTTTTGCGATTCGGTGCTGCTCGCGGACGCACGACGCGCCTATGAACACTGGCGGGAACGAAGCCTCATGAAACAGGTTCTTTCTATGACAGCAGTTGTGGGTCGAGTGCACTTGCCATCCTAGAGAGTCTGTCTGTGATCAAGATCTTGCCTTTCGCACCCAGCGCCGTCTCGCCCTTCTCGTTCTGGACGCGGCCGCGGAGCTCGACGATGTCGCCGCCGAGTTTTTCGTTCCTGGTTACCTTGATGACCAACCACTCAAGCCGAATCGCCTCTCCAGCGTAGACCGGCCTGCGAAATCGGACCCAGAATTCGAGACCGACCATGGACACACCCCTTGAGTATTGGGCCGCCGTCAATCCGAGCAGCAAGGCCGTGGTGTGAGTACCCGACGCGATCAAACCTCGATAACGGGTACCGGCTGCGAACTCGGTGTCGTAGTGAACTGGATTGGTGTCGCCCGCCGCTTCGGCATAGGCCGCCACGACTCCTGGGCTTAGCTTGACGGCCGAAGAAAACCGTTCGTGTGGATATGCGCGCATGGTTTGCCAATCTATCACTCTCAGCAAATCTGCGTACACAGGAGCGAGTAGTCGCGCTGTGCAGGGAGGACTGGTACACCCCACCCAGCCGTACCACTCAACCTCTTAGGGGGCGCAGATCTCCGACTCTTGAAGCGACGCCCACACGTGCCGGATCAGGCGGCCATGTTCTGTTGCTTCATCTTTTCCGCGTTGTAGTAGGTGGTCAACGCGTCGATCATTGGCTCAATGCGGCCTTCCATGATGGTTTCCAACTGGTGGAGCGTGAGGCCGATGCGGTGATCGGTCATGCGGTTCTGCGGGAAGTTGTAGGTGCGGATCTTCTCGCTGCGCTCGCCGCTGCCGACCATCGCCTTACGCTCGGCGCCAATCGCCGCCTGCTGCTTCTCCAGTTCAATCTCATAGAGCCGGCTGCGCAGCACGCGCATCGCCTTCTGGCGGTTCTTGATCTGCGATTTCTCGTCCTGGCAGGAGACCACGACGCCGGTGGGCAGATGGGTGATGCGCACCGCCGAATAGGTGGTATTCACGGACTGGCCGCCGGGCCCCGAGGAGCAGAAGGTGTCGATGCGAAGGTCCTTGTCGGCAACCTCCACTTCCACCTCGTCCGCCTCCGGCAGCACGGCCACTGTGATGGTGGACGTGTGCACGCGCCCCTGGGCTTCGGTGACCGGAACGCGCTGCACCCGGTGGACTCCGCTTTCGTACTTCAGTTTTGAGAAGACCCGGCTGCCGCTGATGAGGCCGATCACTTCCTTGTAACCGCCCGCCGAGGAGTCATTTCCGGAGAGGATCTCGACACGCCAGCCCTGGGTTTCCGCGTACCGGGTGTACATGCGGAACACTTCGGCCGCGAACAGGCTTGCCTCGTCGCCGCCGGTGCCGGCGCGGATTTCAAGCACAACGTCCTTATGGTCGTTCGGGTCCTGGGGCAGGAGCAGGATCTTGATCTCCTCCTCGAGCGGCGCCAGCAGGGGCTCGACGCGCTCCACTTCCTCGCGAGCCATGGCCCGGATCTCCTCGTCGGGCTCGTTCAGCATCTGGCGGGCCTGGGCGAGATTAGAATCAAGACTTTTCCACTCGCGGAACTTGGCCACCACATCCGTTAACTCCGAATGCGATTTGGCGGTCTTGCGGTACGCCACCGGGTCATTGATCACGGCGGGGTCCGCCATTTGCCCGGTCAATTCCTCGAAGCGCGACTCGATCGACTCCAGTTTTTCTCGATATTGCATGGCTGCGGCTTATGTCTTCTGTCAGGCGTCTTCTGTCAGGCCTTTTGCGTCAGGCGATTACCAGTTCGCCACCCTGCCGCCGTTCCAGGGCCATGGCCCCGTCCAGCGCGATGATCGCCACTTCCGCCTGGCTGTCGGTGGGCGCCTGCGTGGTGATGCGCTGCAGCCAGAGCCCGGGTGCGGTGAGCATGGCGAGGAAACTGCCCCGCTTGCGTGCGGCGTACCGGATCATCTCATAGCTTAGGCCGGCGATGAGCGGCAGAGCGAGGATGCGCGTCAGCATCTTTCCCCAAAAGCTGTCAAAGGGCATCAGCGCGTAAAAGAACATGGAGATGATCATCACCACGATCAGGAAACTGGTTCCGCACCGCGGATGCCAGGTGACGAACGATTGAGCGTTCGGCACGGTGACCGGTTTGCCGGATTCGAAGTTGAACACCACCTTGTGTTCGGCACCGTGGTATTCAAACATGCGCCGGATATCGTTCCAGCGCGAGATAAGCCACAGGAACGACACAAAAATCGCGATCCGGATGAGGCCGTCGGTGAGGTTGAACAGGATGCGGTTCTCAACCGCAGGCACCGATTTCCTGATCCATTCGGTGGCCCACAGCGGGACGAATTTGTAGAGCACGATGAAGAAGCCCACAGAGAACAGGACGTTCAGCGTCATCGCCCAGGAGGAGATCTGTGTGGGTCCTTTGGCTTTGCCGGGTTTCTCTGGGGCTTCGGTCTGGGCTCCGGTCTTGGCCCCGTTTTCCGCCTCGAGCGCCACGTTGGCCGAAAACTGCAGGGCCTTGACGCCCAGTTTCATGGCCTGTCCCAGCACACCCACACCGCGGATGACGGGTTTCTTGAAGATGGGGTACTTCTCGGACACCTTCTCAAGCGGAGCCTCTTCCGTCACCACGGAGCCATCGGGTTTGCGCACCGCGATGCAGTAGCTGTGCGGCGCCCGCATCATGACGCCTTCCATCACCGCCTGGCCGCCGACCAGTGTTTCCTCGCCGCTCTCAAGCACGGGCAGAAGCTGGATTTGGGCCGCAAGTTTCAGATGTTGCCGGATAGACACCGTTTCTCCTGGATACTCCTATATCTCCAGTATACCGGGTGCCGGCCGGGCAGCCGCTGGCAACCGGACCCGGCCGGTGATATTCTCACGGATGATGACTATCCGTCTTCTCGCTGCCGGAGCCATACTGGCCGGCCTGGCCCCGGCCGCGCCGACGTTCTCAAAGGACGCCGCGCCCATCCTCTTCAAGCACTGCGCCGGGTGCCATCGCCCGAACGACATAGCGCCGTTCTCCGTCCTTGAGTACAAGGCCGCGCGGCCCTGGGCCAAGGCCATCAAGGCGTCCGTGGCGTCCGGCAAGATGCCGCCCTGGTTCGCCGATCCGAACCACGGCCAGTTCTCAAACGATGCCCGGCTGTCGCGCCGGGAAATCGAGACCCTTACGGCCTGGGCCGACGCCGGGGCTCCCGAAGGCAACGCGGCGGACCTGCCGGCGAAACCCGTCTTCACCGAGGGTTGGCAGCTTGGAAAGCCCGACATCGAGATCGACATCGGCGAGAACCATCAGGTGACGCCCGGCGAAGACGCCTATGAGCACTTCGTCGTACCCACGAACTTCAAGGAAGGCCGCTGGATTCGGGCGGCGGAGATCAAGCCGGGCAACCGCCAGGTGGTGCATCATGTCCACGTCCTTCTGGTGCAGGAAGATTTGTCCAAGATGGCCGCCGCGTCCACCAGCAACATGCCGGATCTGCAACAGTTTCTGCTCAAGGAAGGCAAGCTGAGCCGCATTCGCAAGGAGGCGCCGGTGGTGAATGACGCCTGTGCCCCCGGCACGCCCGCGCTGCCCTTCCTGCAAGGGGCGCAAGAGGGCGGGTTGGCCGCGTTTCTTCCGGGCCGTCCGCCGGATGTGTGGCCGGAGGGCACCGCCAAGTGGGTTCCGGCCGGAGCCAAGCTGGAATTCGTGGTGCACTACGCGCGGATTTCAGGCAAGCCACAATACGACCGCACCAGCGTGGGGTTCCACCTGGCCCCGGGGCCGCCCAAGCAGGTGCTGCGCCGTATGGACCTGAGGAATTTCTTCATGCAGATTCCGGCCGGCGAGCCCCGTCATGAGGTCCGGCGCTGCTACGACTTCGAAGCCGACAAACTGCTGCTCTCCTTCACGCCGCACATGCACTACCGCGGCCGCGATGTCACCTATGTTGTGGTGCGGCCGGACGGCACGCGCCAGACTCTGCTCGCCGTTCCGCGCTATGACTTCAACTGGCAGCTTGTGTATCGCCTGCGTGAGCCGGTTCTCGTCGAAAAGGGCAGCCGCCTGATTGTGACCGCGCACTACGACAACAGCCCCAACAATCCGGCCAATCCGAATTCCAAGGAAGTGGTTCGCTGGGGCGACAAGAGTGAAGAGGAGATGATGACAAGCTGGATCGAATACCTGGATGCGCCCGTGCGCCGCAGTCCGGCATCGAGCGGCGGGTCGCAGTAGCGGCTTACCGGAGCTTCCACGCTCCGTCCTCGAACAGCGCGTCTTTGTCATCCCACAATCCGAACTTGGCGGCCATCTGGCCGCCATCCACCAGCAGGGCCGCGCCGGTGATGTAGCTGGCAAGATCGCTTGCCAGAAAGGCGATCGCCGCGGCCACTTCCGGTGCTTCGCCGCCGCGACCCAACGGAATGTGGCGGAAGTAGTCCCGCAGCAGCCCGGGGCTGTCGAAGTGCCTTTGCGTGAGTGGTGTCCGGATGAGGCCGGGACACACGGCATTGACGCGGATGCCGTGAAGGCCCAGTTCGTTCGCCGCCGTGTGCAGGATTCCCAGCACGCCGGCCTTGCTGGCATTGTAAGCCGTGAGCCGCGCTTCGCCGTCATAGGAGTTCGTCGAGGCGGTGATCACAATGGACCCGGTCCTCCGAGGCTTCATCCTGCCCGCGGCCAGACGCACGGTGTGGAAGACGCCTGTGAGATTCACGTCGATGGTGCGCTGCCAGTGCTCCGGTGTTGTTTCGGTCAATCCGGCTTCCCGCCCCAGGCCGGCGTTGGCCACCACGATATCCACGCGCGGGAACTCCGCGAAGGCCGCCTCCAGTTGGGCCAGATCCGTCACATCCACAGGCTGGGTCCCGGCGCGGTCCAGCACATGCACCTCCGCGCCGCCCGCCCGCAATGCCTCCACCGCGGCCAGGCCAATGCCGCTGGCGCCGCCGGTGACCACGGCGAGCTTGCCGGCAAGCCCCGGGAGCGAAACCGTCTGGTTCATCGCTCTTGATTGTGCCATGCGATGCGGGGGCGGCTCGCGTTACGCTAACAGGGATCGTCCTCATGGGAAAGCTCCTCGCCCTTTTGTTCGCGTCCAAAGCGTTTCGACGGAATCGCGGTCTTTACACGGCTCTGCTGGCGGCCCTGGTGTTTTTCGGCGGCGCCCAGGCGTGGACCTCCTATGACATGATCCGCGCCGTGCAGGGCAGGCTCTACCGCGTTGCTTTCCCCGTCCTGGTGAATGCCCGCGGCACGGTCACCGAAACCCGCGCCAATGCCGCCGGGCAAGGCGTGGCGAACGGCGACCGCATTCTCGCCGTTGGCGATGAAGAATACACCGGCCAATCCACCCTCTTCCGGCGCCTGGCCCGCGCCGCGCCCGGTGAGTTCGTGCTCCTGACAGTGGATCACCCGGCCCGCGGCCGGCGCACGGCAAGGATCCTCCTGGCCGCCTCCACGCCACGCCAGCCCTCGCCAGCCGAATGGGTAGGGATCCTGTGTTACGACGCGGCGGTGCCATTCTTCTGCGTGATCTTCGGTTTCTGGATCGTGCTGGTACGCCCACGCGACCCAATGGCGTGGCTGCTGTTCGTCATCCTCTACGGGTTTGGGCAATCGTTCGACACCACGGCCGCCCGCTGGCCCGGGGGAGTCCGAGAACTGGTCCTGATGACGCATCACCTGTTCGGCTTTGTCTGGCCCGCGGCGCTACTCTTTTTCGGGGTTTATTACCCGCAACCGCTGCGGCCCGGTTGGGTCCGTTGGCTGCTGCTGCCCCCCGGGCTGTTTCTTGCCGTTCACGCTCTGGGCATGGGACTGTGGAACGCCGGAATCGCCGGCAGCTATCAGGCCGTTGCGTGGATGCATCAACCCATTGCGGCGATGACGGCGCAGGCGGGTTGGGTGCGCATGTTTGTGTTTGGCGGCTTCTTCTTCGCGCTTGGGTTCAAGCAGCATCAGGTGGAGAATCCCGATGCCCGGCGGCGCCTGCGTATCCTGCTGTATTCCGCGTTTTGCAGCCAGACACCCACTTTTCTCTATGTCCTTTACCTCATTTCCTCGGGAAGACCCATCACGCTGAACGGAG
>VFZY01000280.1 GCA_016870915.1 Acidobacteriota bacterium | reverse complement strand
GCGTCCCCAATCGGTCCCGCTCACGCTGGGTCATCAGTAGCTGGTCCTCTTGCATCCTCCAAGCCTGAGGCTGTCAAGGGGACATTTCTACTTTGCTCTAAGGGGACATTATCACTTTGCTGTGACACCAACCAGCCCGTCGCGGCCGTGCCGCCGCCCCGCCTGCCCTACCTCTCGTTCAGGCTCATCTTGAATGAGACAAGAGCGGCGGAACGCCTGATGCGCATGCGTGTAAACTGGGCGCATACCGCGCATGCAGGTCTGCCTGCAGGCGGCTCCCTGCAAAAAGGAGGCTCACTGTGAATCCGCTCATCTCCCGCCGGGAACTCCTGGCCGCTCCCGCAGCCCTTCGAGCCACCGGCACGCTCGAAACCACCGGCGGCCGTCTGCGTGGCTACACCGTGGACGGCGTGCAGATTTTTCGCGGTATTCCCTACGCGGGCGCCGTGGAGGGCGCGGGCCGCTTTCTGCCCCCGCCGCCGCCACCAAAATGGACCGGCGTGCGCGACGCCACCCGCACCGGACCGCGCTGCGTGCAAGGGCCCGGCAACATCTTCCTCAGCCCCGTGATCGGTGAGTACTTTGCCGGCGGGCGGCCGGACCGCATCGAACTGGCGCATCAGGATGACAGCGAGAACTGCCTCGTCCTCAACGTCCTTACGCCCGCGCTGCGCGGGAAACGGCCGGTGATGGTGTACATCCACGGAGGCGGGTTCACGGGCGGTTCCAGCGCCCTCACCCTGTTCGCCGATGCCTTCCCGCGGGAGAACGGCGTCGTGCTGGTGGGTGTCAACCACCGCATCAACGTTTTCGGGTATCTCTACCTGGGCGAATGGAGCGAGCGATACGCGGACTCCGGCAACGCCGGTCAACTCGATCTCGTCGCCGCCCTCGAATGGGTGCGAGCTAACATCTCCCAGTTCGGCGGTGATCCGGGAAACGTCACGGTCTTCGGGGAATCGGGCGGGGGCGCGAAGATCGGCGCGCTGCTTGCCATGCCCAAGGCACGGGGCCTGTTTCACAAGGCGATTGTCGAGAGCGGATCGCAGCTCCGCGTAAGCACCCGGGAAGAAGCCGTGGGCGTAGCGAGGGCGGCGCTCGGGAAACTGGGACTGAATGAAAATCAGCTCGATGAACTGCCACAAGTGCCGGCCGGGAAGCTGCTGGCCGCCGCTTCCATCCGCGGCCCCGTGGTGGACGGCCGCTCAATCCCGCGCCAGACCTGGGATCCCGATGCACCGCCGGAGGCGAGCGGCATTCCTATGCTGATCGGAACCTGCAAGGACGAATCCACTCTCTTCTCCCTCCGTGACGAGGAACTGTTCCGGCTCGACGCCGCGGGTCTCCGAAGGCGCGCGGTCGAAAGCGGCATCTCCCAGGCGGATGTGGACCCTCTGCTGGCGGCCTACCGCAAGGCTCATCCTTCCGAATCGCCTTCGCAGCTCTACTTCCGGCTCTCATCGGATCGTGGCGCCCGCTGGAATGCCCTGCGCCAGGCGGAACGCAAGATCGCCCAGCGCGCCGGGAATGTGTTCATGTACTACTTCGCGTGGGAGACGCCGCTTGCGGAGGGGAAGATTCGGGCCTTCCACACGGCCGAATTGCCGCTCGCGATGCGGCTCGTGCGGTTTCCCGAGTCCGAGGGTCTGTCGAAGAACATCGCGGGCGCCTGGGCGTCATTCGCAAGAACAGGCAACCCCGGTTGGCCCGCCTACGCGCTGGACGGACGGCGAACCATGATCTTCAACGCGCCGGAGAGCCGGGTAGTGGAAGATCCCGATGGCGAGATCCGAACGATGCTCGCCGGCAATCCTTCAGGGCGTCCTCTGTAAGGACCCGCCGCGAAACAGAGACTTCGTGATGCACATGCTTAAGATCAGCCCGCTTCTTCTCGCTTCCTTCGCCTGCCAATACCCGGTTGGCCACGCCCAGATGCTGTCCGCGGCGGACTACGCCAGGATTCGCGGCGCTAACTATGTCCCCTCCTACGCCAGCACGAGTGTCGGAATCTGGAAGGACTTCGATGCCGCCGTGGTCAGCCGTGAACTGGGCTACGCCCAACGCATCGGCCTCAACTCCGTCCGCATGTTTCTCCAGTACGTGGTCTATGAGCAGAATCCGGCTCAATTCCTCGATCGTGTGGAACAGTTCGTCCGGCTGGCCGATCAACGCGGCCTTCGCACAATGCTGGTCCTGTTCGACTCCTGCTTCGGCGACGAGCCCGCAATGGAAAAGGCGTATCAGAGACTCTGGGTCAACAACCCCGGCTACAGCCGGACCCAAGAAGAGAATTGGCCCAGGTTGGAGAAGTACGTCTCGGACGTCGTCAAACGCTTCAAGGGCGACCGCCGGCTGCAAATCTGGGACATCATGAACGAGCCCGAGGCCGACTTCAATCACGTCACCCGGGCCGAACGCCGCCACATCGTCGAATTCACCCGGCATTTCGCACGCTTTGTCAAGAAGCTGGATCCCTCGCATCCCGTGACCATCGGTCACGCCAGCGTCGAACTGATCCCGCATGCCATGGATGTTGTCGACGTCATCTCGGTTCATTCCTACCTGCCCGTCGGAAAGTGGCTGGAGAGTGATCTCGACATCGCCCTCGGCTACGGCAGGCGCACGGGGAAACCGGTAATCGTCACGGAGTTCGGAAACCCATCCTCCGGCCATCGCTACGAAGCCGGTCTCGACGTCATCGAGCGTAAGGGTCTCGGCTTCTACCTCTGGGAACTGATGATCGGAAAGATCATGTTCAATGACCAGCAGGGCCTCTTCTATCCGGATGGCGAAGTCCGCGACCTGGTCCCCATCGCGCGTCTCCTCGGTTTCAAAGTGAAAGGCGGCGGCATCCCCCTCAAACCAACGCCCCCTCGAATGGCACAGGACATAGCAATCATTGAGGACCCTTCGCGCTGGGAACCCCTCCTTCGTGCCGCTGAGGCTGCTCCGCGCACAGCCCAGGGCATTCAGAAGGACCTGCCGGTTCTCGCCAACCTCGCCCGTTTTCAGTTACGCCCCGCGCCCGAAGCCACGGAAGTCTTCGAGTTATCGCTGAGCATCCCGCACCTGTTCCGCCTGAAACGGGATCAGGAAGCCATCACGCTGTACGAAGAATTCCTCACGCTGGCCCGCAAAGCGATCCGTAAGTGAACCTCTAGCTAGCCCACCTTCCCCTCAGAAATTAAGCTTCACCGCGAACTGCCCCAGCCTCGGTGAGTTCGCCTGGGAAGCCACCCTCCCGAAGTTGAACCGGTCACTCGCATTGGTTGCCGGGCCTCCGAATCGCACACGGTTGAACGCATTGAACATCTCGAAACGGAATTCCAGGTACATCCCTTCACGGCCAAAGGGCGTTCGCTTCATAATGCCGAAGTCCTCGTTGAAGTTCCGGAAATTCCTCGTCTTCGGCAGGATCGACCCGGCGTTGCCATACGTGAACGGCGCCGGGATACTGAACGCGTTGATGTCGAGCAGCAGGTTCTTGGCGGGGTCGAAGTTATCCCGCGGCAGGTTCGGATTCACACCCGGCACAATGTTGGGAAGGTTCCGGCTGTTGAACAGCGGCAGCGTATTATTGATGCCGACACCGATCGGTTCACCAGCCTGATAGGACATGATGGCATTCAGTTGCCAGCCGCCCACAATCTTGCCCACCGCCCCCTTGGACGAAAGCAGCTTCTTGCCTGGCCCGATCGGAAGCTCGTAGTTCATGGCCATCACGGCCCGATGGGGGATGTCATACTGCGCGATCGCCTTCTCGATCCGCCGGTTGTATTGATCTCGCGCGCTGGTGGAAAAGAAGCCGGAAAGCGCTGACGAGGAGTCAGTGAGCGACTTCGCCCAGGTGTAGGACGCCAACAGGAACAACCCCTCGGAGTACTGCTTCTCAATCTTGGTCTGCAGCGAATGATACGTCGAGTTGCCCACGTTGGCCGAGTTGATGAACCCAACACCGCCATACTGCGGGAACGGCCGCAGCGATTGCGCCAGACTTCCCCGGAAGCTGGCGTAGGGAGGCGTGAAACCCGCGGCAACCACGGCAGGATCCGTGATCTGCCGCGTGAGCAGATCGCCCAGACGCAGAAAACTCGAATTCACCTGGTTGATGTTGAACACACCCGTGGAAAGCCGCGTCGACTTCTGGCCCACCCAGCCCACGTCCAGCAGCCAGTTCGACTTGAGCTGCCACTGCGTCCCAAAGTTAAACGCCTGCGTGTAGAGCGGCAGTTTCGCATTGGACTCCCAGGTGTTTGTGCCCGGCGCTGTTCCCGGAATCACACCGAACCCCGCGTTGATGAAGGGAGGCCTCTGGAAATTCTGCGGAAACCCGCTGTTCCAATTGAACCCGGGCGTCAATCCCTGATCTTGTGAGAAGAACGCCGGGGTCGCGATGAACCCCGTGGCGGGGGGCTTGGCGTTTCCGCCGCCCTGACCGCCAGTCGGATAGTAGCTGATGCCATAGGCGGTGCGAATCACCAGGCGCCGCGACACGGACCATGCCAGGCCCAAACGCGGACCAAAGTTCTTGTAGGCCATCCCATCGGTCAAACGCGAACGCCCCGACCGTCCCTGTCCGGTGCCCGCGAACACCAATGCGCCCGGATGCCCGTTCGCCGCGGGGTTCGGCAGCTTGGGGTCCATGATGGAGTAAACATCGTTCACTTCACGCATCGGCGTGAAAAGGTCCCATCGCAGCCCGAGATTCAGTGTGAGCTTGGAACTCAGCTTGTAGTCGTCCTGCACAAAGCCGGCCAGGTAGGTCAGACGCATGCCGCGCGTCACTTCGTTGATCAGCATACTTCCGCTGTCCACATCGCCAAGCAGGAAGCTGGCGAACGGGTTCCCGGTGATACCACGCAAGGCGGCCGAGGGGAACGCCGTTCCATTGCGGCTGAACGTGAAACTGCCGCTGGATGCGCCCTGCAGAAGGTTGTTCTGCAGCTTCCGGAAATCGAAGCCAAATTTCAGGTTGTGCTTGCCCTTCACCCAACTGATCGTGTTCGCCATCAGGTACGTGGCCGAGATGGTGCGCAGACGATCCTGGTTCTGCCCCCACGGCGTGAAGGGATCGGTAAAGATCACCGGAAACGGTCCATTGTTCACCCCGCGCAGTCCCAGTTTCTCGCCCCAGTTCTGTCCGTATTCAGGCGCGTCCAACAGTTGATGCTGCCGGGTCAAGCCGATCGCGAAATGATTCAGAACAGTCGGGCTCACTACCCAGTCCTCGGAAATGCGCACCGTGTTCTGTCCCGGTCCAAGGACTCCGAACCGGTTGTTGGCCACCGGACGAGGAAGCGCCGCGAAGGGACCGGAATCGGTATTCTTGCCGTTGTTCCAGCTTCCGCTCATGCGATGCGCGCTCGAAAACACGTGATCGAACTTCATCGTGTAGTTGCGATTGTTGGTACGGTTGTTGCCCGTGGCCGGGTAGTTGTTCACGATGCCCGGAAGCGTGGGTCCGGGCACAAAGGACAACACTCGCTGGGAAACCGGACTGATCCGCGAGGCGGGGATGATGTTGCCGGCAAACGGCGTGCGCGTGAAGCCGCCTGCCCCATCGGGCGCCGTGGTGCGCGGATCGTAGAGCTGCACCAGGCCACCGGGGTCACGCAACGCCGACAGGTCACCACCGCGGAACGCCGACGTCGGAACCGAGGCCACCTGATTGATGGGCCCGGAGCGGAACTTGAAGTAGTTGATGTTGAAAAAGAAGAAGCTCTTGTTGGTGCCGTTGTAGACCTTCGGGATGTGGATGGGGCCGCCGATGCTGCCGCCGTACTCGTTCTGCCGGTTGATGGACCGGACCCTGTTGAAGAACCCGCGTGAATCCAGCTTGTCGTTGCGCAGGAACTCGTAGCCCACTCCGTGAAACTGGTTCGTGCCGGAGCGGATCGTGAACTGCTCGACGCCGCCGCCCGTGTTGCCAAATTCAGCCGAGTAGTTCGACGTCACCAGCGAAAACTCCTGAATCGCCTCCGGAGGCAGCGTCATCACACGCGGATCGCCGCCCACTTCGGCCGTGGTCGCACTCAGCCCGTCGATCTGAATCTCCTTCGATAGCGTCTGGCTCCCGTTGATATGCGCGTCAAACGTGTTGCCCGTCGTGCCGGGCGCAAGGAAGATAAAGCTCTCCGCGGACCGGTTGCCCCCGTTGGCACTCAGCGGAAGGTCCACAAAGGACTTGGGGTTCACGGACGTGCTCACACTGCTTGACTCGCTCTTCAGTTGGGGCGCCACATCGGTCACGGTAACGCTCTCGGTCACTTCGCCAACCGCCATCTGCAGGTCGAGCCCCACCGTTCCCAGCACCTCCACGCGCACGTTCTCCCGGATCAGCTTCTTGAATCCCTTCGTCTCCGCACTCACCGTGTAAACTCCGGCGCGGAGGTTGGACACGTTGTACACACCGGCGTCGCCTGAGACTGCGGTGCTCCTCACACCTGTGTCGACACTCGTCGCCACCACGGTCACCCCCGGGATCGGGGCGCCCGTCGAATCCTGCACCGTACCGCGGATGGTCCCACGGTCGGTCTGCGCAGGCAACATCAGAGGCAGCGCCGCAATTGCGGCAAATACAGCGGAAATCGTTTTCAAGAGCACTCCTTTTCGGGACCCACTGACCATGCAACCGGAAATAGCGTGGGCTTGGCCCACGTTTACAACTCAAGAAAGAAGGCGCCGTTCATTCCGCGGATCGGCGCTGTAGGAAGTCTATACAAAGCCACTCGGCCTGTCAACCCCACGCATTCTGCCTGTCAAGGCAAAGTAGAAATGTCCCCCTGGCTGGCAAAGTAAGAATGTCCCCTTTTCCGAGGCCTGGAAAAAAGTCATGGTAGTCTGGGCTCGCCGGTGAAGCGGAGACGGGCAATGCTGGCGAGCA
>VFZY01000279.1 GCA_016870915.1 Acidobacteriota bacterium | reverse complement strand
CAAAACCGTGGGAGCCGGAGGGAGCCCGTTCTTGTTGCGAGTCTGAGAATTCACGCTGATTCCTATTCTCGCCCTGCTCAGTAATTAAGGCCAGGGGAGTTGTCTCAGCTATGTTGGCACGGAGGGGCGGGCTGCAGCCGCATCGCGTGCTGCGCGAGTTGCGCGGCCCAGACCGCATCCTTCGCCGCCAGCGCGGCACGCGCCTTTTCGAGAAGCCCGGACAGGCCCCCCGCCAGCGCGGCCATGCGCTCCGATTGTTCCCTTGGCGGCAGCCGGTGCAGGTTCAGCGGATCGCCATCGAACCAGCCCACGTGTTGCGCGTAGATCTCGCGCACCGAGCCGGCGACGCTTCCGTAATAGCCGCCAAGATAATCCAGCCCCGCCAACTCGGAAGGTAGCTTCACGTAGTCCACCAATTCGTCGGGCGTCAGTAACTTCTCTGCTCCCTCCATGGTCTTTTGGAAGACGAAGCGCAGGGCGTCACGATAGCGCTCCAACACTTCTTGGGCATCGTTCAGAATCGGCCGAGTGTGGCCGCCCACGAGATGGAGCGGCTTTTCCCGCACCATCTGGTCGACGCTGCCGGCCCACATGCGGACATCGCGACGTGCCGAGCCGCGCAGCGGATACGTATTGGGCCACGACTGATAGAAGTTGTCACCGGCGAAGACCACCCGCCGGTCCGGCAGCCAGACATGTTCGGCGGGATCGCGATGCCAATCCCCAGCCGCTTCTCCAACGGAACATCAAACCCCTGGGTATTCACCGGACGAACGCCGCCCCGAATCCCCGCCGCGCGGACCGTCGCTGCCTCCGAGCCGAAGTTCGCGCGCGCCCAGATGGGAACCTCCGCTCCGGGATCGAGAAACGCCGTCACACCGCCGGTGTGGTCCTGGTGACTATGGGTGTAGATGATCGCCTTCACGGGTTTGTTGGTGATCCTGGCGAACTCCTCGCGGACGGCGGCGTAGACATTGTCCGCCACCCGGATCACCTCCGGCTCAAACTGGCGGTTGCGCTGTTTCAGCCTGGTCGTGGCCGGTGAATCCTGGCCCGGCAGGCTCGCGGCCACAAGCAGCGGAAGCGTGAGGAGGTACAAGACGGGGGAAAATCCAGTGGTGCAACGCCTGCCCTGGACCATCAAAATGTTCTTCCTGACCAAAGATCCCGAGTAAGACGCAGGTTGAACTCAGAGCGGTCCGAAAGCCTTGCGCGTTGCCATTGATTCGGGTAGACTCGAAGCATGATGGGCGGACAATTAGTCGCGATCCCGCTTGCCGCCGTCATTTTCTTTCTGCAAGGCGGCGACTGCCGGAGCATGTTCATCAAGGACAAGCCGGCTCAGGATTGTTGCAGGAAGGACCACTGCAGCCATACCAACCCGGACCCTTGCTGTCAGATCAGCGCCAAGGCCGATATCGCCAAGGAGCAGGCAAAGCAAAAGACTGCGTTGCCCGAATTGGCCGCCATGCCCGTTGTCGCCGGCTGGGTCCAGCCGGTGACCGCCTCGATTGTTGACTGGGCACATCGAACAGTCTTCGCTTCCTCGCCACCGGGTGAGCGTGGCAACTTCTCCCTTCCCCTTCTAGTCTGATCCTCCCGATCCGGCCATGCAGGCCGGAAATGCCCCCTTTTCTCTGGATTTGATTGCCGGGATGCGTCCGCGCGTCGCGCGGCAACGTTGATGATGCCCTCGGGAGGCACAGTGATCGACCGTATCATCGAATTCTCGCTCAGGAATCGATTTCTTGTCATCGCGTTCTATCTGGGCGTCGCCGGGTGGGGCTACTGGGCGCTTACGCAAAGCCCCGTCGACGCCATTCCCGATCTGAGCGACAACCAAGTGATTGTCTTCACCGATTGGGCGGGACGCAGTCCGCAAGAGGTGGAAGACCAAGTGACGTACCCGCTCACGGTGAGCCTGCAAGGACTGCCCGGTGTGCGTGTAGTGCGCTCCAGTTCGGCTTTCGGCTTCTCGATGATCTTCGCCATCTTCGAGGACAACGTCGATCTCTACTTCGCCCGAACGCGGGTGCTGGAGCGGTTGAATCTGGTCAGTAAGCAAATGCCGGCCGGCGTCGTGCCGACGCTGGGACCCGACGCGACAGGCGTGGGGCATGTCTTCTGGTACACCGTGGAAGGCGCGGGCCACGACATGCGCGAACTTCGCGCCTTGCAAGACTGGTTTATCCGCTATCAGTTGAACTCGGTGCCCGGTGTCGCCGAAGTGGCAAGCGTCGGCGGCGAAGTTCAGCAATACCAGATCGACGTGGACCCAAACAGGCTTCGGACATACGGCATTCCGTTGAGCCGTGTGGTGGATGCCGTGATGCGCAGCAACCAGAATGTCGGCGGCAACGTTCTGGAATCGAACAGTTCCTGGTCCATCGTGCGCGGCCTTGGATTGATACAATCCACCGCCGATATTGAGCGCATCTCCATCGGGGCGAAAGCGGGAGTTCCGATCTACGTGCGCGATGTGGCCAATGTCCGTATTGGCAACGCATTCCGTGTTGCGTCGCTTGTGAAAGGCGGCGAGGCGGTCGGCGGCGTGGTTGTGGCACGCTCCGGCGCGAACCCGCGAGAGCTGATTGACCGCGTCAAAGCGAAGATCAAGGACCTTGAGGCGGGCCTTCCCAAGGGCGTCAAGATCGCTCCGTTCTATGACCGTTCCGAGTTGATCGACAATTCCATCGATACGCTGCGCCACGCCCTGCTTGAAGAGATCCTGCTGGTGACGCTGGCGCACATCATCTTTCTGGCCCACTTCCGCAGCATTCTCATTGTGACGCTTCCGTTGCCGCTTGCCGTTCTGAGTTCGTTCCTGATCCTCTACTACCTCAACGTCACGTCGAACATCATGTCGCTGGCCGGCATTGCAATCGCCATCGGCGTCCTGGTTGACGCCGGCATCGTAGTGACGGAAAACGCGTTCCGGAAACTGGAAACATCGGGCGTTGACGTTCGCGACCGCGGCGCCGTCCGGCAGACCGTGCTGTTATCGACGAAGTTGGTTGGCCGCCCCATCTTTTTCTCCATGGCGATCATCCTTCTGGCTTTCATCCCCGTGTTCGCGCTGACCGGCCAGGAAGGCAAGCTGTTCCACCCGCTGGCATTCGCGAAAACGGCGGCAATGATTGGCGCGACCGTCATCGCCGTGTCACTGGTTCCGGTCTTATGCACGCTGCTGCTGGGTGGGAAACTGCATCGCGAAGAAGACAACCCCGTGATGCGCGCCTTGCGGTGGATCTACCGGCCGGCGTTGAATTGGGCATTGAGGAATCGAGCCGTCACGATCGCGCTTGCCTTGACTCTTTTCGGTGGCGCACTGTTCCTTGCGACGCGGCTCGGCAACGAATTCATGCCACCGCTCAACGAGGGCGACCTGATGTTCATGCCCATCGCCGACCCGAGCATCTCGCTGGCCGCAAACACTCAGATCGCGATCCGTCAGAATGCCGTCATCGAGAAGTTTCCCGAGGTGGCGTGGGTGGTGGCCAAGGTTGCGCGCGCCGATACGGCAACCGATCCGGCGGCGCTCAACATGACCGAGACCATCGTTCACCTGAAGCCGCGCGAACAGTGGCGTCCGGGCATGACGGTTGAGAAGCTCAAGTCCGAAATGGACCGCGCGGTCGCGATCCCCGGCGTCGCCAACATCTGGACCATGCCCATCATCAATCGCATCGACATGCTCAGCACCGGCATCCGCTCGGAACTGGGCGTGAAAGTCTTTGGCGCCGACCTGAAAACACTGGAGCAGAAAGCCCGCGAGATTGGCGAAGTACTTCGTCAGATTCCGGGCGCGCGCGACGTGTATCCAGAACAGGTGACAGGAGCCCTGTACACCGACATTCGCATTGATCGCGAAGCCGCGGTCCGTTACGGGATCGCCGTGAGCGCCATCCAAGACGTGATTGAGACAGCTATCGGCGAGAAGAACCTGACCACGACGATTGAAGGCCGGCGGCGCTTTCCGGTCCGCGTGCGATATGGCCCGCCATTCCGGGCGGATCCACACTCGCTGGGAGGGATCCTTGTGGAAGCGCCAGGGGGCGCCCAGATTCCGTTGGGCCGTCTGGCTGCCATCCGTCCCTCAAGCGGTCCCGCGATGATCAACAGCGAGAACGGATTGCTTGTCGTCACCGTGCTGCTCAATGTCCGTGGACGCGATATCGGCAACTTTGTCGAGGAGGCCAAGCGTGTTGTGCTAGAGCGTGTCAGCCTGCCGGCCGGCTACTACCTGGGTTGGAGCGGCCAATACGAGAACCAGGAACATGCGCGCAAACGCCTGGAACTGGTTTTCCCCATCGTGCTCGGCGTGATCTATGTTCTGTTGTTCCTCACGTATCGCTCTTTCATCGAAGCCGCCCACGTGCTGATGGCCGTACCCTTTGCGCTCACCGGCGGCGTTTATCTGCTGTACCTGTTCGGGTACAACTTCAGCGTCGCGGTGTGGGTCGGTTTCATCGCACTCTTCGGCACCGCGGTGCAGACCGGCATGGTGATGGTGATTTATCTCGAAGAAGCGGTTGCCCGCAAGCGCCGCGAGCTGGGCCCGGCGTTCGGCATCGACGATCTTCGCGCGGCAGTGGTGGAAGGCGCGCTGCTGCGGCTGCGGCCCAAAGTGATGACTGTTTCCACCATCATCGCCGGACTGTTACCCATCCTGTGGAGCCAACGTGTGGGCGCGGAAGTCATCAAGCCCCTGGCAACACCAGTTCTAGGAGGCATGGTGAGTTCGCTCATCCATGTCCTGATCGTCACCCCCGTTATCTTTCTGTGGCTGAGAGAACGGGAGCATCGCAAGGCCACATCAACACCCAAGGAGACCTAAGACCATGAATCGCAGAAAGAGCATTTCATCACTGTTGCTGATGCACGCAGCCGCAACCCTGGAGCGGGCGACCGCACAAACGGCTACCCGTCTCACCAAGAAGGAACTTCGCGACCTCCTTATGAGCGCGAAAACCAAAGCGGATCATCAACGGATGGCCGATCACTATCGAGCGGAGGTTGACCGCCTGAATGAAGACGCGAAAGAGCATGAGGAGATGGCCGAGATGTACCGGCAACACCCGCCACTGCTCGCGGCCAAACATCCATGGGCTGTGGGCGAAAAGAACTGCCGAGGCGTAGCGGAGCGGCTTCGCCAGGCGGCAGAAAAGTTCAAGGCGCTCGTGGCAATGCACGAGGCGATGGCAAAGGCCGCGTAGGCGGCCGATTCCGGCACGTCCAGGAGACCAGAATGAGAACACACACATACATCACGCTGAGCCTGCTTATCGCGGGAACTCTGATGACCAGTGGATGCAACAGCGCTCCTCCCGCGGCGGCGAAGGAGATCCAAACCGAGCGGACCAAGGATTTTGCTATCTCACTGATGAGCGAGAAGGGAGAACTGGCCATGGGCCAAAACCGATTCATCGTGGTGTTCCGCTCCACGTCGAACAACCAACCGGTGGATGCCGGAACCGTCACGGTGGGCTCGTCCATGGCAATGCCGGGCATGGCTCCCATGACGGCGCCGATTGAAGTGGAACCCGCGGGTTCACCGGGGCAGTACGCGGCCAAGGGGGATTTTGCCATGAGCGGCGCGTGGAAGTTCGAGGTCCGCTGGGATGGTCCGGCCGGGAAGGGCGTGGCTACGTTCAACACGAACGTGCGGTGACGATCATGACGCGCATACTCCACTTCGCCGCCGGGCTCGTACTGGCCTTTCCGGCAATGAGTCAAGCCGTGCTCGACCCTGTGAACGGACAGACGGTTGAGACTCTGGTCAAGCGGGCGCTGGCGCAAAACGGCGGCCTACTCGCGGGCCAGAGCCAAGTGGCGGCGGCGCGTGGAGGCGTGACGCAGGCGCGCCTCAAGGCGAATCCGTCGATCCAGGTCAGCGATGCGCAGGAGGCCGTGGGATCGCAGAACACGTTCACGATCGGCGGGACGCTGCCGCTGGAGCTCTATCATCGGCGCGAGCGCCGCGTAGAGGTTGCCGAAGCAAGCGTCAGGATGTCGGAGTTCGAACAGGCAGAACGCGAGCGCCAGGCGCGCGCGGAGGTGGAATCGAGATTCGGCGAAGTTCTCGCGGCGGCGCGCAACCTGCAAGTCGCAAAGGATCTGCTGGCTTTGAACAAGCGTGCTCTCGATCTGACGCAGACCCGCGCCGATCAAGGGGCGGTTCCCCCGCTCGACGCGAATCTGCTGCGCGTTGAGGTCAACCGGATGGACGCCCTGCGCGTGGATCTGGAATCGCGTCTGGCCATCGCCCTCCTGGAGTTGAAGACGCTGGCGGGTATGAAGCCGGACGAAGAGTTGCGGATCAGCGGTTCGCTGGAATCTGTCCCCAACGCGGGGGACCCCCCGCTGGAACAAGTGATTGCCGCCAGGCCCGATCTGATGGCCGCTCGCGCTTCTGAGCTTGCCGCCGCCGCAAGGTTGCGCCAGGCCGAGACCGAGGCCCGGCCGGATGCGAGTGTCTCGTTCAACTACCAGCGGATGGATTCCAGTTTCAACGTGAATGGGTTCAACGCCGCCGGACAGTTGCGTCCGGTGCAGGGCGTGTTCCACTATGTGGCCGCCGGCGTGTCGATCAATCTCCCGACGCGCAACAAGAATCAGGGCGCGATTCAGACAGCGGTGGCGCAGGGTCAGGAAGCCAGGCGGAGACGCGAGTACGCCGAACTCATTGCCGCCAGCGAGGTGTCGGCGGCAGCGTTGGCACGGGACAAGGCGCTGGAGAGCCTGCGCATTTTCCGCGACGGCGTGCGCGGGCAAGCCGCGCAGAACCTGGAGGTGGTCCGCCGCACCTACGAACTCGGCCGGACGCAGCCCTCCGTGCCAACATAGCTGAGACAACTCCCCTGGCCTTAATTACTGAGCAGGGCGAGAATAGGAATCAGCGTGAATTCTCAGACTCGCAACAAGAACGGGCTCCCTCCGG
>VFZY01000278.1 GCA_016870915.1 Acidobacteriota bacterium | reverse complement strand
TCAGCCGGAAGGTTGGATCCTGCGAGAGCCGCTCGGCATCGTTGACATCCTCGTAGCCGGCAATCCGGCTGTAGACGGACTGGCGCAGTAGGTCCGCCAGCGGAAGCTGGGTATTCTTGCCGCGCCGTGAGTCAGTCAGGTGTTGGGCAATGAGAGCACCGAAGCCCAGCCGTTCATCCAACTCACGCACCAGGATCAGACCACCATCGGAAGTAACGCGCGATCCCTGGAAGTCGATCTTGAGAAGGCCGTTGAACGAGAGCTGAAAGGGCTGGTTTTGTTTGTCACCCATTGGGTGCTGTCCTCCGCAGGGGTCTTCGCTGCCTTCAAACCCCTATCGATATTGATGCGGACGAGCATCCAGGAGATTCGCACGCGCGGCTCAAAACGGAAATGTGGGGGAAGACGACCTGTATCAGGCCCTGGCGCGCGAGGGGTGGACCGTGGTGCTGCCGGATGTGCGGGGCGTGGGCGACCTGGGTCCCGAGTTTTCCGCGGGCGCACCGCGCTATACACGGCCGCATCAGGACGAGGAGCACTACGCCTGGGCGTCGCTGATTCTGGGCCGGCCCCTGCTGGGGCAGCGCGTGACGGATCTGCTGGCGGTGATTGCGGCGGTGGCGGAAGAGGGCCGCCTGGTGGTGGCCGCAAGAGGCGGCATGACCGTTCCCGCGCTGTGCGCGGCCGCGATGGATTCGCGCGTGGAGAGATTGTACCTGCAGGGTGGCCTGCGATCACTGGCCGCACTGGCCGTGCGGGAGGATGTGAATGTGCCGGCGGCGCTGCTGGTGCGAGGGCTGTTGCTGCATACGGACCTGCCGGAGATCCGGGCAGGACTGCGGCCGGGCGTGCTGGTGGAAGGTGGCGAGGAGTGGTCGGTTGAGGTGCTGCGCGGACTGTAGGGGACAGCGCCGCCGTCGATGGTAGAATCGCAGGAACATGCCCCCGGCCTCACTGCTTCGGCGCGATTTTCTTCGATACCTGGCGGCCAGTCCCGCGGCTTCTTTGGCCGGAGCGGACCCGGCCGTGATTGCAAGGCCTGAAGAGGCGATCAACGTGCTGGACTTCGAGGCCGCGGCGCGCAAAGCGCTCCCGCCCGCGCACTGGGGCTATCTGGCCACCGGGGTCGAAGACGATGCGACGCTGCGCGCCAACCGGGAGGGTTTTGCCCGCGTCTATCTTCGGCCCCGCCGTCTGGTGGATATCAGCGGCGGCGATAGCCGGACGGAACTGTTCGGCGCGGTGTGGCATTCGCCGCTGGGTCTGGCTCCGGTGGGGAATCAGAAGGCGTTTCACGCCGAGGGCGAGGCCCCGGTGGCACGCGCGGCCGCGAAAACAGACACCCTGCAGGTTCTTTCCACGGCAACCAACACATCGATTGAAGATGTGGCGAAGCTGCTGGGGCGGCCTCCTTGGTATCAGCTCTATCCCTCCTCGCGGTGGGAGGTGACAGAGTACCTGGTGCGCCGCGTCGAGGCCGCGGGTTGCCCGGTGATGGCCCTAACCGTGGATACGCAGGCGGGCCGCCGCACCGAGACCTTTGAACGCTTCCGGGTCCAGGATGAGCGCCCCTGCGCGGCCTGCCACGGCCCCGAGCCGGGGGACTTTTTCCGGCGCAAGCCGATGTTCAGCGGCGTTCAGACGGCCGGGCTACGGACCAGCAATCCGGCGCTGAACTGGGAGCACGTGCGGCGCCTGCGCAAGCTGACCGGAATGAAGTTCCTCATCAAGGGTCTTGAGACGGCCGAGGATACACGCCTGGCGATCGACAACGGCGCCGACGGCGTGATCGTCTCAAACCACGGAGGGCGGGCGGGCGAAAGCGGACGCGGCACCATCGAGTGCCTGCCTGAAGTGGTGGAAGCGGCGGCGGGGCGGATTCCGGTGCTGCTGGACGGCGGGATCCGGCGGGGCGCGGATGTCTTCAAGGCGCTGGCGCTGGGCGCACGCATGGTGTTTATCGGCCGGCCGTATCTGTGGGGCCTCGCGGCGTTCGGCCAGGCCGGTGTGGAACGGGTGATCGAGATGCTCAATGCCGAGTTGCACCTTGTGATGCGGCAGTGCGGCGCGGTATCCATCCGGCAAGTGACGCGCGACCTGGTTGGCCTGCGCGGCTGACTCCGGCGGCACGCCCCCCATCAAAGCCCGTAAAAGCCGTCTTCCAGGGCGTTTTCAAGGCAGGTTTTCAAAGCAGGTTGCTCAAGAAACGATTTGGGATTACGATCAAGATTAGGTGAGGCTGTATTCTCAACTCATGGCATTGACGCTCATGGCGGCGGTGCTTGCGAGCGCGCAGTGCCTGAAGGTTTGTGCCTTCACCGCCCACGGTGACCGGGCGCCGGTTCCGCAAACGCAGAAGCCGGAAATGCCATGCCACCAGAAGTCCAGCCATCCGGAAACTCCCGCTCCACAGGGTTTCGACCAGTGTTCGCATCATGAGATGCTTGGAGAGAAGCGGGTTTCAGCCACATCTCCAGACGAAAGTCCCCGGCTTGCCTTGAGCGTCGCCTCCGAACCCGCCGCGGCCGCCGCCGGACCCGCGGCGCCGGTTCACACCCCCTTCAAGGCAGGCCCGCCACGGCTTGTTCCGGGCGCATTGAGCGCCGTTCTCAGAGTCTGATCCCTCAGCCAGCTCCCTGATAGCCCCGCCCGTTCCTTTGCGGGGATTCTGCCATTCAGCCGATTGAGAGGGATTTGAGATGACCGAACGACGAACGTTTTTCGCCCGGCTGGCTTCATTCACCGGAGCCTTGTGGGCCGGCCGCAACGCAGCGGCGCAGCAACCGGTGGATCCACACGCCGGGCACAAAGCGCCGGCGGCCAACCCGCCCAAGCCCGCGGGCCCCGGTTCCGCGAATGGATCGGCGGGCCGCGCACTGCCAGCCAAGGTTCAGGCGGCGGATCCCCATGCGGGGCACTCGATGAGCGCCCCCTTACCTATCGTGACTCCGGATCTGCCGAAGCTGCCCTTCAAGATGGTGGACGGCTACAAGGAGTTCAACCTGATCGCCGAAGTGGTTGAAACGGAACTCATGCCCGGCCGGCCGATGACGGCGTGGGGATTCAATGGAAGCGTTCCGGGACCAACCATCGAGGTGAACCAGGGTGACAAAGTTCGCGTGATCTTGGACAACAAGCTGCCCGAAATGACGGCCCTCCACTGGCACGGCTTTGAAGTTCCCATGGAGATGGATGGCAGCGTCGGCTTGGGGCAGGATCCCATCCCCCCAGGCGGCCGTTTTGTCTACGAGTGGGAGTTGCATCAGCACGGCACGTTTTTCTATCACTCCCACTTCGCCATGCAGGAAATGATGGGGATGATTGGCCTGTTCATTATGCATCCGAAAGTTCCCTATGAGCCCAAGGCCGATCATGACTTCGGTCTGGTTCTTCAGGAGTGGGCCCTGCTACCCAACAACAATGTTCCCAACACGCTATCGATGGAATTCAACTGGCTGAGCTTCAACGGAAAGTCAGGTCCGGACTGCACGCCGATGATCGTACGGCAAGGCGAAAGAGTGCGCATCCGGATGGTGAACATCGGCATGGATCACCATCCCATCCACATGCATGGGATGCAGTTCGTGGTCACCGGCACCGAGGGAGGACGCATTCCTCAGGCGCTCTGGTATGACATGAACACGGTCATCGTCGGGGTGGCGCAGGCGCGGAACATTGAGTTCGAGGCCAAGTACGTTGGCGACTGGATGCTGCACTGTCATCTGCCCCATCACATGATGAACCAGATGGTCTCGATGGTGGGCCCGGTGACTCATGGGGGCCACGGCCTCCACACGGGCGGGAGCATGACGGCGGGCATGGGAATGCTCACGAAAGGAGATGCCCTGTCGGAGGAATTCGGACCGGCCTTGGGCCGGGGCATGGGCATGAGTGCCGACAGGGACCGGGCCACGTCGCACCTCGTCTCGAACGCAGCCGCCGCCAGCCAGACGCCGGCAGCGGCCGGCCATCAGGGGCACCAGGGCCACGCGATGCCCAAGCCCGGCGATCCGCTTGGTGATCCAATGCAGCCGTTTTCCAAGGATGATCCGGAGAAAAAGAAGATCCCCGGATATCCGCAGGATATGTGGATGGTGATGGACGAGGTGATTCCGCCAAAGCCCGAGAACCATGGCTTGAGAAAGGGTTGGACCGGGTCCATGATGGGCATGATGACGCTTGTTCGAGTGGTCACACCGGAGGTTTACGACAAGATCATGGAGTTGCGCAAGGCAGAGGAAGGCAAGCCGGGGAGAAGGAAACCTGCGGCCGCGCATCACCATCATGGGAACTAACACGATGACCCGGAAGAACACGTTCGGAATGTCTCTGGCTGCGATTCTCGCCCTCAGTGCCGCCGTGGCCAGTCCAGCGGAAGACACCAGCCTTGGCCTGGCGGACCTCGAAAAGATGGCGCTGGAACGAAATCCCGCCATCGCGCAGGCGCAGGCACTGGTGGACGCCGCGACGGGCAAGGCGCAACAGGCCGGGTTATGGCCGAATCCAAGCTTTGGCGCCAATGGCGAGCACGTTTCCAAGGTCACCGGCGGCGGCGCGCTGGGCGGCTTCGTGGAGCAGCGATTCATCACCGGGCACAAGCTTGGCCTGGACCGGAAAGTGGCGCAGCAAGGCACGGCCATGCAGGTTGAGCAGTTGAACGCACGGAAGCAGCGCCTCTTGAATGCGGTGCGTGGACTCTACTATCAGGCGCTGGGCGACCAGATGTCGATCCAGGTGCGCTCCGATCTCGCCAGGCTTGCCAGCCACGCCGTTGCCGTGTCGCGGGAACTGGCCAACGTCGGGCAGGCTGACAAGCCCGACGTGCTGGCGGCGGAAATGGAGGCCGAACAGATCCAGTTGGAACTGGCCAATGCCAGGAACGCCCAGGCGAGAACCTGGCGCCAACTCGCTGCGCTGGTGAACAGCCCGGCGCTGAAGGCGGCGCCGCTGCAGGGGAATCTGGAAGACATTCCGAAACTGGACGCTGAGGAGGCTCTGGAGACGATTTACCGGGAGAGCCCCGAACTCCGGGCGGCCGAGGTGTCGGTGCGGCAATCGGAATTCTCGGTACGCCGGGCGCAGGTGGAAAAGGTTCCGGATATCTTCCTTCGGGCGGGTCTCCGTAACAACCGGGAGTTTGGTGAGGTGGGTCCTTTGGGGCCCACGCGTCGGCGCGGGCTGGAAGGAATTTTCGACGTCAGTGTTGACATCCCAATCTTCAACCGAAACCAGGGGGCGGTGAAAGCGGCCAGGGCGGAGGCGGAGCACGCGCGCCTGGAAGTGCTTCGAACCAGGCTCTCGTTGAAGGCCCGGCTGGCTTCCGAATACAAGGACTATCAGGATGCCGCCACGGCGGTGGAACGCTACAAGGTCCACATCCTTCCCAAAGCGAGGCAGGCTTACGACTTGTACCTGTCGAACTTCCGAAGCATGTCGGGCGCCTACCCGCAGGCCCTGATTGCGCAGCGAAACCTGTTTCAACTTCAAGACAGCTACGTCACCTCGCTGGTCAACGCCTGGCAGCGAGCCATCGACATTCAAGGCCTGCTTCTAGGCGGTGGCACCGGTCCCGAAATGCACGATTGATTGGATTGAGGCCGGCCCCCGTTCAGGCAAGCAATGACGTCATCACGTCAGCCTCCCTGGAGTGCTTCAGCCGCCCCGCTCCCTGCCCCGACCAGAGCGAGATGAGATCCGCGCGGCCTTGCCGGATGGCCGCCTCGCGCAGCGTCCCCACCACCCAACTCTGCACCGGGAACGGGAGGAGTGAGTGGGAGTGCAACTGGTCGTGAATGCGATTGCGGATTCCACGCGCCAGACGCCCCGTGTACGTCCTGGACAGGACCGTCGCGGCTCCCGCGGTGTGGAACAGCGCGCGCCGGTGCAGTTCCGGCGCCCCGGACTCTTCACACGCCAGAAACGCCGTTCCCACCTGAACACCCGATGCGCCCAGGGCCTCCGCCGCCTTGACGGCTGGGCCATCAGCGATTCCTCCGGCAGCCACCACGGGAATCCTCACGGCGCCGGCAACGGCGGGCACCAGCGCCAGCGTTCCCACCAGCGAGTCTTCCGCCGGCTTGAGAAAGGACGGCCTGTGCCCCCCGGCTTCGAACCCGGAGGCGACGACGATATCCACCCCGGCCTCCTCAAGCGCGCGCGCTTCATCGGGCGTCGTGGCGGCGCCGGCCAGAAGGATGTCACGCTTCCGGCACTCGCGGATGACATCTTGCGAAGGTATCCCGAAGACGAAACTGAACACCCGTGGCCGAGCCTCAATCACGGCTTGGACCTGATCATCGAAATCCGGGATGGACCGGACCGGCACCGGGGCTGGCTCAATCCCGAGTTCCTGGTAGAAGGGCGCAAGCAGCCGCTGCATCCCGGCAAGGTCCTCCCCATCCGCCGTGTCGGCGCCCGCATCCCGGTTGGAGACCCATAGGTTCAGGTTGAAGGGCCGGCCGGTCTGCCGGCGGATTTCGGCAGCGGTCCTCAGAATTTCTTCCGGCGGCAGATGATAGGCCCCGAATGACCCCAGTCCACCCGCGTTGGAGACGGCGGCCACCAGTTGAGGTGTCGAAAACCCTGTGCCAAAAGGACCTTGGATGACAGGCAGATCGATTTCCAGCCGGCGGGCCAGTTCGTTGGTGTTCATGTTTGTGGCTCCAGTCTTAACCTCATTTCACCACTTGCCCGCATGAGCGCCGCCATCGACGTGCAGCACCTCACCGGTCACGAATTTCGCGTGGTTGAGATAGACGACAGCATCAATGATTTCCTGAGTGGTGCCCAGACGCGCAATGGGATGCAGTTGCTTCAGGAATCCGTGCGCCTCCGGCTTGTGCATCGGCGTATCGATGATGCCCGGTGAAACGGCGTTGAACCGGATGCCGTCACCGGCGAACTCAATGGCGAGCGCCTTCGTCACCGCGTTGAGGCCCCCCTTGGTCAGGATGGGGACGGCCGCATTCATGCCTGAGACCGGCTGATCGGCAAGGCTGGTGGTGATGGTGACCACATGGCCCGCTTTCTGGCCGGGCATCCGGCGAACCGCCTGCTGTGTCACCTAAACTATGCACGCCGCCGAGTTGAGCGGGTCGATAGATCGGGTCTGACACCACTTGGGACCCCTGAGAATCCTGCGGTAAAACAGAAGAGGCCGCCGAGTAGGCGCTCTGCGGACCCGACTCT
>VFZY01000277.1 GCA_016870915.1 Acidobacteriota bacterium | reverse complement strand
AGTTGGGCTGCAGCTTCCACGAGCAGCACTCCGGGCATCATCGGGTCGCCGGGGAAGTGGCCGCGCAGGAACGGCTCGTCGCCGCGCACGGTGTATTCGCCCGCGCCGTGCACGCCCGGCTCCAGCGCGGTGAGCCGGTCCACGAAGCGAAACTCCGGGCCGTGCGGCAGGAAGGCGAGCGCCTTCGCCAGTTCATCCGTGTTCGCTATGCTCATCGTTTCATACCTTTCGCTGGCTCGCTGATTTGAAAATCCGCGCCGATGTCGGGCGTGAAGAGCGAGTCGGCCAGCTTCGGATTCGTCATCACGTTGGTGAAGTCGTTGCGCAGGAGCGAGCCGTCGGTGAAGCGGAGTTGCGTGGCGCGGAGCACGTTGTCACGCGGGCTGAAGGTGAGCTGGATTTCCGGCATGAGCTTGCGCGCGGCGACGGACCGGGGCTGGAGCGCGAGTGTGTGCAGGCCGTTGGTCTCCGTGAGTGCGGCGATGCGGAAGGCCGCGTCAAGCTCGGCGCGGCTGCGGGGGAAGCCGGCGTCGAGCAAGGTCATTGCGTCCTTCCACGGGCCGGTGGTGGCGGCGTCCAACGGGTAACGCTCAGCGCGCTTGAGGCGCGGGTAGAGGATGACCACTTCGGCGGGCTGGCGCACGGCGATGGTCTGCGGCGGCTCGCCCAGTTCCCACCGAAAGCGGTCCGGCGCGGCGAACCACACACGTCCGCGCGCGGTGAGCGGCTGCGTGAGCGTGCTCAGGGCGCGCGTCTGGGTGAGTTCGGCCTGCCAAGTCGTGAGGTTCGTCTGCGAGGCCAGCCAGGCGTTGACGATGGCGTTGGTGTCGGCGGCCCGGCTCGGGCAAGTAGCCAAGGCAAAGCATCCCAGCGCAAGTGCGACCACACCCGGCCCGAGAAGCCGCATTCCTGCTCGTAATCCTAATCCCAATCCTGCTCTGCCTTCGCTGCGCCAACTCGGGAGGAGCACGATTAGGATTAAGATTAGGAGCAAGAGGAAGAGGGGGAACACGTAGGTCATTTCGTAGCCGTAGCCGGCCAGATGGGAACGAAGTGATACCATTGGTCTGGATGTTGCCGCAGCCACGGCTCGAAGGCACGGAGGATTTCCCCGGTGAACTCGCGGCGGCGATCGCGGTTGTTCAGTGCGGCGCGATCGTAAGCCGCTTCTGGCAAAATTTGTGCTGCGTAGCCGTCTCCGCGTCGGACGATTACCACCGGCACCACGGCACAGCCGGAAGCGCGCGCGAGTTCCGCCGCCGCGTTGGAGGCGAGGAAGGGCCGTCCGAACAATTCCACTTCCACCACGCTCTTCTCAGCGGGCCGGTCGAGCAGGAGCGCGACCGAGTCGCCCGCGCCGAGCCGCTTGATAACTTCCACGAAGGCGAACGGGTCGTTGCCGACGATCAGGGTCTCGACGCCCCAACGCGCGCGCGCGGCCTGCCGCAGCTCGGTGAGGCGCGCGTCCGGCTCGGGGTTCGAGAGTGCGAGGAGGCGATGCCCCTTGTGCGTGAAGATGGGGCCGCCAAGTTCCCAGTTGCCGAGGTGCAGCGTGATGAGCAGCACGCCGCGTCCGCGCGTGTGCGCGGCCTCGAAGCGCTCCCAGCCGGCGAGGGCGTTGAACGTCTCCATCACGGGCGCGCCGCTCTCGAAGCGCCACAGGTCGGCGAGCTTGCGCGTGAAGTTCCGGACGAGCTGCCGCGCGGCGAGCGTGGCTGATGCCCGGTCGTCGCCGTGCAGCGGAAGAAGGTTTTGAATCACCACTTCGCGTCGGCGCGGCTGCGCGTGCCAGTAGGCGAAGGCGGCGGCGCGACAAAGAAATCCGACCGCTGCGCGCGGCAGCACGCGTGCGGCGAACAGGCCGAGTCGCCAAGCGAGCCCACCGTAGAGCGAGGAGGGCTTTGATGGTGAAGGTGGCATTTCTCCCTCACCCCGGCCCTCTCCCGCTGGGAGAGGGGGAAAGTCAGCCCGCGCTGACGTGACCGGCGCGTTAGAATCGGCAGAGAGCGGCCGGCGATTCTCCCTCTCCCAGCGGGAGAGGGCCGGGGTGAGGGAGAGAGGGTTGCAATGCAACCAAAGCCACCAGCCCGGCAGCAGCCCCCATGCGACGAGAAATGCCGCGGTCACGCCCGCAGCGCACACGAGGCCGAGGCTGGCGAGGCCGGCGTTGCTCGACCATGCGAGCGAGCCGAAGCCGGTCGCCGTGGTCGCCGCGCACAGCAGCAGCGCTCGGCCCGTGGTGCGGCGTGCTCGCGCCGCGTCGCCACCGTGCCGGCGCAGCGCCATTTGCATGTGGATGCCATAGTCCACGCCGCAGCCGAGCAGGAGCGGTACCGCCATTAAGTTCAGCAAATTCCACGACCAGCCGGCGGCTTGCATTGCGGCGAGCAACAGCAGGCCGCTCAAGGCCAGCGCGACGAGGCTCAACAGCACTTCCGTCCAGCGCCGAAACGCGAGCCACAGCGAGGCGAGCACCACGACGAGCATCGGCGCGAGCACGAATCGCAAGTCCCGCTGCACAAGGCCAAGCAGCGCCTCACCCAGCAGGCTCCAGCCGGTGAGCCACGCGCCGTCGCCGGGAAGCTGTTTGGCGAGCCGGGCCAACGCGTTGTCCGTTTCCGCCCGCGCGCCGGGTTGCGCCAAGCCCGCGACCAGAAAACCGCCTTCACCGCGCGCGACGAAGCGTTCGAGCGTCCAAGTGCTCACGGCGTTGGTGGGCCAGATGGGCTGCGTGGCGTTCGCGGCGCGCGACCAGACGGCGAGGATGCTTTCCGTGAGCGACAGCGCGTTGGTGGCGAAGCCGGCTTGCTGCGCGGCGGCCCGCAGTGTCTCGCGTTGCGCGGTCAGCCAGCGGGCGGACTCGCGGTTCGCCTGCTGATGCGCGGGGTTGGGCCAGAACGCGTCGGGCAGCAGGACGTTGGTGAGCACTTGATTCGACACCGCTTGCTGAAGCGTGAGTTGAATGGCGGCTAGTCGGCGCGCGACCTCGGCTTCGTCGCGCCCGGAGACGACGAGCCAGAGCGGGTCGCGCTGGCCACCGAGTCGCTGGGCGATGAGTTCGGCAGTGGTGTAAGCCTCGCTGCGCGCGGGGCGGAGCGGGTCGGCGGAGTGGAAGAGCGGCGGCAGGCCGCGGAAGAGGAAACAGGCGCAGGCAACGATGAGTGCAAGCGTGGCAAAGAGGGCCATCTTGGACTGCGGCGGGGAGCGGAGCGCCACGTCGCTTTGGCTTCCTGCGGAGCGGCTCGATACCGTGCGCTGGTCCCCTGCCGCCGTCTGCGCTCCGCAATCCGCATTTGTTGGATAGGCAAGAAGCATCACGACCGCACCGAGTGCGATGCCGAGCGCGACTAGCGTGCCGAGTTGGCCGAGGCCGGGCAGGCCGCTGAAGTTCAGCACGGCAAATGCGCCGGCGGTGGTCACGGCAGACCAGATGATTCCCGGCGAAACTTCGCGGCGCACTTCAGCTGCGGACGCGCCGGGACGCGCGAGTGATTCCTGATGGAGCACGAGACCGTAATCCACCGCGAGGCCGAGCAGGATGGCCGCGAAGCCCAGGCTCACCACGTTCAGCGTGCCGATGAACAGCCCGCCGAGCGCGAGCGCGCCCCCGAGCGTGAGCGTGAGCAGCACGAGCAGCCGCACGAGCGGACGCCAGCTCCGGTGCGCCCACCAGAACAGCGCGGCGATGATTGCCAGCGTGCCGAGCACGGAGTTGCGCAGGTCGCGTTCCATGCCGGACGCGATTTCCGCGACGAACACGGGGCGTCCGGTGAAGTGCAGATTGACGCCGTCCGCGGAATTTTCCCGCTGCCACGCGCCGATGTGTGCGCGGATGGCGGCGAGCCACGCGGCGCATTCGGGATAGCCGGCGAGCGCGCCGCGCGGCTTCACGATGACGACGCGGAAGGTGCCGTCGGCGGAAGCGAACATCCCATCGCCGCGACCGAAGGCGGCGGGCGCACTGGCGGCTGCGGGCAGTTGCGTGAGGCCGAAGGGGTCGAAGCTGGCGCGGGCGATTTCCTCGGGCGAGAGCGAGGTGGCGAGGCGTTCGCGCGTGGCGGCCAGCGTGTCGGTGGGGTTCGCGAGTTGATTGGTGAGTCGCGCGAACTCGGCGGGCGGCTGGTTCAGCCAAGCGACGGCGACGAGTTCGGCCGATTGCTCCGGCTGGTCCAGCCATGGCGGCTGCCAGTGCGCAGCGGTGACGAGGTTGGTGGCGGCGCGGAGCGATTTCGCGAGCGACTGGGCGGCGGCTTCCGCGCGGTCAGCGTCGCGGGCTTCGAGCGTGACGAGCAGTTCGTTCGCGCCAGCAAAGTGGCGCTGGTAAAGCTGGAGCCCTTGGACGACGGGGAGTTCGCGGGGGAGGAGGTTGAGGACTTCGACATCGAAGCGCAGCCGCACGAGGCCGAGCGCGAGCGGAATGAGCAGAAGCCAGAGCCAGCGCTTCATGGCGTGAGCGAGCCGTCGAAGCGCTCGTCGGTCCGCGGGTTCGTGAGTTGCCACGCGTCCGCGCCGCGGTGGTTGAACTGCCACGGGGCGGCGGGCGGTTGGCCGGCGAGGGCGCGGGCGAGTTGGAGCCAGCCGATGCGCGCGGGCGGCGTGCCGGGCGCGGCGTGGCGTTGGCCGGAGGCGGCTTCGATGCGCCAGTGATTCGTCGTGACGTGCGCGAGGACGAAGGGCAGAGCGGCCTTCGAGATGTCGAGCAGGCATTCGCCACCGGCGCGGTTCCAAACGTGCAGGTCAATGACGACCTCGCCCGCGCCGCGTGCCGGTGTCCACACGGCCTGGCCACTGCGCTGCGTCCAGCCGGGGGCGGAGGTGTCAATGCGTGGGAGCGGTGCCGTGCGACAGCCGCAGAGCAGTGCGAGCATTTCGATGACTACAACCAGAGAGCAGCAGCGCATGGCTCAGTCGAAGCGAATGCGCGGAACGAGCGGGAGGTGGGCCTGGATTTTGACCAGCCAGAAGAAGAGCCGCATGCGCCATTGGATGGCCCAGCGGCCGGTGAGTTCGCCGGCGAGCGCGGCGTTCACGGCGGCGGGCAGGCTCCATTTCTCTCGCGGTTCGAGGAAGAGTTCCATAAAGGACCGAGTGTAATACTGCTCGACCATTTCCCAGTAAAAGTGCAGCGCGTGAAAGGTCTTCCGCTCATAGCGCGCGAACCGCCACCCGGTGCCGAAGGGCCGGCGCAGGCAGGCGTCCAGCGTGTCGGCGGCAAGTTGGCCGGAGAACATGGCGAGGAAAACGCCGGCGGAGAAGATGGGGTCCATGAAGCCGGCGGCGTCGCCCACGCGCAGCAGGCGCGGGCCGGTGAGGCGGCGGTTGTAGTAGGAGAAATCGCTCGTGGTGTGGAAGTCGCCGACGAGCTGCGCAGAATTCATGCGCTCGCGCACAACGGGGCTGGTGGCGGCGATTTGATTGAACAGCTCCTGCGCTGGGATTTTCGCGGTGGCCAGTTCCGCGCCATCCAACACGCAGCCGACGCTGACTTTCGTGGCGGAAATGGGGATGAGCCAGAACCACTTGTTCGCCAGCCGCACAATGACGGTGTCGCCGGCCTTCTCGCCGGCATCCAGCGCGACGCCCGTGTAGTGGCCGAAAAGGGCGATTTTCCTCAGCGCCGGATGGATGACGCGGAGCCCTTCTTGGTTGCCCGTCACGTTGGCACGCCCGCTGGCGTCCACGAGGAAGCGCGCTTCCAACATGTGCGGTGCGCCATCCGGGGCGGTGGCCTCCACGCGCACGCGGTCGGCGAGTTGCTCGAAGCGGCGGACCTGCCAGGCTTCGCGCACCTCCGCGCCCTTCGCGGCGGCGTTCTTGAGGAGGATGTGATCGAAGGTGGAGCGCTCGACCTGAAAAGTTTTCGGCTGCTCCGTGAAGCGCCCCTCGCGAAAGACGAGCTTGAGCGACTTGCTCCCGTTGCCGAGGTGGAACTGCGCGCCGGTCTTGATCGGAAAACCCGCCGCCTGCAGCTCTGGCAGCACGCCGAGCTCCTCGAATATGGGCCAGTTGTAAGGCAGGAGTGACTCACCGATGTGAAAACGCGGGAAGCGTTCGCGCTCCAGCAGCAGCACGCGCCACCCGCGCACGGCCAGGAGAGCGGCCGTGGTCGAGCCACCCGGTCCTCCACCGATGATGATCGCGTCATGCATCTCTAGACTTCTAGCGTATTTGTGGAAGGAGTCCAAGCCAGACTCAACCTGATGCGATGAGAAGCTGTGGATGATGCTGACTACGATTAAAAAATGCGCGTTTCGGGAAGCGTGCAGGAGGAGTCTTGTATGAGGATTCACTGAATTTGAATGAGGTGCATCACCGCAGGTTTTGGAAGCATTCAGCAATGCGAACTGCTTTGGGCGATCATGGCAATTCAGGTAGCGCAGCAACTAGCCGATGTTCTTGATGCCGAAGTTTAGCTGCTGGTGTTTGAGCGCGATGATCTGCTCGACGATGGGAGCGGGGAACTTGGATTTGGTGGGTTGCGTGTGTGGCTAAGGCTGGAGGTCGGTCTCGCCAAACTTGCATTAGCGCTGCCCCAGACCGCTAAGCTGCCTTAACCAATGACCATCTCATGATAGGCCAAAGCCTGAGAGAAACCCTCCTTCAGATGAAGGCGGCGGCTTTAAGTTTGACAGCAGCCGGATATTGTCGTTCGCGTGTCACACTCTTTCTCTCAGTTTTTGAGTCCCACGATCATGTCATCAGCACACGGTTGCGTGGCTGCGGCGGCAGATGGCTGGCGCGTGGAATAAAGTTACCAGGCAGCGAGGAGTAAGTGCCGCCTTACACGAGAGAAAACAATCTTTTCAGAATCTCATGACTCAGGATCGGGGGCTTTTGCGTGGGGTAAAATGCCTACTTAAAGGCAGAAGCTCGTTAACTAACATACGAAGACCTTTGGCTACCTAAAGAACTGGCTAGGAAGTGTACACCCTTGCAAGGAGCCACTTTCATGAAGTTCTTGAAGGGTCACCGAAACCTGATAAGAATTATCAAGATGGGATCCAAGGGACTTTTGCCAATGAAAAAGGATACGAGTCTGAAATTCACCGAACCGGGGGGAAACCTAATGGAATTGACGATTCTAAGAGACTGAATCTGGCGCGTCTGCCAATTCCGCCACGTGCGCGCACGCAACTTGTGAGTGCGTCAAAAGGATTACTGCGCTCCAAGGAGGGGGCAAGCGCAATCTCGCCGCCAAACGGCGCGGCGTTCTGTCCGGGCGGTT
>VFZY01000276.1 GCA_016870915.1 Acidobacteriota bacterium | reverse complement strand
CGGGCGACAACGTGTCGCTTGAGATTGAACTGATCACTCCGGTGGCCATGGACAAGGGGCTCCGGTTCGCCATCCGCGAGGGTGGCCGTACCGTGGGCGCCGGCACCGTCACCGAGATTATCGCGTAAACTGGTAATTGTAGGGGCATAGGCTAACGGTAAACCAGCGGTCTCCAAAACCGCCTTTGGGGGTTCGAATCCCTCTGCCCCTGCCAACCCCAGGCAGGATTTGAGATGGAAAACCAGGGTATTGTTGAACAGGCAAAAGGCTGGACCGCGGCTTCGAAGGACTACTTCGAGGATCTGAAGGCCGAAATGAACCGGGTCACGTGGCCCACCTGGAAACAGGTGCGGGCCACCACCACCGTCGTCATCAGCATGGTCTTCGCCTTCGCTGCCTACTTCGCGGTCGTGGATATCGTCGTCGCCCGGGGCGTCACTGCCCTGTTCGACAGCCTCACCAGGTAAGGAACTCACCAACGTGGCTGACCCGGAAGATCTCACTCAGGCCGAAGCGCTCGGCGAAACCGCCCTCGCCGAAGAACCCGCCGCCGAAACAGCCCCGGCCGAAGATCCCAATGCGGCCATGAATTGGTACATCATCCATACCTATTCCGGCTTCGAGCAGAAGGTCCTCGAGTCCCTGCGCAGCCGCTCCCAGGCCTTCGGCTTCGCCCACCGCATCGGACAGATCCTCATCCCCAAGGAACCGGTTGTCGAACTCAAGAACGGCAAGAAGGTCACCACGGAACGGATGCTGTACCCCGGTTACGTCATCGTTCAGATGGAGATGGACGACGAGCTTTGGCACGCCATCAAGGCCACCCCGCGCGTCACCGGCTTCGTCGGCGGCGGCACCAAGCCCGTCCCGCTCACCGCCGATGAGGTCAACTCCATCCTCTTCCGCCAGCAGTCCTCGGCCGACAAGCCCCGGCCCAAGCTCAATTTCGAAAAGAACGAGTCCGTCCGCATCATCGACGGCCCCTTCGCCAACTTCTCAGGCAAGGTCGACGAGGTCAACCCCGAGCGCAACACCCTGCGCGTCCTCGTCACCATCTTCGGCCGCGCCACGCCGGTCGAACTCGACTTCCTTCAGGTGGAAAAAGCCTCCTGAACTTTGTAGACATTCAGACACCCAAGAACGAGATATAACATGGCAAAGAAAGTTACTGGACAGGTTAAATTGCAGATTCCGGCGGGTAAGGCCACCCCCGCGCCGCCGGTCGGTACCGCTCTCGGTCCCCAGGGCGTCAACATCATGGAGTTCTGCAAGGCGTTCAACGCCAAGACCTCCGGCAAGGACAACGAAGGCCTCATCATCCCGGTGGTCATCACCATCTTCTCGGATCGTACCTTCACCTTCATCACCAAGACGCCTCCCGTCGCCATCCTCGTCAAGCGCGCCGTCAACCTCGCCAAGGGATCCGCCGAACCCAACAAGAACAAGGTCGGCAAGATCACCATCAAGCAGATCGAGGAGATCGCCAAGATCAAGATGCCCGATCTCAACAGCTTTGACCTCGAAGGCGCCGTCAATCAGGTCAAGGGCGCCTGCCGCTCCATGGGCGTCGAAGTCGTCTAGGCAGGGCTAGCCAAACCGGTCCCGCGGCGCTATCCTGACAGTGCATGTCCGTCGCGGGCTTCCACCCCCTGGTGCGCCAGTGGTTCACCAGCCAGTTCCCTTCCCCCACCGCCATCCAATCCGAAGGCTGGAACCGGATCCGCGCGGGCGGTGACGTCCTTCTGTGCGCACCCACCGGCTCCGGCAAGACCCTCGCTGCCTTCCTCCACTGCATCGACCGACTGGTAGCGGCCTCCGCCTCCGGCCAACTCCCCGCCACCACCCAGGTCATCTATGTCTCACCGCTCAAGGCCCTGAGCAACGACATCCACCGCAACCTCGACGTCCCCCTCAGCGGCATCCAGGCCCTCGCCAACATGGAGCCCATCCGCGCCGCCCTCCGCACCGGCGACACCACCGCCACCGAGCGCGGCCACATGCGCAAAGCCCCGCCGCACATCCTGGTCACCACGCCCGAATCCCTCTTCATCCTCCTCACCACCGAGTCCTTCCGCAAAGCCCTCAGCGGTGTCCGCACCGTCATCGTCGATGAGATCCACGCCGTCGCCGGCGACAAGCGCGGGTCCCATCTCGCACTCACCCTCGCCCGGCTCGACGCCCTGGTCACCGGCGCCGGCAACCCGCGCCCGCAGCACATCGGCCTTTCGGCCACCGTCCGGCCCGTCGAAGAGATCGCCCGCTTCCTCGGCCCCTCCACCGCCATCGTCCGCACGGCCGGCCGGCGCGACCTCACCCTCGCCGTCGAGGTTCCCCGAGACGAACTGTCCTCCGTCGCCTCCATGGAGATGTGGGCCGAGATCTACGACCGCCTCGCTGAGCTCATCCTGGCCCACCGCACCACGCTGATCTTTGTCTCAACCCGCCGCCTCTCCGAGCGCGTGGCCCATCACCTCACCGGCCGCCTTGGACCCAACCTTGTTCTCCCCCACCACGGCAGCCTCGCCCGCCATCTGCGCCTGGACGCCGAGCAGCGCCTCAAGGCCGGCGAACTGCGCGCGGTGGTGGCCACGGCGTCGCTCGAACTCGGCATCGACATCGGCGCCGTCGACCTTGTCTGCCAGATCGGCAGTGCCCGGTCCATCAGCGCGGCCATCCAGCGCATCGGCCGCTCCGGCCATCAGGTAGGCGCCCGCCCCCACGGCCGTTTCTTCGCCACCACCCGCGATGAGCTGATCGAATGCGCCGCCACCGTGCGGGCCATCCGCGAAGGCGAACTGGACCGCTTCAACAAGCCCCGAGCCCCGCTCGACATCCTGGCCCAGCAACTGGTGGCCGCCTGCGCCTGCGATGACTGGAACGAGGACGCGCTCTACCAACTGGCCCGCTCCGCCTGGTCCTACGAAGGACTCACGAGAGAGAGCTTCAACCAGGTGGTGGCCATGCTCTCGGACGGCATCAACACCGCCCGGGGACGCAACGGAGCCTGGCTCCACCACGATCAGGTGAACCACCGGGTGCGCGCCCGCCGCGGCGGGCGCCTGGCCGCCATCACCTCCGGCGGCGCCATCCCGGACACCACTCAGTACACCGTGGTCTCGGAACCCGACGGAGCCACCGTCGGAACCCTGGATGAGGACTTCGCCATCGAGAGCCTGGCCGGCGATGTCTTCCTTCTGGGAGCCACCTCCTGGCGCATCCGCCGCGTGGAAGCCGGCCGGGTCCGCGTCGAGGACGCCCACGGCGCCGCACCCTCCATGCCCTTCTGGAACGGCGAAGCGCCCGGCCGCACCTTCGAACTCTCCGAGCACACAGCCGCGCTCCGCCACCGCATCCTCGAAGCCGGTCCCGCCGCATCGGAACGCCTGATCGAGGAATGCGGCCTTTGCCCGCGCGGCGCGGCGCAAGCCGCCGAGTACGTCCACGCGGGCGCCGCCGCACTCGGCGGCCTCCTCCCGTCGCTCGACACCGTCGTCGCCGAGCGCTTCTTCGACGAAGCCGGCGGCCAGCAGTTGATCCTTCACGCCCCCTTCGGAGCCCGCGTCAACCGAGCCTGGGGGCTGGCTCTCCGCAAGCGATTCTGCCGCAGCTTCAACGTCGAGTTGCAGGCGGCCGCCACCGACAACGGCATCGTCATCTCGCTCACCGAGCAGCACTCCTTTCCGCTCGACATCATCTTTGAGTTCCTGAAGCCAGGCAACCTGGAGTACACGCTGCGGCAGGCGCTGCTTGCCTCGCCGATGTTCGGGGTACGCTGGCGCTGGAACGCCACGCGCGCGCTGACCATCCTGCGCTTTGCCGGCGGCCGCCGCGTGCCTCCGGCCTGGCAGCGCATGAAGGCCGATGACCTCGTCGCCGCGGTCTTCCCGGATCAGGCAGCCTGCGCCGAGAACCTGACCGGCGAGATCAACATCCCCGATCATCCGCTGGTTCAGGAGACCATCTCCAACTGCCTTCACGAAGCGATGGACTTCGACCGCCTCGCGCTCGTCGTTGCCGCCATCAACAGCGGCGCCATCCGAACCGCCGCCATCGAGACCTCGCATGCATCGCCCTTCTGCCACGAGATCATCAACGCCAACCCGTTCGCCTTTCTGGATGATGCGCCGCTTGAAGAGCGCCGCACTCGCGCCGTGCAACTGCGGCGGACACTGCGCGTGGAACTCCCCGACGCCCCCGGGGCACTCAACCCCGAAGCCATTCGCACGGTCCGCCAAGAGGCCTGGCCTGACCCGCGCGACCCCGACGAACTCCACGACGCCCTCACCACGCTGGTGGCAGCGCCCCCTGAACCCGCCTGGCAAGCGTGGTTTGACGAACTGGCCGCAACCGGCCGCGGAACGTGCTACCGCGGGCTCTGGGTTACCACCGAACGCGCGGGACTGGCCCGGGACGTGTACGAGCGGCACGACGCCGCGGCCGCCGCCCAGCTTCTGGCTGGATGGATGGAATCAACGGGCCCCGCCTCAATCACGGCGCTTGCCGGACGGCTTACGCTCACCGAGGCGCTGACCGGGCAGGCCATGGCGATCCTCGAAGCGCAGGGCCAGGTTCTGCAGGGCAGCTTCACGCCGGGCGCGCAAGGGGTGGAATGGTGCAGCCGACGCCTGCTGGCCCGCATTCACCGGCTCACCATCGGCCAGCTCCGGCATGAGATTGAGCCTGTGTCCACGGAGGCCTTCCTCCGCTTCCTCCACCACTGGCAGCACCTGGCCCCCGGCCGCCAGTTGCATGGCGCCGACGGTCTGCTGGAAGTGATCCGCCAACTGGAAGGCTATGAAGCACCCGCCGCGGCCTGGGAGCAGCACATCCTGCCCCGGCGCGTGGCGGGCTATGAGCCGGGCCTGTTGGACAGCCTCTGTCTTTCCGGCGAGGTGATGTGGGCCCGGCTGAGCCCGGCGCGTGCCACCGAGAGCGCGCCTCTCCGCCGCGTCCGTCCGACGCGCATCGCGCCGCTGGCCATCTTCCCGCGCGAGGACGGGGCGCTGCTTTATGCCGCGCCCGCCCGATGCGGAGGAACACCACCGGCGCTTTCGGACACAGCGGCCGATGTGCTGGCGGCGCTCGAACGTTCCGGCGCCAGCTTCTTCGCCGACATCCAGCGCGGGGCCGGGCGTCTGGCGAGCGAGGTGGAAGACGGTCTTTGGGAACTCGCCGCGGCGGGCCTGGTGACGGCCGATGGCTTTGAGAACATCCGCTCGCTGATCGATGAGAAGCGCCGGCGCGGCGAGGGGCGGCAACGCACCGCGCGCCCGCGCCACGCCGCGGGCCGGTGGGCGCTCACGGCCATGCATGCCGAGCCGGCCGCCGATTGGACCGAGCAGTTCGCCCGCCTGTTGCTGCGGCGCTGGGGCGTGCTCTGCCGCGACCTGCTGGCGCGCGAGCCGCTGGCCCCGGGCTGGCGGGATCTGCTGGTGGTGCTTCGCCGGATGGAGATGCGGGGCGAAGTGCGCGGCGGGCGATTCATCGCCTCCGTCGCGGGCGAGCACTTTGCCATGCCCGAAGCGCTGGACCTTTTGCGCGCCTTGCGGCGTGCGCGGGCTGAAGACCTGCTGCAACCCGCGGCGCCGGCGGACCCGCTGAACCTGGCCGGCATCATCCTTCCCGGCGCGCGCATCAGCCCGCTCGCGGCCGCCATCCCCATGCCGCACGCCGCTCCGCTTACGCTATCCTTCGACTGATGTCCACGCTATCGCGCCGCGCCTTTCTGGGCGCCGCTGCCCTTGCGGCCCAGGCCGCCACACGCCCCAACATCGTTTTCATCCTCATCGATGACCTGCGCTTCAACGCTCTGCACTGCACCGGGCACCCGTTCGCCGAGACGCCGCACATCGACCGGCTGGCCCAGGCCGGCGCCATCTTCAACAAGGCGTACGTGGCCATTCCGCTCTGCTCGCCGAGCCGCGCAAGCTTCCTCACGGGCCGCTATGCTCATGCCCATGGCGTTACGCATAACGGCGACAGCGCCAGGCTCAGCCATTCGCTGGTGACGTTTCCGAAGCTGCTGCAGGAAGCCGGCTACGCAACGGCGTACATCGGCAAGATTCACATGGGAACCGATCCCTCGCCGCGCCCGGGGATCGACCGCTGGGTGAGCTTCCGCGGCCAGGGTATCTACAACGACCCGCCGTTGAACGTGGATGGACAGGACGTCAAAGCCACGGGCTACATGACCGACATTCTCAACGGCCACGCGGTGGAGTTCATACGCCGCAATCATGGCGGCAAGCCGTTCTGCCTGACGCTTGCGCACAAGGCGGTGCACGGCCCGTTCACGCCGTCCGAACGCCATAAGGGCCTGTACGCCAATCAGCCAGTGACCCGAGGACCGAATCACGAGGACACGCTGGAGGACAAGCCGGCCATGACCCGCGAGGTCAACGGCCAGCCCGCCGTCACGCCGCGCGGGGGCACCGGCGATGAGGTGATCCGCAATCAGCTCCGCTGCCTCAAGTCGATTGACGATGGCGTGGGCGACATTCTCAAGGCGTTGGATGAGACCGGCCAGACCGCCAACACGCTGATTGTCTTCACCAGCGACAACGGATACTTCTGGGGCGACCACGGCCTGGGTGACAAGCGCTGGGCGTTTGAAGAGTCGATTCGCATCCCGATGATCGCTGCCTGGCCGGGCCGGATCAAGCCCGCGAGCACGATCAGCCAGCCGGTGTTGAGCCTGGACCTGGCGCCCACGTTCCTGGCGGCCGCCGGTCTCACACCGCCCGCGGCCATGCACGGACGAACGCTGCTGCCGCTATTTGCCGGCAAGACGGGCGGCTGGCGAAAGACGATTCTGACAGAGTATTTCGCGGAGAAGAACTTTCCGAAGACACCCTCCTGGCAAGCCGTGCAGGATGCCCGTTGGAAGTACGTCCACTACACCGACATTGAGAACTCGGATGAGCTGTACGATCTTACGGCCGACCCGCACGAACTTCGCAACCGCGCGCGGGACCCCAAGGCGGCGCGCGAACTGGCGCGCCTGAAACAGGAACTCGCCCGTCAGTTAGATATCACAAGAACTTAACGTAACCAACCGGCGCGCGCATGCGCCGAACCTTACATATTAATCAGACCGTTGGTTAGTAGACATTGAGTTCAACCTGCGGCGTACACGGTGTCCTTGGTCAGGAAGAACATTTTGATAGTCCAGGGCAGGCGTTGCAGGGATCGTAGGCGCGCCAGGACGGCGCACTTGAGGTCGTCCGCTTGGCGCAGCAACATCCGCCCGATTCCGTGGTTCTTCACGTAGTTCCACACCTGCTCA
>VFZY01000275.1 GCA_016870915.1 Acidobacteriota bacterium | reverse complement strand
TGCCGTGGCCGCCGGCCTCAAGCCGGGCGCGCCGGAGCCGAACACGGCCTATCTCTACCGCGGCCGGAAGTACCCCATGCCGATTCATGGATTCGTGCGTGACATGGAGTGGCGTCTGGACTCATTTCGGGCCACTGGCGAGGGCGCCCAAGCGGCGGTTTCCCTGGTGGATACGCCCGATACGCGGCGGTACTATCCGTTCGGGTTCAAGATCAACGCGACGTACAGCCTGAAAGACGGCGTGCTTGAGACGCAGTACCGCGTGCGGGCCAGTGGTTTGAACAGCAACGACATGATCTTCTCCATCGGCAATCACATCACGTTCCGTGTGCCGTTCGCCCCGGACGGCACGGCCGATGCGATGGTGCTGATGTCGCCCTCGTCAACCGAGATTCTGAAGCGGCCGCCTGGCCTTCCGACGGGCGAAACCAGGGCCCGGTCCTTTGTGCCGGCGGTGCCTATCTCGTCGATCGAGCGGCTTTCGGCGGTCTCGCTCACGGGCTACACCGGAGACCCGGTGATGGAACTGCGCGATCCGAGGGCGTTCGGGCTACGGCTGAGCCACCGGGCCAGCACGATGCCGGCCCAGCCCGTGGTGCTGTTCAACCTGTGGGGCGACCCGGCGGGCGGGTTCTTCAGCCCGGAGCCGTGGGTGGGCCTGCAGAATTCGCTGAACCTGAACCAGGGGCTCATCCAGGTGAAACCCGGCGATCTGTTCGAGTGGACGATCCGCCTGGAACCGTTCGGCCGGCCCTGAGCGCTTCCGCTCCCGTACACGGGCGTCCCACAAGCGAACAGTCAGGATCGGGATGCGTGGTTTCGGCGCCGCCGCAAGTGATTGATTTCAGTGTCACGTGCGGCTTGGCCCCACGCGTGCGCTACTCTTTCCGGAAGACTCGACATGGACGTACCCCGCGAAGGCGCTGCACGCAAACGGATCATTCGGCGCACCGTCTATATCTCAATCGCCGTGGCAGCCACCCTGTTGATCGCCTTTGGGGCTTCAAGGCTCAAACCCGCCGCACCCACCGTGGAGCGCGGCACGTTGTGGTTTGGGACGGTGAAGCGAGGTCCGATGGTCCGGCAGGTACGAGGCCTGGGCACGTTGGCGCCGGAGGAGATTCTGTTCGTGCCGGCGGTGACCGAAGGCCGTGTGGAGCGCCGGTTCCTGCAGCCGGGCGCCACCGTGAAGCCCGAAACAGTGATTCTGGAACTGAGCAATCCGCAGTTGAGCCTGGAAGCGACGGATGCGGAGTGGCAGGTGAAGGCGGCCGAGGCCTCGTACACGGATCTCAAGGTGCGCCTGCAGAGCGCGAAGCTGGACCAGACGGCGAAGACCGCGCAGGTGCAGAGCGAGTTTGTCCAGGCGCAGCTCAAAGCGGACCGGGACTCGCAGCTCTTTGAGCGCGGCCTGGCGCCGGACCTGACGCTGCGGCTTTCCAAGGCCTCGGCCGAGGAGTTGAAGCATCGTTTTGAAGTGGAGAAGAAGCGGCTGGATATCAACGACGAGATGATCGAAGCTCAGTTGACCGCCCAGAACGTGACCATCGAGAAGCTGCGGGCGGCGTTTCAGTTGAAGAAGAAGCAGGTGGATGACCTGAAGGTGAAGGCGGGCACGGATGGTGTCCTGCAGACCGTCGAGGTGCAGGTGGGCCAGAAGGTGCCGCCGGGAACGCTGCTGGCCAAGGTGGTTCAGCCGTGGCGGTTGAAGGCCGAATTGAAGATCACCGAAACGCAGATCAAGGATGTGGCTCTGGGGCAGTTGGCGGAAGTGGACACCCGCAACGGTGTGATCAACGGCCGGGTTTCCCGCATCGACCCGGCGGCGATCAACGGGACCGTCACGGTGGACGTGCGCCTGGAAGGCGTGCTGCCGCCCGGCGCCCGGCCCGATTTAAGCGTTGACGGAACTGTGGAACTTGAGCGCCTGAATGACGTCTTATCCGGGATGCCCAACGTGCGCTGGTGGGAGTTCGAGGACCACCGCGTGGGATTCGGACTGACCACGGCAGCGAAGACGGACCTGGTGAAGGATGGATTGACGGAGTTCTTGTTCAGTCTTGCACCAACAGCAATTTCCCCCTACGGCTACATGAACGGGTCCGAACAGCTATTTGGCTGCCGTGGACGTCGCGCCTGACACCCTCTCAACCGGCACGACGATAAACGGGTTGCGCTTCCATAGATCAGGGTAGAACGCCCCGACCCCATCGGCGCCGATTGCTTCGATGGCGTAGACGAGATCCCATCCAGGAACAATGAATTCATGGGGCACCGAGGCGCGGTAGGTAGAACCGTCGCGGACCATTTCGCGGATGCGAAAGTCCTCTGACTGGTCGAGGTGCCGGTAGTGCAAGCGAACCGCGGCGGGCGGCGCCGCTGATCGGATTGTCACCGATACAGGCAAGTCTTGCCCTACGCGAGCTGACGTCATTTCGGTGTGCTTAACCTCGGGAGGAGCAGGCACTGCGGCGCGTACGGTCACTTCATAGGGCTCTTTGCTCGACCCATGGAAGTGCGAAGTTCCGTCATGCGCTTCGATGTAATAAAGGATCGTCTCGCCGGGTTTCACCGCGACTTCCGCAGAGTAAGCATTGGGCGAAGAGACCGCCTTCATCGGAACCGACTGGAACGAGTATCCATCCGCAGGACGACGATATCGGAGCGCCATGGCCGCTCCCTCGCGCTTGCCGAGCAGCGAGGCATGGATGCGCAACGGCTGCGTGGACGAAGCGAAGCGAATCGGCGAATGAAGGATGCGGCCGTAGCGGTGGGCGCGGATCAAATCCTGGACCGCAGCACGAGGGTCGGTCTGGGAATAGCGTTCCGCCGGGCCGACGGCCGGCTCCGGCGTGGGCGTGAGATCCGCCCAGCGCGACCATACGCCCGCCGTTTCCTTGGCGCGCATCGCGAGTTTGTAGCGCGGGTGCTCGATCTTCCACTCCAGCGCCTTGGCTGGTTCGACAACGGCCGAAACGTACAGTCTCTCGATCTCCTGGAGGCGCGCCAGTTCGCTTTCCAGCAACGGAACTTCGTCCTTCCAGTGGCCGATTTGTTCCGGCGGACGGTTGAACACCATGTTCGGGAAATAAACACCGTCGGTCAGCCGCGCGATTTCCCTCCAGTGCGCAACCGCCTCCCCAAACCGTGCTACGGCTGCCGCAATACGGTATTGCTCGCCATCGCGCGCGAATAATTCGTACTCGACGCCCGCGCGCAACCGCGCGGCATGGTAGCGGGCGAGCGCGGCCAGCACGCCGAGATCGGTGCGAGTGGAGGCAAGCTCCTTCGACGATCCCAGCGGAACGTCGACAATCGACTTCATCGCTTCGCCAACGTTCGCGGCCCAGCGCTCAAGTTGCGCAGCCATGTCGGCGGGCGTGGCTTTGGCCGTAAGTCGGCGCGCGAGCCGATCGTCGATGTATTCGCCGATCGAATAAAAACGATTGTCGTCCCCGGTGTTGGTTTCGATGTAGCGCTTCATCAACCCACCTGTATCCATTTCCGGCCAATAGCCGAAGTTGGAATTGGAGACCGCGCGCGTGGCGGTGAGATACGGAATCACCCAGCTTGCGGCATCGTAAGCTTTGCGCAGAGCGGGCGCGGCTGAACCGAAGCGCTGACGGAACTCGGCTTCGAGCACGGGCTGCCGAGGATCGCGCGAATAAGCGCCCAAGCCGAAAGAGAGATAATAGGCCCAGTAACGCTCGAATTCCCAGCGGTAGTATTCGAGTTCAGGCTTGGCGAAAATGCGCCATGCGCCTCCGGGAAAATTGCCAAACCCCTTCTGCGAAAGCGACGCGCAGATCTCCATGCCGCGCCCCTCGCCCAAATGCGTGCTCTCGGCGAACTGACGCGCTTAGTCAAGATTGCCCCACAGCAAAATCTTATGCGAACCGAGCGTCCACATGCGGTGCAGAACGTCGTAAGGACGGTCCTGGTAGAGGGTGTCCCAGTAGCCGTAGCGACGATAGCTTCGCGCTTTGTCCGAAGCGTCGATGCGCGTGCTTTGATACGGCAGCCCCATGTGCTCGCGCCAATACTTGTTCGACACCGTTGGACGAATGCCGAGCAAAACGGCGGAGGCGATGGTCTCCGGACGAAGCCCCTTCGCCCGATAGTCAATCGCGACCGGCCGGCCCACCGACAGAATCGCCTTCGACATTCCGGTGTAGAAGCGATTCTGATCATCCTCTTCGATGCCGGACTCCGAATTCATGCGGAACTGAACGCCGGAAATTTTGGGAACGCTCTTGAGCACCATAGCCAGCGCCTTCGGACAGTAGTCGAACAAATCTTCGTACGGCAGATTGTCGACGAGATTCTTGCCGTACAAATACGCATGCTGCTGCCAGATGCCGAGGACGAAGCGGATTCCGTGTTCGTCGGCGAGTTCGGTGATGGTGCGGAGCATGGCGAGGTTGCGGCGGCGATCCTCGCGAGTGAGCGAAGGCACGCGCACTTTTTCGTAGCCGGGCACTTCAACGAGGAACGGAAACAGCGGCGCGAAGTAAGAGGTCTGGTGACCGAACACGAGCGTGATGCGGTTGAAGCGCGCGCGTGCAAGCAGGTCGAAGTAGCGGCGCCAGTAATCTTCCGAGTAGAACCACTGGCGCTCAAGGTCGCGGTTGTAGAGGAACAAGGCGACCGAGCGGATTTCGACGGCGGGAGATTGCGCGGTGTCGCTGGGCTTGCCTGTCGCGGCGATTTGAGCGGCGACTTCGTGGATGCCGTAAGCGAGTCCAGTCGGATCGGCGCCCGCGACGGTAACGCGGTCGCCAGCTTGCCGAATCGAGAACGATTCGGCCGCACCGCTCGCGAGTTCCAGTCGAACGGCGCGCAGAGGTGGGTTTGCCTTCGCCAACGCCGCTTCGAGCGCGGGCAGCGCGATACGCGCCGGTCCGGACGCGGGAGCGCCTTCGATAACGGCAGCCTTGGCCGCAATCGCCAACACAAAAGCAAGGAAGCAAATACGCATAGGTCTAGAAGGCGAGACGAAGATGGAACTGTATAAAGCGCGGATCGGTGGCGCCTGTGATGCGGCCGAACCGAGCGTTGACTATGTTGGTCTCCACGACATTGAGGTTCGCATGGTTGAACGCGTTGAGCATGTCGGCGCGGAATTGGAAGTGAACGCGTTCCGTCACGCGGAAGTTCTTGCCGAGAGAAAAATCCAGGTTCCAGAAACCTGGGCCGACGAGCGCTCCGTTGCCCGTGGATCCGGCGCGGATCTGTTGACCCGTCATCGCGCTGACCGGAACGCGGGCGAAGGCGGCCGGATTGAGGTACTGCAAGCCTTGGTTCATGACCGCGCTGTTGAAATCAATCAGGTCGGGACGGCCAAACACGCGGCCGCTGGCCTGAGTAATGGTGAGTGGATTGCCGGTCTGCGCGCGGACCACGCCGCTCGCCTGCCATCCACCAAGCGTGTGCGCCACTAGACGACCCGCATTTCCGAACACGGGCACATCGTAAACAAAGCTGCCGGTAACGGCGTGCTGGATGTCCTGCGGAGGCCTGCCGCGATTGGCGCGAACGTCGAAGAAGTCCTGAATGAACGTCGGCACGGCGTAGGTTAGATCGCCGTACAAGTACGTCATCGTCTTGCCCCACGTGTAGTGCAGAGCGCCGCTCAGATGCTTGCTGTAGCGTTTGCGGAGCGAGGTTTGCCAAGAGACGAAAATCGAACTGTCGGAATTGTCCCAATAGCGCGACTGGCCCAGCGCCGGATTGGGGCGGATGCCCGTAATGGAATCGGCTTGGTTGTAGATGCGCGGAAGAATGAACTTCACTCCGCGCGTTCCAACGAACGCGGTTTCGAGCATCAGGTTGGACGAAAGCGCATGCTCCACACCCAGCGTGAAGTTGATAGCGTAGGGAGTGTGAATCTTGGGATCGACGAGTTGGTAGGCTGGAGCGGCCGTGCCAGCGCGGATCAAGGGAAGCACATCCTCGTTGTATGCCGGGAATCGAATGCCGATGCGCTGCACTTCGGCGCGCGACAGATCGATGCGGAACGGCTGGTCGAGAGAGTTGATGGCCGTTTGCTCGAAAATGCTCGTGTTCACCGGCGCGTGCATGAAACCTACGCCGCCGCGAATCACGGTCTTCGCCGCGCCATCGGGATTGTAAGCGAAACCAAAGCGGGGACCCATGCTGAACGAATCGCGGTCATAGGCGTTGTCGAACGGCCGGAACGCCCCGAGCGTGAAGTTGGCGAAGTTCGTGAACGAAGCGTTGGCGAAGTGCGGCGGACCGCCGTTCAAGCCCTCCGCCGTCATGTTGTCGAAGAAGTCATAACGCAGTCCGAGGTTGAGCACCAGCTTGCGGCTGATCCGCCAATCATCCTGCAGGAAGAGTCCGAAATCGAACTGGCGGCCCACCCACGGGCGGAATCCAAACGAGAACTGCGCGGCCACTGGCGTGTTCTCGATCAGATCCTGCTCGGTGTTGTAGGTGAACAGCGGACTGCCGACATTGCCTATGCCGAAGGCGCGGCGGCTGAGGATGCCGCCCCATTTGAGCGAATGCTTGCCGAGTTGGCGCGTGAGCTTCTGCTCCAGGTTCCAACTCGGCGCGTTGCCGATGAAGTTGTCTTCGCCGCTGACGGAGAATCCGAGCGCTGTCACGGCAGGAGCGCGGCGTCCGCCGAGATTCGCTTCGGACTTCGTCGGATCGGCGACGTCGAAGTAGCGATCACGCCGCGTATTATCGACGCGGTTCCAGCCGAAACGCGTTTCCGAGCTCCAGGCCGAGCCGAAGGTGAAGTAGGTGACATTATAACGGTCCAGCACGCCGGTAAAGGTGCGGGCGATATTGCGGCCCGGTCCGTTGGGCGTGAACAGATCCGGACGGTCGCGGGTCCATGTGGCGCTGATGCGGTGTTTGCTCGACAGCCAAGCATCGGGCTTTAGCCCACATTTCCGTTTTGAGCCGCGCGTGCGAATCTCCTGGATGCTCGTCCGCATCAATATCGATAGGGGTTTGAAGGCAGCGAAGACCCCTGCGGAGGACAGCACCCAATGGGTGACAAACAAAACCAGCCCTTTCAGCTCTCGTTCAACGGCCTTCTCAAGATCGACTTCCAGGGATCGCGCGTTACTTCCGATGGTGGTCTGATCCTGGTGCGTGAGTTGGATGAACGGCTGGGCTTCGGTGCTCTCATTGCCCAACACCTGACTGACTCACGGCGCGGCAAGAATACCCAGCTTCCGCTGGCGGACCTACTGCGCCAGTCCGTCTACAGCCGGATTGCCGGCTACGAGGATGTCAACGATGCCGAGCGGCTCTCGCAGGATCCAACCTTCCGGCTGA
>VFZY01000274.1 GCA_016870915.1 Acidobacteriota bacterium | reverse complement strand
CTTCCACTTGATCACCACACGCCAGGAGTTCGACGACTCTAAATTCGCCGCCGACCAACTCCGGTATCAGAAAAGGCTGGAGGCCAAACTTCACGCCAAAGCAAAATCAATGGGTTACGCGCTCATCCCACTTGAAGTGGCCGGATGAGTTCCTTAGAAGGCGACCAGAAGGTACAGATAGTAGCCGATCATGCCGAAAATCGCCACGCTGGCGATCCAGAGCCCGGCGTCCATCCACACCGGCGAATGCAGTTCCCGCGGCATCTTGCGATACCGCAAGTACAGTGTTCCCACGGCGATGACGGGCAGCATGCAGGCTTGGGCCACGCCTCCCGCTTTGACCATGTTGACCGGCGACTGAATGAGCATATACCCGAACGCGGGCACCACGGTAAGGATCCAAACAAAACGCTGGCGGTATTTGATACGGGCGGGATAATCGTCGGAGCGGAACTTGCCGAGCAGGCGGCAAAGGTCCGCAAAAACGCGAGATTCCGCGGCCGTGGCGGCGAAAATGGTGCCGTACAGCGTCGCGATCGCGCCGGCGTAGAAGAGCCAGATCACCCACGATCCCAACGTCTCGGTATACATCCGGGAAAGGACCGGAATCATGTCATTTGCCTTGGGCACCATACCGCGGGAGTTGAGGATGCCGGCGCCCAGCAGGTAGAACGCCAGCGTCGCCACGGTGTAGATCACCATGGTGGCCAGAATGTCGAAGTGCATCACCCGAACCCAGCCCCGCGCCCGGCGTTTCCAGTCTTCGGAGCCGTCCTGCCGGCCGGTGAACTGCGCATAGCCCTTCTCGACGCACCAGTAGGGGTACATGATCAACTCGGCCGCACCCACGCCGGTGATGCCGAACACGGCCACCGCGGTTGCCAGTCCGCCTTTCGGCAGGTCGAAGTTGAGACCCTGCATCAGCTTGTCCCAGTTGAAGTCCTGCGGGTGGCGGATCAACAGGAGGGCGGCCATGAGCGTAAGCATCGTGAAGAGGCCCACTTTGATGGTGGCCAGCCCTTCGATTCGCTCGTAACCGCCGCCCAGCAGCAGCGCCAGGGTCACACCCAACAGCACCACCACCCAGACGTTCACGTGCACGCCCGGAATCAGAATATTGAGCACCTGGGCCACGCCGCCGAACATGGCCCCGATCTGGAATCGCGTCATGAGGATCATACCCACCCAGGCCCAGACCACCCAGCCCAGCCCGGCGCGCGGTCCCGGTACTTGCGTCAAACCCGCCAATCCGGTCTCGCCCGTGGCAATGCAGAAGCGGCCCAGTTCGGCCTGCAACGCCGGCTTGAGGAAACAACTGATCAGGATCACCCAGAGGGCTGTGTAGCCGGCTTCGGCGCCTAGCGTTGTCGTGGCGATCAGTTCACCGGAACCGACAATGGAAGCTGCCAGGATCATGCCTGGGCCGATGCGGCGGAGGATGCTGAATAGTCCCCGCGGCGGCTCTTCCACCGCGGCTGGGTCGTACTGGTAGGGATCTTTCAGGGCGGGCGGGCTTGCGCTCATTCTTGCCTACAGTAGCACGGAGGCCGGCGCTGGCGTTGTATCCTCCGGGAATGCGCTTGTTGACGGTGATTCCGGCCTTAGGCGACCCCAATCTGGCGCTGGCCGTGCTCTGCCTGGGCGTGTTGGCCGGCGCCATCGAGTTCGTGCGGCCCGGCTGGGTGTTCCCAGCAGCCGTGGGCGGAGTGCTGGTTGCGCTGGGCGCTGCGGCGCTGGCCACGCAGCCGCTCCGCTGGGCGGCCGTGCTGGCGGCTGCCCTGGCGCTGGCATCGTTCGCCTGCGCCTGCTGGTGGGGCTGGCGCATGCCGATGGTAGTGGCAGGCGCGGTGGTCATTGGGGCCACGGCGGCCCTCACGCCGGGTCTCCGGTGGTGGGTGGCGGGGCTGTGTTCAGGTCCGGTTCTGGCCGCGCTCGGGTGGCTGTTGCCGTTGGCCCGCCGGGCAGGCGAGGATAAGGCGATTCCCGGCGGTTGACCGGCAGCGTGCCCGGCCTCTAGAATTTGGACAAAGGCGTTTCTTTTTGCACCACAGCGTGACAGGCGATAAGCGGGCGATGGAGATCCTCCACTCCATCGTCAAGGAGTACATCGAGTCGGGCGACCCGGTGGCCTCCCGCACCATCTCGCGTGGCAGCCGCCAGGTGCTCAGTTCAGCGTCGGTCCGGAACATCATGGCGGACCTGAGCGAGGAGGGCTTTCTATTCCAGCCTCACACCTCGGCGGGCCGTGTTCCCACCGAAAAGGCGTTTCGCAGCTACGTGCAATCCCTGGCCGCCAGCCGGGTGATTTCGGGCGAGTTGCAGCGGCTGCGAAACCAGTTGCGCCAGGCCGCCTCCGTTGAGGCCCGAATTGCCTCCACATCGCACATCCTCACCGAAATGACGCGCAATGTGGGCATCGCCGCCGCGATTCCGGCTTCGTCCCAGTCTCTGCACCAGATCGAACTGATGGCCCTGGTGGACAAGCGCGTGCTGATGATCGTGGTCACCGGCGACCGCATGATTCGCAATCAGGTGGTGGAGTTGCCGGACCAGCTTTCGCAGGATGAACTGAATGAGATCCGGAACTACGTCAACCGCAACTTCTCGGGCATGGTTCTGGCCGAGGTGCGGGAGCGGTTGCGTGAGCGTCTGGCCCACGAAAGTGCCGCTTACGATGCCATTTTGAAGCGTCTTTCGGTGCTTTATAGCCACGGTTTGCTCGATTTGGGGCCTGATCCGGAGGTCCATTTGGAGGGCGCGGCCTACCTGGTGGGGGTGGATCTGGACCTGACCAAGGAAAAAATGCGCGAACTTTTCCAGGCTTTGGAGCAAAAAAAGCGGTTATTGATGCTCCTGGACCGCTTTTTGGACCAGCCCGACGGCGAGTTGGCGGTTCAAGTTGGCCTGGCGGACGTCCATCCCGCCATGGGCCAGTTGTCGCTGATCGGCATTTCGGTGGCCATGCCGGAGGGCCTGGAGACCAAGATCGCCGTCCTCGGCCCCATGCGGATGAACTACCAGAAGGCCATCTCGGCCGTGCTCCACATCGGGCAGGCTTTGCAGGCCGGGCCTCAATGAAACGAACCCGGCCGCGGCGGAGATCGCTCTCCGCCGGGCCGGGCTGTCAGACCACCCACTCCTTGGCGCCGGGCTGCTCGCCCCAGGCCGGGGCGGGGGCGGGCCACTCCTCCCCGGAGATCTTCACCCAGTAACCGACCACCAGGCATCCACCTGGCCAGTAGTAACTGACCTGACCAGGGGGCTGGACCCGCTCAAAGGTGCCGTCGACGTAGACGTAGGCGAACTCGTCCTCGTCGGTGGTGAAGGTGTCGAAGTGCTCCCGCATCACGTCCGGATAGCGGTCGATGAGGTAGTCGGCGACCCGCCCCTCGAACACCCGGCGCGCGGAGAAGTAGTGCACTCTCAAGCCGAGGGTGAAAAGCCAATACTGGCCGGGCTCGAGGACTCGCTCGAACTTTCCGAAACGGGAAACCACCGCCCGCTGGGTCTGGGCGACCCGGTAGCGCTGGAACATGAACATGGGGACTACCTCCTTTCCGGCAAAAGCCAGGACGAATTGACAGGGGTTTAGGGGGGAAACGCTGAGGAGTCTCGCGCTTAGGAATTCGCGATGCTGGGAAGAGCGGCGCCGCGTAGAATCCACGAGTAACGAAGTGTCATTATGAGCGTGCTGCCTCAGACATATAATAGCACCACTTATGCGTGGTGTCAATGGCTTCGAGCGCCTGCGGGTGACTTTTTGTTACAACGGGAGGACGCTCGGGCTGACGCCCGGCTTAGAGGAGTGGCAGCTTGGATCAGACATTGGCGTTGGGCATCGTCGGGATTGGACGGATGGGCTGGGTGCACGCTCTGCATCTGCTGGAGTTGGGGCGCGAGACTGGGGCCTGCTCGCTGGCCGCCGTGGTGGATCGCGACCCACGTACTCTGGAACGGTTCCGGGGCGAAACCGGGTATTCCGGACCAGTTTTTGAGTCGGTTGAGGCCTATGCGGCGGCTGGCGTCTGCGGCGCTTCGCTGGTGATTTCACCCACGGAGTTCCACCAGGCGCACGCGATGCACCTGGTGCGGGCGGGGCATCGCGTGCTGATGGAGAAGCCGCTTACGGGCACCCTGGCGGGCGACCTGGCCTGCTGCGCGGAACTGGACCGCGATTATCCGAACGCGCTGATGCTGGCCTTTCAGCGCCGGTTTGACGTCGCCCTGGCCTATGCCCGGGACCTGGCGAACCAGGGTGCGGTGGGCCGGGTGTTCAAGATCTATTCGGCGCTGGAGGATTCCGGGCCGCCGCCGGACGGCTATCAAAGCGGCGGCATTCTGCCCGACATGTCGGTGCACAACGTGGACGAGATTCTGTGGGTCACCGGACGCATGCCGGACCGGGCGATGGCCATTGGGTCCGTTTTGCACAACAAGCACGTGGCGTCCTGCCAGGAGGATTTCGACGACGCGATGCTCTACATGTGGTTCGGGGAGGAGATTCTGGGGCAGGTACAGGTGACCCGGAACCATGTCTCCGGGTACCGCGTGGAATCGGCGATCTACGGAACCGGGGGCCAGATCCAGATTGGCCACTTTGTCCAGAATCCGGGCGAGATTCTTGTGGAGGCCTTTGGCCGCCGCGGCGGCACGGAGCCGATCGCCCGGAAGGTGTTCCCCGGGGGTGGGCAGGGCGGACCGGGGGCGCCGGAGTTTGTCGAACGGTTCGGACCGGCTTACAAGGCGGAGGCCGCCGCGTTCATCGATTGCGTGCGGCGTGGGGCGGCGTTCCCCACCTCGCACAGCGACGGGCTGCGGGCGCAGCGCGTGATTGAGGCGGGGATGCGCGCGGTGGTGACCCGGGAGCAGGGGGCACCGGTCGAGTAAGCCCGGGGCCTCAGGAACGCTGGGCGTTAGCGGAATGGAGCCAGTCCTTGGGGACTGTGCCCTCCGGGAGCATCTCACCTTTCTCCAGGTGGCGGATGCGGGTGGCAAAGCTGGCCGCGTGCGGGTCATGGGTGACCATGATGACGGTCTTGTTGAACTCGCGATTGAGGCGGGCGAGCAGGGTGAGCACGTCCTGGGCGGCTGTGGCGTCGAGGTTCCCGGTGGGTTCGTCGGCGAGGATGAGATCCGGGTCCGTGACGATGGCGCGGGCGATGGCGACGCGCTGCTCCTGGCCGCCGGAGAGTTGGCGGGGCAGGTGGTGGACGCGGTCCTCCAGCCCGACGAGTTTGAGCGCCGTCTGGGCGTGGTCGATGCGTTCCTTCTTCTTGAGATTGGTGAGCTTGAGGGGCAGTTCGACGTTCTCGAGCGCGGTGAGGACCGGGATGAGGTTGAAATTCTGAAAAACGAACCCGATGTGGGCGTTGCGCCAGGCGGCGATCTGCCGGTCGCTCAGGCGGCGCAAGTCCTCGCCGAGCACCCGGATCTCACCGGCCGTGGCCCGGTCCATAGCGGCGATGAGGTGGAGCAGGGTGGACTTGCCGGATCCGGATGGCCCCATGAGGGCCACGAAATCGCCACGGTTGATTTCGATGGCGACATCCTTCAATGCGACCACCTTGAATTCGTCGCGGACGAACTGCTTGGTGAGGCCGCTGGTCTGGATGATGGTTTCGCTCATGCCGGGTTTCTCCTGTGGACACGGTCGCCGTTCTTGAGTGTTTCCGGCGGGTTGATGATGAGGTCCTCGCCGCCGATGAGGCCTTCGTCCACCCGGATGCCTTGCGGCGTGGAGCCGCTGGTGCGAACGGGGCGTTGAAGGGCGCGGTCGCCGAGGAGGACGAAGACGTTGCCGTTGCGGATGGCCGACGCCGGAATGAAAACCACGGGGCGGGCCGCGGCTGCCTCCGGGGCGGCTTTCTCTTCGGAAACAAACGCCACGCTGGCGTTCATTTCGGGCCGGAGGAAGGAATCCGGGGCGGCCACTTTCACTTTCACCTGCACGGTGGCTTTCTGGCGGTTCGCCTCCGGGGAGATCTCGTAGATGAATCCATCGTACTTGCGGTCCGGATAGGCGTCCGTGGTGACGATGCCCTTCTGGCGGGGGCCAAGGCGGGCGAAGTCGTTCTGATTGATGTCGAGTTCCACCTGAAGGTCATTGAGGTCGGCGAGTGAGACGACGTAGCCCTTGGCGCCGCGTTCGCCGACGAAGCTGGTTGTGACGAACTCGCCTTTCTCCACGACGCGTTCGAGGATGGTGCCCGTGACCGGGGCCTTGATCACCGTGTTTGAAAGCTGGGTCTCGAAGAATGCGACGGAGCCCTTGGCCTGTTCGATCTGGCCGCGAACGGCGTCAATCTGTTCCTTGCGCGGGCCGATGCGGACCAGTTCGAAGGCGCGGTCCAGGGAGTTGACGCGAGCCACGCCAGAGTCATAGCGGGCCTGGGCGTCGTCCAGCAGTTGCTGCGCGGCCACCTTCTCGGCGACCAGCCGGCGGGTTCGTTCCAGCGAAATCCCGAAGTTGTTGACGTCCGCGCGCGCCTGTTCCAGGTTGGCGCGGGCCATGGCGATCTCCTCGGGCCGCGAGCCGTTGAGCAGTTCCTGAAGGCGCGCCTCAAGGTTCGCCAACTGGCCGCGAGCCTGTTGAAGCTGAGCGCGGTATTCCTCGTCTTCCAGCCGGACAATAACCTGGCCTTCCTTCACGCGGTCGCCTTTTTCGACCCCGATCCAGGCGACCTTGCCAATGACCTTGGAGGTGACCTGAATCTTGTGGTGGGCGATGATGTAGCCGGTGGCGTTGAGGATGACGGTGTTGGCCTTGGCCGCGCCGCCCAGTTGCTGGGAGACGGCCCGCGCCGTATCCACTTCCACGGCGCGGTTGAGCATGGAGTAGATCCAGCGCCCGGCGCCGAGCAGAACGAAGAGGAGAACCCCGGTGACAATGATGCGGCGAGCCCAGGGTGAGGGCTCGCCCGCATCGCGTTTGAGGCTCCGGTCGATCCGGAGTGATTTGAGATCTTGATCCATCCGGTTAGATTTCCCTGAGCGCCAGCAGGATCTCCTTGCGGGCCGCGTTGCGGGCCGGCAGCAGGCCGCCGAGTGCGCCCAGGGTCAGGGCAAAGCCGATGCCCGCCGCCATGACCAGGCCATCGATGCGGAAACTGAAGGCGATTTCGGTGAAGGTGACGAAATTGCCGATTCCGGCCGGGATTTCCATTTTGGGTCTCCCGGACCCCGACAGTGTACACCAACGCCTCACTCCCGTGCCGGATTTGATCAGAATCCCCTTTCCGAGGGCGGGCCAGTGCCTGCGGATGGCTTCTTTCGACCATCGCACAAAAACGAAAACTGACAACATGCCTGTTTCCAGCAGTTCTTTCGACACCTCTCCC
>VFZY01000273.1 GCA_016870915.1 Acidobacteriota bacterium | reverse complement strand
TGAGGCGTTGGTGTACACTGTCGGGGTCCGGGAGACCCAAAATGGAAATCCCGGGGAAAATCACGTAAGAGAGGTCCAATTCCAATGGCCCAAGGCGCCCGGCGCAGTTGCATTCTCGTCCTTGCCGCCTTCAGTGTCTTCGCTCAGGACCGCGGCACGATCACTGGCGTAGTCACCGATCCCGCGGGAGCGGCCGTTCCCGGCACCACGGTAAGAGTCACCAATCCCTCGACGGGATTGGCGCAAACAACCACAACCGGAAACGACGGATCGTACAGCGTTCCTTACCTTCCCGTGGGTGTCTACACGATCAGCACCGAGAAGACCGGATTCCGCTCGGCGCAGGCTCCGAACATTCCGGTACAAGTCAACAGCGCCGTGCGCGTCGACCTTCGCCTCGAAGTCGGGCAAGTCGTCGAAACAGTGCAGGTGGAGAGCGCAGCGCCGATCGTCCAAAGCGAACGAACCGACCTCGGCAAGGTGTTCGGCTCGAAGACGATTCAGGATCTTCCTCTCACTCTCTCGGGTGGATTGCGTAACAACTTGAGTTTCGTTCTGCTCACTCCCGGCGTGACCGTAACTCCCGGTCAGGACTTGAGCCTCCGCATAGGCGGCGGCTTGTCGGCCGAACACAGCATGCTGCTCGATGGCGCCGAGGCCGGCAGCGAACGCCGCAACGATCCGAGCTTCCAATCGGTGAGCACCGACGCCATCGCGGAATTCAAGGTGATCACGAATTCCTACTCGGCCGAGTACGGCCGCACGGGAAACGGCATCATCAACTTCACGACCAAGTCCGGCACCAACCAACTGCATGGCTCGTTGTTCGAATTCTTCCGCAATAACAAGCTGAACGCGCGAGGGTTTTATCCACGCACTCGTTCGGTGGTCCGCCAGAACAATTTCGGCGGAACCGTGGGAGGTCCGGTCTACATTCCCAAGATCTACGATGGCCGCAACAAAGCCTTCTTCTTCGTCTCCTATGAGAGGGCGATCTTCCGGCAGGGCAACCCTGGCGGTCTCGTCTCGGTTCCGCCGGAGGCGATGCGCAACGGCGACTTCACCGTCTGGCGCGACGGAGCGGGCGCGATCATTCCCGTGTACGATCCGAACTCGACTCGCGTGGAAGGCAGCCGTATCGTGAGGGATCCGTTTCCGGGCAACCTCATCCCGCGCAACCGTATTTCACCGGTGGCCACCACGCTCAACAAATACCTCCCGCCCACCGAGCTTCCGACGACGTTCAACAACATCAACGTGGTCGGCAATCCGGGCAGCAACCAATTGGTATGGTCGACCAAGGGCGACTACGCGTTCACCGATCGCAATCGCATCAGCGGCTTGTTCAGCCGCCAGTTCTTCGGGCGACCCGACGCGATCGGGCCTATTCCCGGACCGCTGGGCGAGAATTTCAACAGCCAGGGGATCAACAAGTTCTACCGGATCAACCACGACTACGTGATTTCGCCGACTCTTCTGAACCACTTCACGTTCGGGCGCAACACGCGCGACGTGATCGAGTACTTCAGCCAGCGCTACTACGACATCCCCGAGGCCGATCGCAAGATCATCGAGCTCCAGGGGGCCACCGCCACCAGCAAGACCGGCAACCGCCGTCCGCCGTCGCTCTACACGCTCGGCGACGGTTATGTCCGGCTGGGCTTCTGGATCGATACGCTGTCTCCGAGCCGGACCTGGACGATCAACGAACAGTTGGCCTGGATCAGGGGCAGCCACAACTTGAAGTTCGGATTCAATTTCATCCGCCAGGACTATCGCCGTATCGACTGCAACACCTGCATGGGCGAGGCGAACTTCAACCGCGGCACCACGGGACTGCCGGGCGCTCCGGGGCAGACAGGGTCCTCATATGCGGCCTTCCTGCTGGGCATGGCCGACAACGGCCGCTATAACTTCAGTGGAGATTTCAACTACGGTCAACCCTACTATGCGTGGTATGTGCAGGATGACTACAAGATTACGCGCAAGCTGACGTTGAACATCGGACTCCGCTACGAGCTGCCATTCCCCAAGGCGGAGAAGGACGGCAAACAATCGAACCTTTGCCGGCACTGCTCCAATCCGGCGGCGGGCGGAATCCTGGGCGCCCTGGAGTTCGCGGGCAACGGTGCAGGCCGTACGGGACGTGCGCGGTTCACCGACGTACGGATGAACGCCTTCAGTCCGCGGCTGGGTTTGGCCTATCAGATCACCCCGAGCTGGGTCGTCCGCGCTGGCGGCGCGATCTACTACCTGCCGATGCGCGAGGGCGCGAACGCCGATCGCGGAACCGACGGGTTCGGCGGCTTTTTCAACCTGGCGTCGCCCGACGGCGGCGTATCCCCCGGATTCCTGTACACCAGCGGATTCCCGGCGAGCCCGCGGCGGCCTCCGATCATCGACCCGGGGCTGAATCTGTTCGGCACGGTCGGCTACATGCCGCGCTACGCAGGGCGGGCGCCGTATCTCTACGATTGGAACTTCACCGTGGAGCGGGGGCTGGGGAAGTCCACGGTGGTCCGGGCCAGCTATCAGGCCACGATGGGCGTGAAGCTGCTGGCAAATCGCGAACTCATCAACCAGGTGGATCCTCAGAATCTCCGGCTCGGCGATCTGCTGTTCGTACCGGTCAGCACCGACGCGGCGCGCAATGCCGGAGTCCGCCCGCCTTGGAGCACGTTCCCTGGCAATCGGGCTGTCAACCAGGCGTTGCGGCCGCTGCCTCAGTACACCGGAATCGCGCAGTCAGTGGACGGCGACACCAGCGGACACAGCACCTACCACGCGCTGACGATGAGCGCCGAGCGCCGCTACAGCAACGGACTGTTCTTCATCACGTCGTACACTTTCGCGAAGTTGATCTCCAACACGCAAGGCGGGAATCCGGGCCTCGGCGGATTTCTCGGAGCGGGCGACATCGGAACGCAGAACGGCTATGACCAGCGCGCCGACAAAGCGATCAGCAATCAGGACGTGCCGCATCACCTCGTGGTGGCCTATTCGTACGAGATCCCGGTGGGCCGTGGCAAGAAGTACCTCGGCAAGAGCGGACGCGCCGCCGATCTGGTGATCGGAGGCTGGAAGCTCTCGGGAATCCAGAACTATCAATCGGGATATCCGCTTCGCGTGGTCTCGAACCAGAACACCGGCCTGTTCTCGGGCACCACCCGGGCCAACATCGTTCCGGGCGAGCCGCTCAAGAACCCGGCGTTCAACGGCGATCCCAACGCGGCTCCGTACATCAATCCGCGCGCCTTCGCCCGTCCCCCGAACTACTCGTTCGGAAACGCCGGCGCGAACCTGCCCGGCCTGCGAAATCCCCCCTTGCGGAGCGAAGACTTCACCTTCGGCAAGGACTTCTTCTTCGGCGAGGCGAGGCGCCTGGAGTTCAAGAGTTCGTTCTTCAACGCATTCAACCGAACCTTGCTCGGCGGAGTGTCGGGCACGTCGCCGGGCATCGTGAACCTTGTTGAGAATCCCGCGTTCGGGCGGATTCTCCAGCAGTCGAACCGGCCGAAGGAAGTGCAGTTCAGCCTGCGGCTGGTGTTTTAGACGCATGCCGTTGGCGCTGTTGGCGGCGGCGCTCTTCGCATTCGCGCAAGCCGGCCCGACAGCCGGCCCGGCCTCGGCGGCGGCCAGCGCGATGAAACGCGGAGACTACGCCGCCGCGGAACGGCACAATCGCGCGCTGACCGAACTCGATCCGAAACTCGCCGAGGCGTGGGTGAATCTCGGACTCAGTTGCTTCCTCCAGCGCAAGTACGACGACGCGGCAGCGGCGCTCGAGACCGGACTTCGCATCGAAGGGAGGCTGTGGAACGGGTGGCTGTTCCTCGGAATGGCCGAGTTCAACCGCAATCGCCCGGCGAGGGCGATCGACCCGCTACGCAAATACACGGCCGCCCGGCAGCGGGACCTGCAGGGGCACTATTACCTGGGACTCTCGCTGCTCTCCCTCGATCGCTTCGAGGAAGCCGGTGAGGCGCTCGGGCAAGCGCGCCAGATCGAGCCGGGAAACATCGATGTGCTCTATCATCAGGCGCAGAGCCAACTCGGACAGGCGCGCTCGGGCGGAGATCGCGAACGGCTCCGGCGCGAGTATGAGACGACGCTCGACCAAATCGCGAAGATCGATCCGGAGTCGTACCGGCTTGGCCAATTGCGCGCGGGATACTTTCGAGCGACGGGCGAATCCGTCAAGGCGCGCGCCGAGCTCGAGGCGCTTACCGCGAAGGATCTCAAGGTACGGGGACTCCGCTACACGCTCGCGTGTCTCTATATCGAATCGCGCGAATACGAAAAGGCGGTGGCAGAGCTGGAAGCGGAGTCGAAGCTCGATTCGCCCTGGCCGCGCACGTATCTCCAACTTGGACATGCGTATCTCGAACTCGGGCGGAACGGCGACGCACACGCCGCGTTGGCCAAGGCCCAACAGGCGGAACCATCGAATGGAACGGTGTGGTTCGAGCAGGGCCGCCTTGACGCCGCGCTCGGGGACACCGCCGCGGCGATTCAGGGATACGAGAAAGCGATCGCGCTCGGAGACAAACGCTCGAGCGTCTACTACCGCCTCGCGAACTCCTATCGCCGGGCCGGACGTTCCGCCGAAGCACAAAGGGCGCTGACTGAAAGCGAGCGGCGGCGCAAGCAGGAGGCAGCGGCGAACGAACGGATGACGGCGGAAATGGCGGTGGAGAACGGGCTCCACGCGCTGAACTCCGGCCGGTACGCCGAGGCGGCGGATCTATTCGACTACGTCTGGCGCGAAACCTCGCGTTGCGACGCGCCGTTCTATCTGGGTTTGGCGCGCCAACGGGCTCGCGACGCGAATGCCGCGGCGGTGGCGTTCAGCGCCGCGGTCGAGTGCAATCCCTCAATGCTCGACGCGCATCTGGCGCTAGCCGAGTCTCAAGCGTCGCGCGGAGACGATGGCCGCGCGCTGGCGGCGTATGAGCAGGCGTTGAACCGGGCTCCAGACAACGCTGCGGCGCTGCGGGGATCGGCGGCGCTTTACCTGCGGCACGAGATGAACGATCAGGCGGTGGCGGTCCTCGAGAAACTGGCGGCGAAAGAGCCTGGCGACATCCAGGTGAAGACCGACCTCGGAGCCGCCTACGCGGCGACCTCCCAGCCGGAGAAAGCCGAGCAGATGTTCCGCGCCGCCCTGAACCTGAATCCCGCGTTTCCGCCGGCGTTGGTGGGCATCGGGAGTCTCGCGCTGAAGGAGGAGAAACTCGAGCAGGCGATCCCCGCGCTCGAACAGGCCGTCAAGATGGTTCCGGCGAGCTACGAGGCGAACTATCTGCTGGGAGCGGCGTACGCGCAAGCCGGACGGACATCCGATGCACTACCGCGATTGGAGGCGGCGCGGGAAGCGCGTCCGGACGACGCGGAGATCCACTACCGGCTGGCCCGGCTCTACGGAGACTCTGGGCGGGCGGCGGATCTGAAAGCCGCGCTCGCGCGGTTTTCAGAGTTGAAAGCGCGTACCGGCCATGCGGCTCAGACGCAGCGTGAAGTCAAGCGGCTGATGGACGAGGCGAAGAGCGCCATCGAGAAGGGCGAGTTGGAGCCGGCCGCGAGACTGACGGCCGAGGCTCTGAAGATGGACCCACGGAATCCGGGGATTCTGTTCCGGCTCGCGGGAATCTACTACGACTCGAAGCGCCACGCGGAGGCGTTGCCGCTGGCCGAAGAGGCGCTCGCTTTGGCTCCGTCGGAATGGTCGTATCATCTGCTGGCGGGGTTGATCCAGAAGGCGTTGTACATACCCCCGCCCCCGGCGTCAAGGCTCCATGAGTTTTGTGTCCATGAGTTTTGAGCCTTGCGGCACGGCAGCCTCCCGGCAGGGCCGGCACGGGGTGCCTCTGCCACCTCCCAGCGCCCCGGGCCGCTCGAAAATTGCCCCGCCGGAGCCCACCTCTTGAGACACCTCACAGCACTTCGGGCCGCTTCCTTCTATCCCGCCGGCAATGTCAGCGCCTCGATGCGCCGCATCATGGCCCCGAAGAGCCGGCCGGGACGCCCGTGTTTATTGTAGCCATGCCGTGGCGGTATGCAGTATTTGTGGCCTCGTCCGGACCGGCCAAATCGCTCACAGCGAAGACGACCGGCAACATGTGACAGGCGGCACGGCGCCAGACAGTTGGGGTGTCTGGTTCCCGGGTGATCCCGCCAGACGCTCTGGAACCGCGACGAAGTGAAAGAGGCTGGTACAACTGGCTCGAAAGTGCCTGCGTCTACCGCGATGCGTTGAACGACTTCACGCGCTTCGCCGTCTGGTCATCGCCGATCAGAAACCGGAAGCCCTGGCGCAAGCGTTCATCGGCGGTACTGGCGCCTGAAATCGTGCCGCACGGGACATTGGCCTTCTTGCACGCCTGCAACACTTTCTGAAAGGCGGCTTCGACGTCGGCAGGCAACCCGCCCCCGGCAGGCATGCTCAAGTGCCCGTAGTTAACCGACATGTCGCCGGGGCCCAGGAACACGGCGCTGACTCCCTTGACTTGCAGAATCTTCTCGATGTTTTCGACTCCGGCCCGGCTTTCGATCATCGGAATGACGAGCATCTCGGCGTCTGCCGCCAGGGGCCAGACTTCGGCGCGTTGAAAGTATTCCGTGCGGCCCAACCCCCAGTAACGCATCGCCACCTGCGGACCCACGCCCCGAACACCGAACGGAAGTCCCCGTTCGCGGTCATAAGACCGCGGATAGCGCGCGGCGGCGACAGTCGCCTCCATCTCCTCGGCCGTATCGATGTGCGGAGCGACGATCCCGTAGGCGCCGAGATCGAGCGCCTGCTTGGTCATGAATCGGGTCCGCTCGGCGGCATCGGCGGGAATGCGGATGAGTGGAACCACTTTGGGCTGCAGGTTGCCACGGCGGGCGATGTCGGCACGATCGAGCAAGCCTTGCAACATGATCCGCACGGCTTGATAGTCGGTCGGGCGGTGTTCCAGGTCGAAGACTATGAAATCGAGTTCGGTGTTTACAAACTGCTCGATGAAGTCGAGTCCCTCGCCCCGAATCAGGCCGCCGGAAGCAGCTTTGCCACTTTGAAACAGTTCGACCACTTTGTTCAGTGGCTGGCCCTTGGTCTGCGCGGTCGAAACCGTCCCGGCCCCTAGGATTGAAAGAAGAATCGTTGCTCGTGTGGTTGTCAACATTTCAGCTTCGGAAGTTTATCACATTTCTACTCCGCCTTGACACGTTTCTACACACTTCTACTTTGCACACACACTTCTACTCCGGGATTTCCATTTTGGGTCTCCCGGACCCCGACAGTATACACCAACGCCTCACTCCCGTGCCGGATTTGATCAGAATCCCCTTTCCGAGGGCGGGCCAGTGCCTGCGGATGGCTTCTTTCGACC
>VFZY01000272.1 GCA_016870915.1 Acidobacteriota bacterium | reverse complement strand
GCAAAACCGTGGGAGCCGGAGGGAGCCCGTTCTTGTTGCGAGTCTGAGAATTCACGCTGATTCCTATTCTCGCCCTGCTCAGTAATTAAGGCCAGGGGAGTTGTCTCAGCTATGTTGGCACGGAGGGGGGTCCCGGAAATCTGATTGTTCGAAACGTTGAAACTCGTAAGGCTGGGAACCGACGAAGCGATTTGGATCGCTCCCGACAACTCGTTGTTCGCCGCGATGAAGTCACGCAGCTTAGGCAACGCGTTCAGCGCTGGCAGGGGTCCGCGGATCTGGTTCTCCGAGACGGCGAACGAGCCAAGATTGCCGAGGCCGCTAATCGACGGCAGTGGTCCGGTCAGGTAATTACTCGATAAATTCACATCCGTCAGGGACTGCATTCCTGCCAATGGAGGAACGCTGCCTGCCAGCCGGTTACGCGCAATATTCAGCGTTCGCAACGCAGTAAGGCCGCTAAGTTGAGGCAATACTCCCGCGAATCGGTTGTCGGAAGCGATGAACGTCTGCAAGCTATCAGAACGGGAGGGCAACGGCACTCCGCCACTCATGAGATTGCGCTGGCAGGTGAACGTCTCAAGCCGGGCAAGCACTTCGGCCGGAGGCAAGGGGCCACTCAGCCGGTTGTTCTCCACAGACACACGTTTGAGCCTGAGAAGGCTTCCCAGCGCAGGAAGCGCTCCGGTCAATTGGTTGTCGGCCAAAATGATTGAATGAAGTCGAAGGCTGCCTTCGAAAGGCGGGAATTGCCCAGTCAGCGAGTTGAAGGACAAGTCCAGAACCTCGAGATTAGACAACCCGTTCAGGGGCGGAATCGGACCGGTCAACCAGTTATTCGATAGCCGCAGCTCAATGACCTTATCGCCATCGCAGATCACACCAAACCAGATACACTCAGTCCCGATGCGGCCCTCCCAATTTCCGCTGTTGCGCCAGTTCTGCCCATCCGCCTTTCGGTATAGGTCCAACAGCGCGGCGCGCTCCGCCGGTGAGACCGCACCCGAAAGTGGAATGGCGGCCATGATCAAGGCCATGAATTCAACCCGAAGACGGGTTCGGGCACGGCCCAAGATAGACGTTCCAGCCATTTAAGCGGAGTATATCGCAGATACTGGCAAGCGGCGCCAATCGGACCTCGAGAAATTCTGACTTGCGGCTCCAGCATTTCCCCTCTCTGACCTCATCCGAAAACCCGAGCTACTGCCGATCAAAGTGGTGGCCGCATCAGGCGAGAACTCGCCGCGCTTCCGTCCTTGGCGAACTCTGGAGTCTCTCGCCAACGGAGGGCGAGCGCTGTCCCCCCTCCCGCTACCGCCCCAAGGACCCAGTGCGGCGAACTGCGAGCGAGTCACGGCCCGAAAAAATTTATTTTCTCCCTTATTTTCTTAGAATTAACCTCCGAAATCACGAACGCCCCATTGCCACACTTTGTAGAATCCACACGGAGAACCACCATGGCAACCACACGTCAATCCAACACCTCCCGCGCCAACGGCGCCCTCTCAAACGGACCCATCACCCCACAAGGCAAAGCCCGGTCCGCCCAAAACTCCCTCCAACACGGCCTCTACGCCAAAGGCAAAGTCCTCCCCTGGGAATCCCAGGAAGACTTCGACCAGCTCCGCCAGGACCTCCACCACCACTACCTCATCCCCGAAATCCACCGCCCCCTCATCGATCAACTCGCCTCCGAACTCTGGCACATCCAACGCGCCGAGCGTTTCGAGGAAGCCCTCCTCATCTCCAACCACGCCGAAGCCCGCGCCAACCTCATCCGCCACGGCACCCCAAACCCCACTCAGGACCAGATCCTCGCCAACACCTACATCCGCCTCAACACCTGCTCCAGCTACGTCACCGCCCTCCGCGAACGCAGCCGCGCCCACCGCCACGCCCGCCTCCTCCGAGCAGAACTCGAAAAACTCCTCCGCCAGACCCTCGACGAACGCCCGCCCACCAAACCCCGTCCCACCCCCGCACCCGAACCCTTCAACATCCTCGACACCTTCGCCCCAGGCGCCCCCGGGATCCTCAGGTTCGTTTCCGCCCTCCCGGAAACCACCCCCAAACCCGGCGCCGGCCAAACCCCACTTTCACCCCCCAAGCCCATCAAGGAGTAACCACCGACCCCACCCATGACCCATCGCCACCCCTCGAACACACCCGCCCCTTCAACCACCCTGCCCGTCGTGTGTCCAAGCCGCCCGCACCGCCGCGAAGCTCGTCGACAAACTCTCAAACACCGGCACCCCTGTCAACTCCCGCACCCGCGCCGCATTCCGAGCCATCGAAACCTGCGCCAGCACAATCCTCTCCGCGCCCGCCGCAACCAGCCCCACAGCCGCCTCCTCAATCAGCCGGTCATGCCCCGCCACATCCCCGTCGATCAACCTTCGCAGCGCCTCCGCCTCCAGCGCCTCCACCAGCTCCACCTCACAACCCGCCCCGGCCGCGGCCTCCTCCAGCAGCCGGCGAGTCGTCTCCCGCGTCGCCGGGAAACTCGACAGCACCCCAATCCGTCCTCCCGCCCGCACCGCCGCCCCGCACATCGGCTCATCGATCTTGAGCACCGGAACTCCAGCCCCGCGCCGCAGCTCCTCCATCACCCCGCCCGGCACCGCCGAACACGTCAACAGCACGAACCCCGCCCCATACACCCGCCGCGCCTCGGCAATCATCTCCGCCAGCCGCGCCCCGCAAGCCTCAGGCTGCGTCGCGAGCGTTCGCATCACCCCGTCATCCAGCAGATTCGTCACCAGCCACTCCCGGCCATGCTCAAGGAAGTAGCGCCGCACCGGATCCACCGCCGCCGGCGAAGCATGAATCACCACAAGACTCTTCACGCCCCGATTCTCGCACGCCCCCACTCACGTACAATGGCATTTACCATGGCGATGCCCACTCAACTCTCACGCCGTCAGCTTCTCGCCTCATCCGCCACCCTCACCGCCACCGCCTTCGGCTTCGATCTCAAGGCCGCCACCGCCACCGCCCGCGAGCTCAAAATCGCCCGCACCACTCAAACCCTCAGCGTCTGCCCCTATTGCGCCGTCGGCTGCGGCGTCGTCGTCCACACCCTCGGCGACAAGGCCCGCAACGTCAAACCCGCCATCGTCCACATCGAAGGCGACCCCGAAAACCCCATCAACCGCGGCACCCTCTGCCCCAAAGGCGCCTCGCTCAAGCAGTTCGTCACCTCCGATCGCCGCCTCACCCGCCCCCTCTACCGCGCCCCCGGCTCCACCGAATGGACCCCCATCTCCTGGGACGACGCCACCACCCGCATCGCCCGCCGCATCAAGGAATCCCGCGACCGCGGCTTCCAGACCACCGACACCCAGGGCCGCACCGTCAACCGCCTCGACAACATCGCCATGATCGGCGGCTGCACCGACACCAACGAGATCAACTTCCTGCTCGGCAAGTTCCGCTTCGCCCTCGGCATACTGCCCTACGAAAATCAGGCCCGTCTTTGACACGGCCCCACGGTGGCCAGTCTGGCCGCCACCTTCGGACGCGGCGCCATGACCAATGGCTGGGCCGACGTCGCCAACGCCGACCTCGTCCTCGTCATGGGCGGTAACCCCGCCGAAAATCACCCCGTCGGCTTCCGCTTCGTCATGGAAGCCAAGCGCCGCCGCAAAGCCAAGCTCGTCGTCGTCGACCCGCGCTTCACCCGCACCGCCGCCATGGCCGACGTCTACGTTCAAATCCGCGCCGGCTCCGACATCGCCTTCCTCGGCGGCCTCATCCACTACGCCATCGAAAAGGGCCGCCTCCAGACGGACTACGTGCGCCTCCACACCAACGCCGCCTTCCTCGTCCGCGAAGGCTTCGGCTTCGATCAGGGCCACTTCTCCGGCTGGGATGAATCCAAACACGCCTACGACAAATCCACCTGGCAATACGAACTCGACGGCCAGGGCCACGCCAAACTCGACCCCACACTCGAACACCCGCGCTCCGTCTTCCAGCTCATGAAGGCGCACTACACGCGCTACACCGCCGAACAGATCTCACAGATCTGCGGCTGTTCCGTTGAAGACTTCAACCGCGCCGCCGATCTCATCACCTCCGCCTACACGCCCGACAAAACCGGCACCGTCCTCTACGCCCTCGGCTGGACCCACCACTCCCACGCCGTCCAACTCATCCACACCGCGGCCATGGTCCAGATGCTCATGGGCAACATCGGCATGCCCGGCGGCGGCGTCAATGCCCAGCGCGGCCACGCCAACATCCAGGGCTCCACCGACATGGGCTCCTGGATGAACCTCCCCGGCTATCTCAAGCTCCCCCGCGCCAACCACACCAGCCTCGACGAATATCTCAAGGCCAACACACCCAAATCGCTCCGCCCCAATTCCTTGAACTACTGGTCCAACACGCCCAAGTTCATGGTCAGCCTCCTCAAGACCTACTACGGTGAGAAGGCCACCAGGCAGAACGGCTTCGGCTACCAGTGGCTCCCCAAGCTCGGCGAAACCGAAAACCAGAGCTGGGGCTATTTCTTTGACCGCATGCACCACGGCGCCGTCGAAGGCCTCATCTCCTTCGGCATGAATCCCGTCGCCAACGGGCCAAATACCGCCAAGATGATCTCCGGCCTCTCGCGCTTGAAGTGGCTCGTCGTCGCCGAAAACTTCGAGACCGAAACCGCCGCCTTCTGGCGCGCCAAAACCCTCGCCGGCGAATACTATCCCGGCGCCGCCGAGCCCGCCGGCATCGCCACCGAGGTCTTCCTGCTCCCCGCCTCCTGCTTCGCCGAAAAAGACGGCGCGTTCGTCAACTCCTCCCGCTGGCTCCAATGGAAAACCGCCGCCATCGAGCCTCCCGGCCAGGCCCGCCTCGATCAGGAAATCATCGGCCGCATCTTCCTCAAGCTCCGTGAACTCTACGCCGCCGAAGGCGGAGCCGCGCCCGAACCCCTGCTCAACATGGCCTGGAACTACGCCACGCCCCACGCCCCCTCGCTCGCCGAAGTCTCACGCGAAGTGAATGGCCGCGATCTCGCAACCGGCCGCCAGTTGAACGGCCTCGCCGAACTCAAGGACGATGGCTCCACCTCCGCCGGCTGCTGGATCTACACCGGCTCCTGGACCGAAGCCGGCAACAACATGGCCCGCCGCGGCCAGGAAGATCCCACCGCCCTCGGCCTCTTCCCCAACTGGAGCTGGAGTTGGCCCGCCAACCGCCGCATTCTCTACAACCGCGCCTCCCTCGATCAGGCCGGCAAGCCCTGGGACGCCACCCGCGCCCCACTCAAATGGGACGGCCAGCGCTGGTCCGGCGACACCCCGGACTACAAGGCCGATGCCGCCCCCGCCGATCTCGGCGCCTTCATCATGCTCCCCGAGGGAGCCGGCAAGTTCTTCGCGGCCGACCTCTCCGAAGGCCCCTTCCCCGAACACTACGAACCCTGGGAGTCCCCCGTCGAAAACGCGCTCCATCCCAAGGTCAGCTTCAGCCCCACCGCCAAAGTCTTCACCGGCGACATCGACCGCAAGGGCGAGCCCGCCCAATACCCATACATCGCCATCACCTACCGCCTCACCGAACACTTCCACTACTGGACCAAGCACACCCAAAGCTCCGCCGAACTCCAGAGCAACTTCTTCGTCGAACTGCCCGAGGAACTCGCCCGCCAGAAGAACATCTCGAATGGCGACCTCGTCACCGTCTCCTCCGCCCGCGGCTCAGCCAAGGGCCAGGCCCTCGTCACCAAGCGCATGCGCGGCCTCACCGTTCAGGGCAAGACCGTCTACCAGGTGGGACTCCCCATCCACTGGGGCTTCCTCGGCAAAGTCACCGGACCCCTCATCAACAACCTCACCCCCTCGGTCTTTGACCCCAACTCCGGCACCCCCGAATACAAGGGCTTCCTCGTCAACGTGGAGAAAGCGGGCTAACCCATGCGGACCGTTGCCAAACTCATCGACACCACCCTCTGCATCGGCTGCAAAGCCTGCGAAGTGGCCTGCCAGGAATGGAACGAGCAGGAATACACCCTCGGCACCTTCGACGGCACCTATCAGACCCAGCCCCAGCTCACCCACAACTTCTGGAACCTCATCAAGTTCAATGAGCGCGAAGAGAAGGGCCAGCTCTCCTGGCTCATGGCCAAGTATCAGTGCATGCACTGTGCCGACCCCGGCTGCCTCCGCGCCTGCCCCGCGCCCGGCGCCATCGTCCAGCTCTCAAACGGCACCGTCGACTTCAACCAGTCCAACTGCATCGGCTGCGGCTACTGCATCACCGGCTGCCCCTTCGACGTGCCCCGCCTCAGCCCCGAAACCAAGAAGGTGTACAAGTGCACCCTGTGCTCCGATCGCACGGCCGTGGGCCTCGAACCGGCCTGCATCAAGACCTGCCCCACCAACTGCCTCACCTTCGGTGACCGCCAGGACCTGCTGGCCAAAGCCGAAGCCCGCGCCGAAGATCTCAAGGCCGATGGAGCCGCCGATGCCGGCGTCTACAACCCCGCGGGAGTCGGTGGCACCAACGTCATCTATGTCTTGAAGGAAGCCTCCCGCCCCGAGCAGTACGGCCTCCCCAAAGACCCCGGCATCCCCTGGACCGTCTCCCTCTGGAAAGGCCCCGTCAAGTGGCTCGGCTCCGCCGTCATGCTCGGCGGCATCCTCGGCAGCTTCTTCCACTTCATCCGCTTCGGCCCCAAGCCCGAAAGCCATGCAAACGAGGACTCCGATGCCGAGTAACGGAAAAGTCGCCCGCTTCAACGCCATGGAGCGCACCGTCCATTGGATGGTGGCCATCAGCTTCCTCTATGCGGCCCTCACCGGCCTCGCCATCTGGTCGCACAAGCTCTACTGGCTCGCGGCCGTCTTCGGCGGCGGGCCTACGGTGCGCGGCATGCATCCCTGGGGCGGTGTCGTCTTTGCCGTCGCGCTTGGGCTCATCTTCCGCAACTGGCGTTCGCAGATGGGCCTGGATGCCGATGACCGCGTGTGGCTCGCCAAATCGCACCGCTATGCCGTGCACGACGAGGAAGGGGTACCCGAATCCGGCCGTTTCAACGCCGGCCAGAAGATGCTCTTCTGGATGCAGTCTCTCTTCGCGGTGTTGCTCTTCGCCAGCGGCATGGTGCTCTGGTGGCCGGAAGCCGCGCCGCGAACACTGCGCCTGGCGGCTGTCCTCATTCACCCCCTCGCCGCCATCGGCAGCATCGGCGGCATCATCGTCCACATCTACATGGGAACCGCCGCCGTCCCCGGAGCGTTAAGAGCCATGGTCCGCGGCTGGGTCACACCAGCCTGGGCCGCCTCCCACCACGCCAAGTGGTATCGGGACGTAAGAAAAAACTAAACCCTCACCGCCCCACCAACTACGCCCCGGTCCACCATCGGTAAACCGAGCCGCGACCGCAAGGGAGCGAACGCCG
>VFZY01000271.1 GCA_016870915.1 Acidobacteriota bacterium | reverse complement strand
TAAGCCCTCCGCGTGGGCCTTGATGAGCCCTCTGTTCCGGCCGATACCGTCCGCAACCAGCTTTTCTTTCTGATCGTGGAAGATGTCGAGCAGCGTGATCACTTGCCGCGCGCGCTTCCAATCCTCGCCCTGCACCAGACCGGCATGCGAGGCTTCCACCTGTTCGGCCATGGCCTTCAGACGGTCCACATTCGCGCCGGCGGCCTCCAGCCGGTTCCGAAGCTCTGCTTCTTGGACGGACTTGGCCTTCACGGCCGTGTGAAGGCCGCGGAATTCGCTCTCCAGTTCCCGGGCGTGATCCCGCATCTGCGCCAGTTGGTCGTTTGCGAACACCGCGGTAGCCGTGAACGCGATCCCAACCGCGAACGTACGAATGGTAGTCATGGTTGTCAGTCTCCTTTGGTTTGGTCCGATGCCCTCTACACAAGGCTCAGTTCGAGCCCCGTTCTGGCATCGTTTAGCATGGTTTACTATGCCCGCCGCTGCTCAGGCGGCGAATAAGGAATTCACAAGGTTCTCAGCCGGGCCCGGTGACCGCCGGCCGCGGCTGTGAGCGCCAATCACGTCCTGGCACATCACGCAGTATCTTTGCCAGGGAACCTTCCTCAGACGTGCGGCCGGTAGTGGGCGGCGGCACGCTTCACACTCCGCGAACACGCCTTCCTCCATCCGTTCGCTCATCAGTTCTGCTCCCGGATCGGCTGGCTCATCCCGCAGTCCACGGCCGGAGGCACTCGCCTCGGCAAAGCCGCTGCGTGCGTGCCCAGGAGCCCGGGACCCGCCAGGCAGCGCCGTCGTCTGATTCCGGCGATCCGGAGAACCCTCCGTTAGCTCGTCCAGCTTCTCTTCAATCATTTGGCGAAATGGTTCCGGTTCGTGCATCAGGTCGCTCCCTCACTCAAACAACGAGATACGCCGGTCCAGGGTGCTGGCCGCCCGCCGGGCCGCGGTCGCGGCAGCGGTCTCCGGATCCCTGTCCAGTCCCTGGATCGAGAACCGAACACCCGGAGACAGGGTTACCGTCAACCGGCATTCGGTCATCACTCCGCGGGATTCCAGATCCACCGATGCCAACGTTACCAGGGACCCGTACCGGCTCAGGGCGAAACGAAGGCTTCGCTCGATCGAGCCGGCAACATCCACCGCCGCCAGCCCCGTCGGGCAATGCCTTCGTTTCACTCTTACCTGCACCTTCAAGCCGTCAGTACCTCGTTGATCCCACTCTACTCGGCCCTGAACAATTCGACAAGAAGGAAGTTTCGAACGTTCACTTCGAATAAACCGTGGAATCAAGCTCAACCTGCGCTGACGTCATCCAGCAACTGCCGGGCAGCTTCGGTCACCTCCACAACGGCGGGATGCTTCAGGCGCCGCTCCATGGAAATGGCATAGAATCGCTCCTTGATCTCCGCCGTCCGGCCGATCACCGAACTGCCGTAGTGCTCCCTGACATCCTTTTCCACCGCCGACGGCACCGCGAAAACCCCCGCGCCAGACTGTCCGAATACCTTGAGCAACGCACTATCCTGAAACTCCGCCGCAATGCGGGGACGAATCCCGTGACGGTCAAACCACTGTTCCAATGAACGCCGCAGTGTGGCGCCCTCCACCGGCATCAGAAACGGAGCACCGTCCAGCGACCCGGGAAAACCCCGCCGGTACCGAAGCGACATCTCGGAGGTAGCGCAGAAACTAACCCCGCAACTGCCCAGGTCGTGATTGAACGCACGAGCCCGGAACGGCGCCGTGATCGGAGCATCCGCCAGCACCATGTCAAGCTGATGCGCCGCCAACCGCGTCAGCAGCGCCTGCGTATCGTCTTCGTGACACACCAACTGCACCGCTTCCTTCATTTCCAAAGCCGGTTTCAGGACCCGGAACGCAATCCACTTCGGCACAACATCGGAGATCCCCACCACGAACTTCACGGCGCGCCCGCGCGGACGCCCCCGCAGAACATCCTGCAGTTCCTGGCCCACCGAAAAGATCTCGTCCGCGTACCGGTAGACCACCTGCCCCGTGTCGGTCAGCGAAAGCGTTCGCCCCGTTTTCATGAACAGCTTCTCGCCCAACGTCTCCTCGAACAGCCGGAGTTGCCCGCTCACCGTGGGCTGAGCCAGGCTCAGTCTGGCACACGCCCGGGTAATCGTTCCCTCACGCGCGACCATCCAAAAATAGTAGAGGTGATGATAGTTCAGCCACTCCAAGGCAGGATCCTCCCGACGCTCATCATATCGTTATTCTCGATTTGTTGCACAGAAATTATCTATTTGTCCGAACTATCGAGGCACTCGTACACTGGGGATGTAGCACATGCCCGGCCACGCCACCTCTTCCACTTCACCCCACCAAAGGCTCTTCTCGCTCCTTGCCGCCGAACGCGGCAGTCTCTGGACGGCCCTCACCTTTTCTCTCGCCATCGGCGTACTCACGCTGGCCGTGCCCGTGGCCACCCAGGCATTGGTCAACACCGTCGCATTCGGCAACCTCCTCCAGCCCGTCGCGGTCCTGGGCCTGATTGTATTCGCACTGCTCATCGCGGCCGCGCTGCTTCAGTTGATGCGCTTCCGCGTGGTGGAACTTCTGCAACGCCGCATCTTCGTGCGCCAGGCCTCTGAAGCGGTCCATCGCCTGCTTCACTCAACCACCGGCGCGCTCAAGCTCCACAACGGCCCGGAGATCGTGAATCGCTTTCTCGATATCGCCACCGTGCAGAAGGCCAGCGCGATTCTTCTGGTGGATGGCCTCAGCGTCGCCACCCAGACCATCGCGGCCATGGCCCTGCTTGCCGTCTACCACCCGGTCCTTCTCGCATTCGACGGCGCGTTGCTCATCGCCATCGCGGCCATCATCTACCCGGTGGGCCGTGGCGCCGTCTCCACCGCCGTCCAGGAGTCCAAGGCCAAATACGCACTGGTGGGTTGGATGGAGGAGATTGCCCGCAGCCCGGGCGCCTTCCGCGGCGCCGACGGGCTCGCCTTCGCCACCGCCCAGGCCGACTCCCTGGTCCGCTCCTATCTCCGCTACCGGGCCGCCCACTTCCGAGTGCTGCTCCGGCAGTTCATCGGTTCACTCGGCGTGCAGGCCCTGGCCAATGCCGCCCTGCTCGGCGTGGGCGGAATGCTCGTCATCGACCGGCAACTGACACTCGGCCAACTGGTCGCCGCCGAACTGGTTGTCGCCACCGTCCTTGCCGGCGTCGCGAAACTTGCCAAGCATCTTGAAAGTTTCTACGATCTGCTCTCCTCCCTCGACAAACTCGGATCGCTTGTCGACCTTCCCGCCGAAGAGAGCGGAACCGAGCCGTTTCAACCGGATTCACCCGCTGCCCTCTCCATCAACGGCCCCGGGCTCAATGTGGTCATCCCGGCCGGAAGCAGGGTGGCGATCACTGGCCCCAGCGGAAGCGGCAAGAGCACCCTGCTCGACGCCATCTGCGGTTACCGGCGCATTCCGGGCACCTCCATCCAATGGAATGGCGCCGACATCCGCTACCTTCGTCTCACCGATCTCCGCTCCCGGTCCGCACTCCTCCGGGAGATCGAGATCTTCCACGGCTCCATCCTCGATAATGTCCGCGTCGGACGCCAGATCTCCTCCACCGGCGTGCAGCAGGCGCTTCAACAGGCGGGTGTCTGGAACACCGTGGAATCCCTGCCGGATGGCGTGCAAGCCATCCTCGCCACCGGCGGCCACCCACTCTCGGAAGGCCAGCGGCACGCCGTCATGATCGCACGCGCCATTGCCGGCGAGCCGCGGCTTCTCGTCATCGACGAAGTCCTCGACCGCGTCCAGGACCACAAGGACCGGGACCTCCTGACAAACCTGCTCTTCAGCCGCCAGGCTCCCTGGACTCTGGTTGTAGTGACCGCGCGGCCCGACCTTCTGAAGCTCTGCGACACCATCGTCGAACTGCCGTCCCTCCAGCAACAGGAGGTGACATGACCCCCGCGCGCTCCGGCTTTCCCGTTCTTCCAGCCATGGAGATGGTGCCCTCCCTGCCGGGGGCCAGCCGAATGGCCTGGTTTCTGGTGGTTCTCTTCACATTGCTCGCCGCGGCGCTCCTGCTGGCGCCCTGGCAGCAGAGCATCTCCGGCTCCGGCCGGGTCATCGCACTCGCGCCCACCGAACGGCAGCAGACCATCTCAGCCACCGTCGACGGACGCGTGGTCCGCTGGCATGTCGCCGAAGGCACACGGGTCAAACCCGGCGACCTGATCGTCGAAGTGAGCGACAACGACCCCGGCTTCATTGACCGCCTCCGCGGTGAACTCAGCCACGCCCGAGACCGCGAAGAGAGCCTGGCCGACCGCATCGCCGGCATTCAGGCCTCCCGCGAGAGTGCCCTGGCCGCCGCCGATTCCCGTGTCGGCATGGCGGTCGAACGCACCCGCGCCGCCGAACGCGGTCTTCAGGCATCCGATGCCACTCTCACCGCCGCCAAACTCAACTTCGAGCGACAGGAACAGCTCCACAAACGCGGCCTCACCGCCACCCGGTCCGTCGAGGTCGCACGCATGGAACTGGACCGCGCGGTGGCCGAACTCGAACGCTCCCGCAACGCCTTGAACGCCGCCCGCGAGGATCACCGCGCCACTCTCGCCGACCGGCAGAAAGTGGAAGCCGACTACACCGCCCTCATTGAGGACGCCACCGCCTCCAAAGCCTCCGCCAGCGCCGCCGTCCGGCCCATCGAAACACGCCTCGCGCGCCAATCCACCCAGCAAGTTCGAGCCCCCCGCGACGGCGTCATCCTTCGTCTTCTCGCCCAGCCGGGAAGCGAAATGCTCAAGGCCGGAGAACCGCTCGCGATCCTCGTGCCGGATACTAATGACACCGCCGTCGAACTCTGGGTCGACGGCAACGACATGCCGCTCCTGCATGCCAGCGACCATGTGCGCCTTCAGTTTGAAGGATGGCCCGCCGTTCAGTTCGTCGGCTGGCCCTCGGTCGCCGTCGGCACCTTCGGCGGGAAAATCACTCTGCTCGACGCCACCGATGATGGCTCCGGCCGTTTCCGAGTCCTCGTCGCGCCCGATCCTGCCGATGAACCCTGGCCCGAACACCGCTACCTGCGGCAGGGCGTCCGCGCCAAAGGCTGGGTTCTCCTGCGCCAGGTCAAACTCGGCTTCGAACTGTGGCGCCGGTTCAACGGCTTTCCCCCGTCCACCAGCGCGCCCCCCACCCAAAGTCCCACGCCGGCGGAGAACGGGAAGAAGTGAAGGCTCACCTCCTCTTGGCTGCGCTTCCGGTTCTGGCCTCGGCGCAGACTCCGCTCACCCTCGATCGGGTCCTCGCTTCGGTGGAGCAAAACTATCCGCCCCTGCTTGCCACGCTCGCCGGACGTGACTTGGCCGATGCCGAACTCGAACAGGCTCTGGGCCGCTTCGACCTGCTGCTGGGAGCGCAGTTCGACACCGACCGCGGCGGCTTTTACTCCAATGAACGCTTCAGTCTCGGCTTCAGCCAGCCCCTGGCGGCCGGCGGCATCAACACCTATGGCGGCTGGCGCGTCTCCCAGGGCCGTATCGCTCCCTACGACGGAAGGAACGAAACCCGCTCGCTCGGCGAATATCGTGGCGGCCTCACCATGCCGCTGTTCCGCAACCGCGCCATGGACGAACGCCGCGGCAATGTCGAAAAGGCGCGCGCCGGACAACGAATCGCCGCGCTCACCATCGATCAACAACGGCTGGTCGTCCGCCAGATCGCCGCACTCCGCTACTGGGACTGGGCGGCCGCCGGCCAACGCCTTCGCATCGCCCGGGAAGTGCTCGGCGTAGCCATGGAACGCGACGCTGCCCTCAGGGAGGCGGCACGTCTCGGCCAGATTCCGGCCATCGAAGTCACCGAAAATCAACGCCAGATCCTTCAGCGCCGCTCCCAACTCGTCGAAGCCGAACGCGGACTGCAACAGGCCTCCATCGCGCTCTCCCTCTTCTACCGCGACGCCGCCGGACAACCGGTCCCCGCCTCCCCCCAGGAAGTGCCCGCGAAGTTACCGTCCACCAGCACCCTCACCCCGCAAAGCGAAACCGAGGGACTGGACCAGGCCCTCGCACGCCGCCCGGAGATCACCCGCCTGGCCGCGCAACGCAGCCAACTCGGCATCGAGGCCTCGCTTGCCAGAAACGATCTTCTTCCCGCCGTCGATCTCGGGCTCGGCTTCACCTCCGAGGCCGGCCGCGGCCCGGTGCAACGCGGGCCCAACGAAATCAAGGCATCGCTGCGCTTCGAACTGCCCTTCCAGCGCCGCGCCGCCAGCGGCCGCCTCCACGCCGCCCAGGCACGCATCCGCCAGATCGAACAAAGCGAGCGTTTCGTCCGGGACCAGATCTCCGTGGAAGTACGCGATGCCGCCAGCGCCGTGCGCGCCGCGCATGAGCGAGCCGAACTGGCCCGCGCCGAAGTAACCGTGGCCCTCGATCTCGCGGACGCCGAGCGCGAACGCTTCCGTCTGGGCGACTCCACCCTCTTCACCGTCAACCTTCGCGAACAGGCCGCCGTCGAAGCCGAAATCCGCGAGGTCGCCGGCGTGAACGACTACCTCCGCGCCCTCACCGCCTACGAGCAGGCCACCGCCGCCAGTCTCACCCAGCCCTGACCTCCGTAACCGGCTACTCAAGCCGTGGCGCAGTCATCGGAGACAGACCACCAGCGACACAGCCGGCAGCGCCACCAGCAATACTGCGTTGGTCGCCGAAAATCACGCCGCCATGTGGCTGCATCGCCTGCGCCCAACTGACAGTCAGCGGACGGATAGTACGCCGGTCAAAGGGGACCAGGGTCAAACCTGCCGCGGCCGCCCTTCAATGCCGATGTCATCTCGATGCGCCGCGGTCTTCTCGGCATCAAGTGCGTACTGTTCGGCTACCATCACCACTTCCCAGACCGCCAACGTGGAACCTATCACATACGCCTGGCGTCCCAGAACGGAATCCCGAAACGCGATCGCGCGGAAGTCCTCGTGACGCAGCGCCTCTTCAATCAACTGCGCGGTGGCCTCGAGGCGAGGCTTGCGTACACCAGAGGCGAAGCGGTCCAAACGGGCCGCTTGTTCGTCGGGCAGTTCCAGGCCAGTCAAGGTCATGCCTCCTCGGTTGTAGTCACACGGAATCGCCGTGCTCGCGTCCGGAACCGAAACGCACCACCGGCGCACCCGGACCCCGCCCGTCACACCAACAAGCTACGGACGAATCTCGGCCGCCGAACCAAACCGCCGCGCCAAATCCCGCAAATACCCCTCCATCGTGCTCGTGTGCCCAATAAACCCACATTTCCGTTTTGAGCCGCGCGTGCGAATCTCCTGGATGCTCGTCCGCATCAATATCGATAGGGGTTTGAAGGCAGCGAAGACCCCTGCGGAGGACAGCACCCAATGGGTGACAAACAAAACCAGCCCTTTCAGC
>VFZY01000270.1 GCA_016870915.1 Acidobacteriota bacterium | reverse complement strand
GAACGAGAGCTGAAAGGGCTGGTTTTGTTTGTCACCCATTGGGTGCTGTCCTCCGCAGGGGTCTTCGCTGCCTTCAAACCCCTATCGATATTGATGCGGACGAGCATCCAGGAGATTCGCACGCGCGACTCAAAACGGAAATGTGGGCTATCATAGAAGGTAGCGATCCATTCCAAATCTGTCGCGGAAAAGGAGGTGACGAACGAATGGCTGAAGTGATTTTGACTGATGGCGAAACCATTGAAAGCGGCTTGCGCCGTTTCAAGCGGAAGGTCCAGCAGGAAGACATCATCAAGGAGATCAAGCGTCACTCGTACTACCTGAAGCCCGGCGAGAAGAAGCGCACCAAGGCTGCGCTGGCTCGTAAGCGGAACCGCAAGAAGCGGCCGCGGGACGTGGAGTAGATCTGGCGGGATCAATCGGGGCGCCGGTGTTCAGCCGGCGCCCTTGGTGTTTGTGGCCAGCCGCAGCACCATGTGCTCATAATCCACGTAGCCGCTATCAAGCTTCAAGGCTTGCGGCTCCACGCCGAACGTCTGGAACCCCAGGGACTCATAGAGCCGCCGCGCCTCACCCTGCCCCGCACTCACCGTAAGCTGAACCTGCTCCACACCCTCGCACCCGGCACGCTCGAGCACCGCCGCAACCAGGGCCCGCGCCATGCCGCGGCCTCGCCATGCGGGCTTCACGTAGACGCCCCACAGCTCCGCCTTGTGCCGTGTCTTCACTTTCCGCTCACGAAAAAGGCCGGCCATTCCCGCCAGCGCGCCTTCCACAAATGCCCCCAGCACAAAGCTGCCGTCGCCGCTGGTAACGAACCCGGGCCACACGGTCTCCGCCGTGGTTCGCCGATGTTCCTCCACGCTCAGGCCGAAGGCCGCCGGAGCATCCTCAAGCGCCAGGAGACGCAGATCCCAATACGCCTGCGACTCCTCCGGCCGAATCTCCCGAATGCGCGCGATCATTTCTTGGAGGGCGCGGGCGGAGAGGCGGACGGCTGCTCCTGCGTCTGGTCGGCGGCCAGCGGTTCCGGCGTGTCGAAGGTGATGCTGGTGTCGGCGCCGAAGCGGCGGTACATTCGGAACTCCACTTCATTCTTCACCAGCACTTTGCCGCTCCGCATCTGGACCACCGCGCGCAGCGGCAGCAGATGGCTGGCCCCGCTGATATCGGCCGTCTCGTAGTCCAGCAGTGTGCCCGCCTTCTGCACCGGAAAGGCCGGGGGGATGTTCTCAGCCTCAAGCGTCACCCGGTTCACCACCAGCAGATCACGGTCCACGAAAATCAGGCCGTGATAGCCCGGCACCACTTCCTGCGACTTGTCGTAGATGATCCTCCACTGGGAAAACTGCTGCGGCACACGGTAATGAAAAACGTAATTACGCCGGCCGCGCAGCGTGGCCCATCGCTCCCAGTCGAACCGCGTGCGGGATTCCGGCAGGAAAATCTGCCGCAACAGGCTGCCGAACTCGCCCGTGGATGTGGTGCCGCCCAGCTTGTCGTAATCGATGTCAAGCACCTGGTTGTTCACCAGCACCACTTTCTTCTCCTCCTTGTGCTCGAAGTAGGAAAGCCGCGCCGTCACCACATCGGCCCGCTGCCAGAATTCGAGCCCCGTGGGATCGAAGAAGCGCCGCGTCACTTGCGTGCAGATAAAGTTAGGCAGGCCTTTGTCATAATCCAGCGCGTAGGAACGCACCTTCTCGACAATCGCCGCCTGCTCTTCCGAGGACGGCGGCGGAATCGTGCCGGGCTGCGGCTTCGGCACAGGTTTCGGGGCATCCCTCAATTGCGCTGTTGCGTCGCGCAATTCCCGCAACGCCTCCACCGTCTTCGGCCCCGCTCCGTCGCCCTGCAGCTCCTCGATGATCAGGTCTGTCACGCGCTGCTGTGGCTTCACCTTGCGCAGAAAGTCAGCCACCCGCCGGTCCTCATGCTTCAATTGAATGGACGACCGCACGAAGGACTGCAACTGCTCCACCGTCATGCGCATTTGCGCCGCGGCCGGGAGAAGGGCCAGCAGACCGGGGATGACCAGTTTCAGGAACATCGATCCCATTATCCTCCCGACGGCCCCCACCCCCAACCGGTTACCCGAAACGCCGCGGCATTGCGCCGTTGCATTAAGCTGGGGAAGAGAAGCATGCAAGCCGCTCCCAGAATCGCCGCAGGAATCCTGGCCGCCGTTGTGCTGGCGCCCGCGGCGGACCTCTATCGCGACCGTGTGCAGGGCATTCTCGCCCGCAACTGCCTGGGCTGCCACTCGGCCGGGGCGCGCCAGGGTGGCTTGGATCTTTCAACCCGCGAAGGGCTGCTGCGCGGATCCGACCACGGCCCCGTCGTTGTGCCCGGCAACCCGGAGGCGAGCCAACTCTACAAACTGGCCGCCCACATCGCACAACCCGCCATGCCGCTGAAGGGGCGCAAGCTGGCCGATTCGGACATCTCAGCGCTGGGTGACTGGATCCGGGCCGGGGCGCCGTTCGAAGAAGCCACCATTGTCGAAGGCGTGGACCTGGCAAAGGCTGGTGAGCACTGGGCGTTCCGTAAACCGGTACGCCCGGCGGTAACATCCCCGGGAAATCCGGTCGATCATTTCATTCAGCAGGCGCGTGAGCGGCGCGGCCTTGCCCGAGCGCCCGAGGCCGATCCGCGAACACTCCTGCGCCGCCTCTACGTGGACCTGACTGGCGTTCCACCCACCACCGCCGAAATGGCGGCGTATCTTGGCAACCGGTCGCCACGGGCCTATGAACAGAAGGTGGAGGAACTGCTCGCCAGCCCCCGGTACGGCGAGCGCTGGGGCAGGCACTGGCTGGACGTTTGGCGATACTCCGACTGGTACGGACGGCGGCAATCGAAGGAAGTGCGGTTCAGCCAGCCACACGTCTGGCGGTGGCGCGATTGGACCATCGAATCGCTCAACGCCAACAAACCCTACAACCGGATGATCGTCGAGATGCTGGCCGGGGACGAAGTGGCCCCAGGCGACCCGTCCACCGTGCGCGCTACCGGGTATCTTGTGCGCAGTTGGTACAAGTTCAACCGCAATGTCTGGCTCAATGACACCGTGGAGTACACCGCGGCGTCGTTCCTCGGCCTCACGCTGAAATGCGCCCGCTGCCACACGCACAAGTACGACCCCATCCCGCACTCGGACTACTACCGCTTCCGGGCCTTCTTCGAACCGCACGACATTCGCATCGATCGCGTGGAAGGCCAGGCGGACACGTTCAAGGATGGCGTGGCGCGGGTCTACGATGCCGACGGCGCGAAGCCCACGTATCGTTTTTTCCGAGGCAATGAAAACACACCCGACACTTCGGTGGCCCTGCAGCCCGCGCCTCCTTCGTTGTTCGGCCGCGGCGCGCTGGCCATCACGCCGGTAAAGCTCCCGCTGGCCGCGTATTTTCCAGACTCGCGCCCGTTCACCGCCGCGGCCCTCATCGTGCAGGCGCGCGATGAGATTGCGAACATCGAGCGCGAGATGGTCAAGCTGCGGGATGCGGAGAAGGCCGCCGCGACAGACGCCGCCAAGCTGAAGAAAGCGCGCATCGATTTAGCCGCGGCGGAAAAGCGTCTGGGGGCGGCGCAAGCGTCTATCCCGGCCATCGAAAAGCGCGCCCGCGCTGACGCGGCGACCTTGATGACACCACCCGACCCCAACGCCGAGCAGTTGGCCGAAGCCGCGCGGGCGGCCGAGCGCAAGGCAAACGTGCTGCGCGCTGAAGCCAGCCTGATGCTGGGACAGTTCGATTTCGACCAGGCACAAGGCGACGAGAAGAAACTGGCCGCGGCCACGCGGCGGCTGGAAGCGGCGGTGGCCGCTTTGAACGAACCGAAGGAGGGCTACACGCCCTTGGGCCAGAAGTATCCCCCGTCCAGCACCGGACGCCGTCTGGCGCTGGCGCAGTGGATTGCTTCGCAAGACAACCCCCTTACCGCCCGTGTGGCGGTGAATCACATGTGGATGCGCCACTTTGGCCGGCCTCTGGTTTCGACTGTGTTCAATTTTGGGCGATCCGGCAAGCCCGCTTCTCATCCTGAATTGCTCGACTGGCTGGCGGTGGAGTTCATGGAGTCCGGCTGGGACATGAAGGCACTACACCGCCGGATGGTCACTTCGCAAACCTATCGCATGACCTCCGCCGGCCAGCCGCACCCCAGCGACCCGGACAACGTCTACTACACGCGAATGAACAGCCGCCGCATGGAAGCCGAAGCCGTGCGCGACAGCCTTCTGGCCGTTGCCGGCAAGCTGGACCCAACCATGGGCGGGCCGGAAATTGACCGCGAAAAAGGCCACGAAGTCCACCGGCGCAGCATCTACTTCCTTCACGCGCCCGAGTATCAGATGGACATGCTCGAAGCGTTCGACGCGGCCAGTCCAGTCGAGTGCTTTCAGCGCAATGAGAGCATCGTGCCGCAGCAGGCGCTGGCGCTGGCGAACGGCCGCCTGGGCCTGGCCCTGGCTCGAACGCTGGCGGCGGAGCTGCCCGCCAGTGGTTTCATCGCCGCCGCCTTTGAGCGTGTTCTCGGCCGTCCGCCGTCCGCTGCCGAGCAGACAGCGTCCGAAGAGTTCCTTCGCGACCAGACGACTCTGCATCGCGACCCGGCCGGGCTTGAAGTCTACAAGACCGGACAGGAGCCCGCCGTGAAGCCCGCAACCGACCCGTCTGCGCGAGCCCGGGAAAACTTGGTCCACGTGCTGTTCAATCATAATGAGTTCGTGACCGTTCGATAAGAGGAACCATGGCCCAGACACCGCTCTGCTCGGACCATCGAAGCCGCCGGATCTTCCTGGCCGATTGCGGCCTGGGCTTCACCGGCCTGGCGCTGGGCGCGATGAATGCCCGCGCTCAGGAGGCCGCCTGGGCGCCCCCCACGGGCAACCCGCACCGCGCCCCGAAAGCCAAGCGCGTCATCTGGCTCTTCATGCTGGGCGGTGTCAGCCATGTCGAATCGTTCGACCCCAAGCCGGTGCTCAATCGCTTCGCTGGCAAGCAGCTTTCGGAAACCCCGCACGCGGGCATCCTTGAATCGCCGCTGATCCGGGAAAACCTGAAGGCTTTTGTGCCGGGCCAGCATCAGATCAAGCTCACCCTATACCCGATGCAGACCGGCCACCGCAAGCGTGGCGCAAATGGTGTTGAAGTCAGCGACTGGTTCCCGCACATCGGCGGGATGATGCAGGAAATCGCATTGGTGCGCTCCGCCTGGACCACGGATAACGACCATGGTGCGATCCTGCAGTTTCACACGGGCCGGCACATCTTTGACGGTTATCTGCCCACCATCGGCTCCTGGGTTCATTACGGCTTGGGGTCGCTCAACGAAAACCTGCCCTCGTTCGTCGTTCTGGGCCAGCCGCCGGGAGATTGCTGCGGCGGCGTGGGCACCCATGGCTCGGGCTACCTGGGTCCGGAGCACAACGGGGTCTACCTGGAGGCCAACCCGGATGCGCCGCTGCCATTCGTTTCGCCCGGGCCGGGCGTGTATCTGGAAGAACAGCGTCGCGAGTTTGCGTTTTTGGAACGGCTAAATCGTCTGACCGCGGTGGAGTACCCCGCCGACGCCGCGCTCCGAGCCCGCATCAAGTCCTATGAATTGGCGTTCCGCATGCAGACGGCGGTTCCGGACGCGCTGCGGTTCAAGGAAGAGAGTGCTGAGACCCGCGGCCTCTACGGCCTGGACCACGATGTGACGCGGCCTTTCGGCGAAGTGTGCCTCGCCGCCCGCCGCCTGTCCGAACGCGGCGTGCGGTTTGTTCAGATCTACCACGGCGGCGCCGGCAACGCCTGGGATGCCCACAAGGACCTGCGCAAGAACCACGCCGAGTTGGCGGCGAAAGTGGACCAGCCAGTCGCCGGTCTGCTCAAGGATCTGAAGCAGCGCGGACTGCTGGATGAAACCATCGTTGTCTGGGCCACGGAGTTCGGCCGTACGCCGGGCGCCGAGAACTCCAATGGCCGGGACCATCACCCGTTCGGATTCTCCATCTGGATGGCTGGCGGCGGCATCAAGCCGGGCGTGGTCCACGGAGCCACCGACGAAATCGGCTTCCACGCCGTCGAAAACCGCCACTACGTCACCGACATCCACGCGACGGTCCTGCACCTGCTGGGGCTGGACCCGAAAAAACTCGACATACCGGGCCGTAAAAGGCTCGAAATCGACTACGGGAAGCCGATTCAAGGCATCATCGCCTGAGCCAGCCCGGGCCCAATTCAGGTGCCCGAAGTCTTTGACTGAGGGACGGCCGGTGTGGTACAAAAAGGGTAGTCCCACCCGGTACTCCTCAGTAGCTCAATGGCAGAGCATTCGGCTGTTAACCGAAGGGTTGTAGGTTCGAGTCCTACCTGAGGAGCCAAACCATTTTTACCCGGATTTGTCTTCCCGTAGTGTCCAGGAATTCGATCTGCTTCAGATCGTGCAACTTGCAGAGCCCGTTACGGCGGTGTTGGCTGCTATCCTGTCCGAATGCGCCGGACCTTCGACCCGTTTCGACTGCTGCTGATTTCTGTCGCCGGCTGGTTGGGTCAGCAGCAGCGGGATGCAATCGATTATCTCCGTGAAGAGAACCGGGTGCTGCGAGAGCAACTCGGTAACAAGCGCCTCCGTCTGAGCGACGACCAGCGCCGCCGCTTGGCGGCCAAGGCCAAGATGCTTGGCCGTCGCATCCTGCGGGAAGTCGCCACCATCGTCACACCTGAGACTCTCCTGGCCTGGCATCGGAAGTTGATTGCCCAGAAGTACGATGGGAGCGGGAATCGTGGCCCGGGTCGACCCCGAACCCGGGACAAGATCGAGCACTTGGTCGTTCGCCTGGCCACGGAGAACCGGGACTGGGGCTATCGGCGGATCCAGGGTGCACTCGCCAATCTGGGCCCCGAGGTCGCCCGGGGCACCATCGCCAGCATTCTCAAGGAGCACGGCTTGGACCCCGCGCCGGAGCGCAACCGAAAGACGACATGGAAGGAGTTCTTGAGCCGACACTGGGAGGTGATCGTAGCAGCGGACTTCTTTACCATTGAGGTGTGGACGCGGTCGGGCCTGACGAGGTTTCTGGTGCTCTTTCTGATCGACATCTCGACACGGCGCGTTGAGATCGCGGGTATCGCAACGAATGCGGATGGGATCTGGATGGGGCAGGTCGCGCGCAACCTCTGTGATGATGGGGCCGGGTTCTTGATGGGGAAGCGATACCTGATTCACGACCGCGACCCGCTGTTCACCGCTGAGTTTCTGGGAACGCTGGCTGCCAGTGGAGTGAGGTCTGTAAATCAAGATTTCCACCTCTCCGGGCCGATCTTCACCCCGCCGGCAGCGCCTCGATCCGCCGCACCATGCTCCCGAACAGCCGGCGCGTCAGATGGCTCTCAGCCAACATCAGCCAGTAGTAGCGGGCGT
>VFZY01000269.1 GCA_016870915.1 Acidobacteriota bacterium | reverse complement strand
TGTCAGTGTGCGCCGGATCGTTTTGTCACTGGCGACGAGCTACCCCTGGCAGGCCCAGTTTGCGCAAGTTCACGCGAACCTGCGCTGCTGAAAAAACTGCGTGAAGCAAACACCGGACTTATTCATTCCGCATTTTTGCAGCGGACCGGAGAAGCGCGTATGGACGGCCCATTTTCACCCTTCGGGTGCTCGGAGCGACGGTATGCGGCAGCCATTTTGCCGCAAATTTCTGACCGAGACACCCGCGGAGGATCCGCACGAGTCATTTCGAGCTTGTCCGCGGCGTCAGTTTGGGCTGCGATCAGATGCCGTGAGAAAAGCGGGCTAGTGACTTTCTCCTCTGACTTTGGCTGCGCTGGCGGATTGATCCAGGTTAAAGGTGTCGACGACCACCGAGCACTTCAAATCAAAGCAATTCGACTTTCCTGCCCGAGATGCCAGTTCGCTGGCGACGCTACTTCACCATCGCCTGAAGGCTCTCCACATACGGAGCACGCGCCACGCCCTTCTCGGTGATGATGGCGGTGACATAGCGGTTGGGCGTCACGTCGAAGGCCGGGTTCGCCACGCGAATCCCTTCCGGGGCGACGGGCTGGCCAAAGACGTGAGTCACCTCGGCGGCAGCGCGTTCCTCAATGGGAATCGCGGCGCCGGTGGCGAGCGTGAGATCAAGCGTCGAAACCGGCGCCGCGACGTAGAACGGAATGCCATTCTCCTTGGCCAGCACGGCCACGGAATAGGTGCCGATCTTGTTGGCCACATCGCCGTTGGCCGCGATCCGGTCAGCCCCCACCACCACGCAACCGATGCGGCCCGCCTTCATGAAGTGGCCGGCCATGTTGTCGGTGATGAGTGTTGCCGGAATGCCATCCTGATCCAGCTCCCACACCGTGAGCCGGGCCCCTTGCAGGAAGGGCCTGGTCTCATCGGCGAAGACATCGATTGATTTGCCGGCCTCAACCGCCGCCCGGATCACGCCCAACGCCGTGCCGTAACCGGCCGTCGCCAGAGCGCCGGCATTGCAGTGGGTGAGGACCGTTCGTCCATCGGGGACCAGAGGCGCGCCGTGCGATCCGATGGCCCGGTTGATGGCGATGTCTTCCAGGCGCACCTGCTGCGCCTCAGCGATGAGGCGCTGGCGTATCGCTTCCACCGGCTGGCCGACAAGGCTCCGGTAGAGGTTGCGCATCCGGTCGATGGCCCAGAAGAGGTTCACGGCGGTGGGCCGTGTGGCGGCCAGCGTCGCGCAGATGGTCTCCACGTCCGCGTCGAGGTTCCCTGGATCGGCATGCAGAACGCCAATCGCCACGCCCATGGCGGCCGCCACGCCGATGGCCGGCGCGCCGCGAATAACCATGGAGCGGATGGCCTCCGCCACCTCCCGATAATCCTTGCAGGTGACAAAGACCTGCTCGCGAGGCAGCCGGGTCTGGTCAATCATGACCACCCCGGCGTCAGACCAGTAGATTGTTTCAACCATGATGTCCTAAACTGCTTCTCCCGCCAGATAAAGTAAGACGAACTGCGTGGTGTTGTAGCCTGCGTGGGCCGCCGCGCTTGCCAGCGTGGACCCGGAGGCGGCACGCACCACCCCAAAACTCGCGCTCACCGCCACCAGAAGCGCCAGATGCCGCCAGGACCACGCATACTCCGGCCCATGCATCAGCGCGAACGGCAGTGAGGTGGCGGCAATGCCCAGCGCCGTGCCCAACCGGGCCGCCAGCACCGGCTGCACCAGCCCCCGAAACGCGATCTCTTCACACCAGGGCCCGGCCGTGGAGCCGGCGAACGCCAGCAGCCAGAAGCCGCCCGGTTCGGCAAGCAGATCCCGCATCGGCGTTTCGATCCTCGGCATGTCCATCAGCCACGCCGCGGCCAGGAACACACCCGCCATCACGGGCCCAAGAGCCGTCCAGAGTCCCAGCCGGGCCACAGGCAGCTTCGCCCGGGCGGCTTCCAGCAAGCCAAGCCCGCACCGCATCCGCAGCAGAGCACCCGCGGCGAACAACCAGACCGCCCACGCCGTGAGTTGCGCAGCCACCAGCCGCACAACCTTGGATGGAGCCCAGAGCCAGACCAGCGTTCCCAGGACCAGCGCCGGCAGGTAGAGACCCGCGATCACCGCCAAGTCCCGCAGGTCCCAGGCGGGCGCCGGCTGTTCTTCAACCACGCTCATCCGTATCTCTTGACTGTAGCGAATCCGGGCCGCCCTATCGAAGCGGCCTTGGGAGACCGATGGTTTCCGCAGGAGGCAACATCATGTCCGTGGAGGCAACTCTCTGGATTCTTCTACCCGTGTGCGTCGCGGCCGGGACCGCGATTCTGGTCTATCTCATCATGTCCGCCCGCCTCGAAGTGGCGGTTGGCAAGGAACGGGAGCAGGCCGCCGAAGCCCGCACGATGGTGGAGTTCCACCAGAAAACGTTGGACGACAAGCTCAAAGCAACGGAGGAGACCGTGCGCCGCAAGGCGTTCGAGGACTTTTTAAACGATATCCGCGTGGAGGAACGGCACTATGTCAAGGCCGGCGCCAACGCTCGGCGGACGCTGATGCTGCAGCAGCGGCTATTCTTCCGTAACATCCCTCTTTCCAACTGGATGGAGCACGAGGTGGCGTCCGGAGACGCGGGCGAGTCCAGCCGTTCCCCCGAGAGCGCGTTTTTCGAATCGCTGGCGCTGGGCAGTGACCGCCGGGCCTCGGAGTCGCACCGGTTGACAACAGCAGCCCCGTAGCCTTGCGCGGCATTTCTTATTGAATGCGCGGAGGTCCTCGTGCCACCTCCGGTACAATAGGAGAAACATGTCAGTTGTCGTGGTCGGATCGGTTGCCTATGACGGTGTGGAAACCCCGCATGGCAAGGTTGAGCGGATGCTCGGTGGCGCCTGTACCTATATTTCGCTGGCGGCCAGTTATTTCACCCACGTCAAGATCGTGGCAGTGGTCGGTGACGACTTCGCCCAGGAGGACTACGGTCTTCTGGCCGGCCGCGGCATCGACCTGGAAGGGCTGGAGCGTATTCCAGGCGGTAAGACCTTCTTCTGGCAGGGCGTCTACTCCCAGGACATGAATGACCGGACCACGCTCCGGACCGATCTCAACGTCTTCGCCGATTTCGCCCCCAAGCTGCCGGAGCACTACAAGTCGCAGCCGTACCTCTTATTGGGTAACATTCAGCCCACCCTGCAGGGCGACGTCCGCCGCCAGATGCCTGGGACGCGTCTGGCCGGTGGCGACACCATGAACCTGTGGATTGAGCACACCCGCGAAGAACTTCTCAAAACCATTCGCGACTGGGACTTCCTGCTGATCAACGACGGCGAAGCACGGATGCTTTCGGGCGAAAGCAACCTCAAGTTCGCGGCGCGAAAGATCATGGACATGGGACCGTCCACGGTGGTGATCAAGCGCGGCGAGTACGGCGCGTTGCTCTTCCGCCACGATCAGCACTTCGCGGTGCCCGGCTATCTGCTGGAACGGGTATTTGACCCCACCGGCGCCGGTGACTGCTTTGCCGGAGGCTTCGTCGGCTACCTGGCCGAACGGGGCTTCGATCTGAACGGCGCAGTGGACCGCAAGGAATTGCACCGCGCCGTGATCTACGGTTCCGTCATGGGGAGTTTTTGCTGCGAGCGGTTCGGCGTGGAACGCTTTAGAACCCTCACGCGCCAGGACATCGATGCGCGCTTCGAAGAATTCCGCTCGTTCACGGAGTTCTAGCGCGAGGGCCGGCTTTCTGACCGGCCTGGCACTGGCAGCCACCGCCTCACTCGCCACGTGGTTCTTCCATAGCCGCGATGAACTCCTGCGCTATGGCGACGCCCAGGCGCACGTGAACATCGCCAGGCGCCTGATCGACAACCGCACTCCGAATGCCGAGCAGATCGGCACCGTCTGGCTGCCGCTGCCCCACTTCCTGATGGCGCCCTTCGCCAGCCAGGACTCGCTCTGGGCCACGGGCTTGGCGGGGGCCATCCCGGGCGGCCTGTGCTTTCTTCTGGCCGGCCTGCTGTGGTTCGGTGCCGCGCGCCGGCTGTTCGATGCCACCCCTGCCGGTGTGGCCGCGGCACTCGTCTTCGCGTTCAATCCGAACCTGCTTTATCTCCAGGCCACCCCCATGACGGAGCCGCTGATGCTGGCCTCCGTTGCCACGCTACTCTATGCCTGCGTCCGCTGGCGGGAGTCGCACCATGGGGGCTGGGTTGCCCTGGCGGGCGTCGCGAGCATGGCCGGCTCCATGACCCGCTATGACGGCTGGTTCCCCATTCCACTGGTGGCCCTCTACTTCCTGGCCGCCGGAGGCCCACGGCGGGTACGCCATACCGCGCTCTATCTTGTGATCGCCGCCGCCGCACCCCTCTGGTGGCTCCTGCACAACGCCTACTTCTTCGGCGACCCCCTGGAGTTCTACCGTGGACCCTGGAGCGCCAGGGCCATCTATGACCGCAGCCACCCCCCAGGCTCCGCGCCGTTTCCGGGACAAGGCAACTGGGCCATGGCATGGAAGTACTTCGCGGCGACGGTCCGGCTGTCGGCCGGGGTGCCCCTGGTGGCCCTGGGCGCCGCGGGTGCTCTGGTGGCGCTGTTCAAGCGGGCGGTTTGGCCTGTGGTGCTTCTGGCGTCGCCCGCCGTGTTCTACGTGTTGAGCCTGCATGGCACCGGCGCGGAGATCCATGTTCCGGGACTCTGGCCGGAGGCCTACTACAACACGAGGTATGGGCTGGCCCTCTATCCGCTTCTTGTATTGGGAGCCGGGGCGCTCGTAGCCGTTGCACCCCTTCGTTTGCGAACCGCGGCGGCGGTACTGACGGTTGGGGCGGCCGTGGCGCCCTGGCTGCTTTATCCCAGGGCCGCCAACTGGGTGGTGTGGAAGGAAGGACAGGTGAACTCCATCGCGCGTCACGACTGGACGGAGCAGGCGGCCCTCTATCTCACCGCCCACCACCGGCCGGGCGAGGGCATTCTGGCGCCGTTTAGCGACGTGAGCGGCATCTTCTGCCGGGCGCGGATTCCCCTGCGCAACGTCCTGCACGACGGCAATCACCCGGCCTGGGACGCGGCCCTCGCCCGTCCGGATCTGTTTCTGTTCGAAGAATGGGTGGTGGCGCAGGATGGAACGCCCACGGCGGCCATGATGGAAAGCCTGCCACGCCACGCCAATCCCCGGAAGCCCGTGTACCGCTGTGTGAAAATAATAGAGGTGGCGCACGCGCCGGCTCTCCGGATTTACCGCCGGCAACCATGAAAATCCCCTTTACCAAGGCGCACGGCGCGCGCAACGATTTCCTTCTCACGTGGTCGCATGAGGCCCCCGCTGACGGCCTCAACCGGTTGGCGGAAGCGATCTGCGACCGCAATACCGGCATCGGCGCGGACGGCTGGCTGCTGGTGGGCCGGGCCCAGGGGGGCGCCAGCGGCTCCATCCGGCTGTTCAACTGCGACGGCGGCGAAGTGGAGATCTCCGGCAACGGCACCCGCTGCGCCGCGGCGTTTCTGGTGGAAGAAGGCGCCTCGGCGGGCGATCTCATCATCGCCACTGGCGCCGGCCCCAAGCACCTGCGGCCCATCTCGCGCCATGGCCATGAGCACTGGTTTGAAATGAACATGGGTCCGGCCCGCATTCCGGAAGGCTGCCTGCGGTACACCCTCAACGCCGCTGGCCAGGACTGGGATGTCACCATCCTCGACGTCGGCAACCCTCAGTGCGCCGTGATCGTATCCGATTTCGATTTCGACTGGAAATCCGCCGGCCGGGCCATCGAAACCCATCCCCTCTTTCCGAAGCGAAGTAATGTATCGTTCGTGCGGAAATTGGACGATGTGACTATCGACGTGCGGTTTTTCGAACGCGGCGTAGGCTTTACATTCAGTTCCGGAACCGGCTCGACTGGCGCGGCGGCCGCCGCCGCGGCCCGCGGTCTGGTGCGGCGGGGAACCGCGGCATCACCGGTCACGGTCCGGACTCTGGCTGGCCCGCTCGAACTGCGCTGGGAGGAGACCGGGGGTGAGCATGCCGATATTCACCTCACGGGACCAGCGGAGATCACCGCGCGCGGCCACTTTTACTTCGGTTGAGGGATGAGGATGAATTCTGCACTGATGGATAACCCCGTGAACACAATGGAAGAGACAGACGGAAACAGCGGGTCCCAGAACGCGGCGGAGCGCCTGCGGGAGAAGATCGCCAATCGCACCGCGCGCGTCGGCGTGGTCGGGCTGGGCTATGTGGGCCTGCCCCTCGCCGTCGAGTTCGCCCGCGTGGGCTATCACGTCACCGGAATCGACCTGCAGCAGTCCAAGGTGGATTCGATCAACCGGGGCGAATCCTACATCCAGGATGTCCCCACCTCGGTGATGGAGCCGCTGGTCAAGGCCGGGCGCCTCAACGCCACCACCGATTTTTCGGTGATCTCAGAGCTCGACACCATCAACATCTGCGTTCCCACGCCCCTGCGCAAGACGAAGGACCCGGACATGAGCTACATCGTGTCCGCCTGCCAGGAGATCGCCCAGTACATCCATGCCGGCACGCTCACCATTCTTGAGTCCACCACGTATCCCGGCACCACGGATGAACTGGTCCTGCCCATGCTTGAGCGCGACGGGCTGAAGGTGGGTGAGGACTTCTTCCTGTGCTTCTCGCCGGAGCGCGTCGACCCCGGAAACCCGAAGTTCCAGACCTACAACATCCCCAAAGTTGTGGGCGGCATCACCCCGGCCTGCACCGCCCTAGGCAAGCATTTCTACTCCCAGGCGCTCGAAACCGTCGTTCCCGTGGAAGGGACACGCGTCGCCGAAATGGTGAAGCTGCTTGAGAACACCTTCCGCATGATCAATATCGGGCTGGTCAACGAAATGGCCCTGATGTGCGGCCGCATGGGCATCAATGTCTGGGAAGTCATCGAGGCAGCGGCCACCAAGCCGTTCGGCTTCATGCCGTTCTACCCCGGCCCGGGCTTGGGCGGGCACTGCATCCCCGTGGACCCGTTCTACCTCTCCTGGAAGAGCAAGCAGAGCGGCATCGAGGCACGCTTCATCGAATTGGCTGGTTACATCAACGGTCAGATGCCCCATTTCGTCGTCGAAAAGGTGCAGAACGCCCTGAACGATCAGACCAAGGCCCTCAAGGGATCGCATGTGCATGTGCTGGGTGTGGCGTACAAGCGCGATATCGACGATGTACGCGAATCGCCGGCGCTCGACATCCTCCACCTGTTGCTGCAAAAAGGCGCCCGCGTCAGCTACTCTGACCCGTTCGTGCCTTCACTCCGGGTGGAAGGCGGCGGGGCACTGGAATCGCAGGACCCGGTGGAACTGGCCGAAGCCGCCGATTGCGTCGTCATCATCACCGATCACACGGGGTTCGACTACCGCACCGTGGTGGAACGCGCCAAAGTGATCGTCGACACCCGGAACGCGCTCAAGCGCTACACCGCCGGCAATATCGTCCGCCTGTAGGAGACGCGGCGAACTTCCGGCGGTTGCCCACCGCTGTCGGAGCCAAGTAGAAAGTTCCTATTCCCGGCCAAGTAGAAAGTTCCGGTTTTGGGAATCCGTTTCGGGACCCCATGGTATGTTCGCATAGCCACGCCGGGGTCGCGCCTGGCGTGGTTGCCCAA
>VFZY01000268.1 GCA_016870915.1 Acidobacteriota bacterium | reverse complement strand
ACCCCCAGGGAATCGTTCTCACTCTACGAAAGGAACCACAACGCCAGCGCCTACGGTTACTTTTTTAGCTGGCACAACGACCCCGGCTTGGAAAATTTCGGTTACCTGCTTATTTGGCTTGACGGGCCCCGGCAGATTGACACATCCCCGCCGGCTTTCTATGATCACTTCTATGTTGAACCACTATTGGCAGCGCGCGGCCATCGTTTCGATGTTACTTCCTTTCCTGGCGCCGGCCGCCGGCCTCCGGCTTCAACTCGGCCCCGCGCATTTCAACAAAACGGAGGCCGCATTCCAAAAGCTTCAACCGGAACAGTGCACGCAGCCGGAAGGGCTCGCCGGGGCCTGCCCCGTTGGCCATGACTGCGCAGTCACATCCCGCTTCCGCATATCGACTTCGGGAAGGGGCGTGGAGGACGGCCAACCCAGATTCTTTCATCTGCTTGAAGTCGCGACTGGGGCCTACCAGTGTTGGAGTGCTGAACTCAGTGTCTCCACCACCCATGGCCAACCCATTGTCGCCAGCGCGGAAGTTCAGGCCGGAGGCGCTTCGGGGCCCAAGGAACGAACTCGGCTAGCCATCTTCATCGAAGGGCCCGGCGCGGACTCCAGCCTTCAGAACACCCCCGGCAAGTGCCGTCTCACGATTGGCGAAACACACGCCTGTACCCTGACGCTCTCATGGCATCATCCTTCAGAGCACGCCAAGCTCGTCGGCTTCGATTGGAAGGACGACAACGGTCTGGCGGAAGGTGCCGGCGGCGCCGAACATGGCGAGGACCTCAAGCGCAACAATCCCGTCGACGTCCGCTTCAAGGCCGAAGTTCCAATCTCGCGCGTGACGAAAACCATCGGGCACCCTCTGGACCCGCCGCGCGAAAGCACCGCGCGCGCCATTGTCCGCTACCAGTTGGCGAAAGGCGGACCGGTCTTCGAAAAAGCCCTCCCCATCGCCTTCAGCATTGAGGTTCCCTGGTACCTGCTGCTCGTATTCGTTGCGGGCGGCGTTGTCGCTGGGGCGAGCATCGGCCCGTTCCGTGCGTTTTTTACCCGATCCAAGCGCGACCATACCGGCTGGCTGAGAGCTACTGCGGGCACCCTGTTGTCGGCGGTCATTCTTTGGGCACTGCTGATACTCATGCGGAGCTCGGTAGGTATCCTCGACCACCAGTTGCGCCTGGATCAAACCGTTCCGGCGTTCCTGTTCGGCGGCTTCATCGGTTGGCGCGGCTTCGATTTCGCGGTCCAGTGGATCGCGGCCATCCTCGGACGCGTACAAACCGCCAGCCTGAACTCCATCTTTCTCCTCGTGCTCATCCTGACAGGACAAAGTCTTGACGGGGCGCAGGGCTCAAGGCCCCGGCAGCTTCTTGTTCTCAACAATACGTTGTTGGTTGTGTCGGATCACGGCGTGGACCTGATCATGCCAGGCACGCCACCGAGTGTGCGGAACCTAATCTCCTTCGCCCCCGGCGCCACCGCGGGCGCGGCCGCCGTCGCCGACCGCCCGGGCGGAAAATCAATCTGGGTCTCGCTCCGGCTTCCCGGCGGACGCATTCTTCTGGACGAGTACAATCCTGACGGTTCCCACACCGGCAATCCGGTTGTCGATCTCTCCGCCCGGCCGTTCGGACTTGCGGCGCCACCAACCGGGATGGTCTGGGACCGGCGACGCGACCGCCTTTTCATCGCCTCAGGACGGGGTGAGATCTTTGAGCACCGGGCCGCCGGCTCATTTCTTACGGCGAGCATCCGGGGCCGGATCACGGCATTGGCGCTGGATGGGTCCGGACAAAGGCTGTTTGCGGCCGCGGCCCAGACCGGCCGCGTTTTTTTCTTCGGCCTCGCCACGCCATCAAGGCCGCTTCGTGCTCCACTCGCGTTTGCCGACGACGCTCCGCTTTCCGATCCGCGGGCGCTTGCTTTCGATCCGGGTACACAGTCCCTGTTCGTCGCCGACGAGCATCGCGATTCAGTCTTCAAGCTGCCCGTGCCTCAGTACCCTCGCGTCCCGATCAACGTGCGCTGGAACCACTTCGTCGGCACCAACCACCGCTTTCTCAAGGCCAAAGGCTTCGGTGATCCCGAAGGGCTTGCCATCATCGGCTCGACGTTGTTCATTCTAGACACCGATGCCATGGCGATCTTTCCGGTCGATACCAGGACCGGCCGCCAGCAGAACCCGATCCCTTTGCCATGACCAACGCGTCCGGCGGCGCCACGCCCCTCACCACTCCGAATACTGCGTGCCCTCAAGCGACCGTTTGTCGCTTCCGCTGCGCACATCGAAAATCCCCGGCTCCGTCTGGTTCACACTGGCCAGCGCGTCTTCCATGATCACTTTCCACGTACTGTCCTGACCCGTCATCGGATCCACCGGCACCTGCCGCAGATACCCGGCGCTCACCAGATCCTGCAGCGATTGCGGCGCCTTCTGCTTGTCGTAGGTGTACTCATCGATCAGCGTCCGCAGCGTGAACAGGTTGTTCCGCAGCACACTCTCCTTGGCGCGCACAATCGACTTCTGGTACATCGGCACAGCGATTGACACCAGAATGCTCACCACCGTGAGCACAATCATCAGCTCCACCAGCGTGAAGCCCCGCCTCCGTCTCATCGCGCACCTCACCATTCCGAGTACGGCGTTCCGTCCAACGCCTTCTCGGTCGACTTTGTATAGACGTCGAACACGTTCTGGCTGCCCCAACTGTTCGACTTCGGGTCATCCTGCGAACTGCGCAGACCCCATTCGAACGTGTTCGTCATCGGGTCCTTCGGCAGCCGCCGCAGCAGCCGGATCCGCTTCTCCTGCGCACCCTGGACCTTCACACCCTCCACCAGAGTGTCGAGCTTTTCCGGCCAGCCCTCCGTGCCCAGCTTGATCGGTCCCAACTGTCCGGAATCCGCCAGATCCTTGTACTTGTCGATCGCGCCCCGAATCTCCCGCAGCGCGAACCGCAACTCGCGTTCCCGTTCCCGCCGGATCTTGTAGCGCGTCAACGGCACTGACATCGCTGTCAGCAGAGCCATGATCGTGAACGCCACAATCAGCTCCACCAGGGTCAGCCCGCGCTCATTGCCGAACCTCAAACGCCGCCGCATCGCCCGAGCCTCAGTTCACGGTCACGGCCACTTCCGAACGCTGCGCCGGAATCTCAACCAACTGCGAGTTCTTGAGCGGCGCGTCGTCAATGGTCACCGTAGTCGAGCCCTTCCCCGACGCCAGGAACCGAAGCGTCACCAATCCGCCGGATCCGGTGACCCCCTTCACGCCCGGCAAACGGCTCAAGTGCACGGACCCGGCCGCCGCATCCACACGGAATTCCGTCTTCTCCCCATCGATCCCCATCAGCGTACCCGGCGTTGCCTCCACCAGCGTCAGCACGTTCCTGTCGTACTTGAACCGCAGCGGTGCGCTAAAGAGGTCCACTACGCCATTGGCCGCCAAAGTCACCACCACGGGCGACGCCAGGCTCACCGCCATCGAAGGGCTGCTGAACTGCAATCGCGCCACAATCGGCCCGCTGGGCGTGGGCGCCGCGCCTGGAATGCCAAGCTGCGGGCCGCCAATCACCGGGGCGCCGACAACCGGCTTCACACCCTGTGCCGGCGCGGGCTGAGCCGGAACCAACTGGGGCGCGGCCGGGGCGGGCTTCATCGCCTCCCCGCCCGGTGCGTAGTTGATCTTGATCACCTGGTCGTTTCCGGCGGCGATGCCCCGCATATTCACGTCATTCACATCCGGTGCGCGCACAATGTGCGGAATGAAGACGATCAGCAGTTCGGCTGTGCTCTGGTCCGTGCTCTCGCTTGAGAACAGCCGGCCCAGCACAGGGACCCCCGCCAACCCCGGAATGCCATTCATATTGCGCGAGTTGTTCAGCGTGCTGAGGCCGCCGATGATGCTCGCCTCACCTTCACGGATGCGAATGTCCTGCAGGATCTTCCGCTGCCCGATGACGGGCTGCCGCAGCCCGCCGATGTCCACGTTATCGCGAATGTTCGAAACCTCAAGCTCCACGTGCATCGAAATCTCATCCGCGCTGTGGATCTTGGGTGTGATATCCACGTTGACACCCACCTCGGCGAACTGGAACTGCGTGCTCACCAGCGGGTTCACACCCACGCCGCCAAAGCCGCCCGGCTGAAAGCTGCCCGTTGCATAGGGGTAGCGGTCGCCAATCTTGAGCGTCGCTTTCTGGCTGTCCACCGTACGCAATTGAGGATTCTGCAGCACTCGCGTGGTGCGGTCCTGCAACAGGGCCTGAATCATACCGCCCGGCAGAGTAATGGAGAAATCATTCGAGGCGATCCGGCCAATCTGTGCCAAGGAGATCAAAGGGTTCTGTTGCTGCTGGCCCGTTCCGCCGAACCCGCCGAACCCGCCGAATCCTCCAAAGCCGCCGAATCCGCCGAACCCGCCAAACGGGTTGAAGCCGCCATTGTTGTTATTGTTATTGTTGTTGTTATTGTTGTTATTATTATTATTATTGTTATTATTATTGCCGTTCAGCAGCACGGGGTTCCGGGGCGTGAACTGGACATTGGTGTTCAATCCCGCCCGCGCCGCGCTGGCAATGGTTGCCGCCAGGTCACGCGTCTTCGTGCGGTTGGCTTCCAAAACCACCACATCGATGATCACTTCGCTCTTCGGCTTGTCCAGGTCCAGGATCAGCTTCTGCGCCAGCGCAATCTGATCGGCTGAGCCGCGGGCCATGATCGCCATCTGGGCGTTGTAGGTGAGCAGCCGGCGAATATCGGTGACGCTGCGTACCGCGGTGGCAATCTCCTGCAGTTCCTGCGGCGATGTGACGTTTTGCAGGTAGAACACCTTCACCACCTGCTCTTCGTAATCGCGCCGCTTCGTTACGTTGTCCAGAGTGACAAAAATCGCGTTCGTTGCCAGCGGCTTCCAGTAGGACTTGGTCAGAAGCGCCACGTAATCCAGCGCCTCCACCAGCGTGGAATTCGTCAGGTCCAGGGAAAAGTTCCGGCCCTGGTTCTGGGCCACGAACTCGGTGTCAAACAGCACGTTGATGCCCGCCAGCTTCGACACCGTTTCGAACAGCACCTTCGCGCTCTGGTTGGTCATCTTCAGATTCTGGATCTGCCCCTGAATCGGCTTCAGTTCCGGCGCCTCCAGCATCTTTGCGTTGCGGTCCTCCATCGTCTTTCGCGCGGCCTGGGCCGGAGTCAGACCGATGTCCTCTTTTTGCTCGGCGCCGCCGTCCTTCTGCCGCTGGATCATCTGGTAGGTGCGGCGCACTTCCTGCTCGGCAATCGAGGACGAGGGGTCAATCGCATACGCCTTCTGGAACAGCACCAGCGCTTCGTCCAGCTTCCCCTGCTGGCGCACCTTCTGGCCGCGGTCCACCAACTGCTGGCCCGCCTGGAACCGCATGCGACGGGTGTTGAGCTGGTACTCGGTGTTCCGCGGATCCTCGGCCAACGCCTGCTCGAACAGCGTCAGCGCCTTCTCAAAGTCGCTCTTGGCCGCCGCCGCCTGCCCGTCCTGGAAAAGCTTGTCCGCCTTCCGGTTCTTGGCCTCCGCCATCCAGCCGATCGCCAACCCGATGGCCATCACCATTCCTAACTTGTTGAGACTAAGCATGTTATTCCAACGCATCGGGCTCGTCACCGTGCTAGACTGGGGTTGTCCGCCGGTGCGCCGCCTACTGTAGATGACGCTTCACCCGGCCGATCCGTGGATATCGAATGAAAACCGAGGCCGGCATCAAGATTCTTGCCGACAACCGCCGCGCCGGGCACGAGTACTTCTTCCTGGAACGCTATGAGGCCGGCCTTGTGCTCGCCGGCACCGAAGTGAAGGCCGCCCGGGCCGGCAAGGTGCAGCTACAGGACGCCTACGCCGACATCTCCGGCAACGAAGCCTGGCTTTACAACGCCCACATCAGCCATTACGACCACGGCAACCGGATGAATCACGAAACGGTCCGGCAACGCAAGCTCCTGCTCCACAAAGCCGAAATCTTCAAGCTCCTGGAGAAGACCCGGGAAAAAGGCCTCACCCTCGTCCCGACGAAGCTCTACCTCAAGGACGGGCGGGTCAAGATTGAGATCGCCGTTGCCAAAGGCAAGAAGCTGCACGATAAGCGGGCCTCGGAGCGCGAGCGTGAACAGAAGGCCGAGGCTAAAGCCGCCATCGGCCGCCAGACTAGGTCTTAACCTATTCATTATAGGAGAGTTATGAAAACTGGGTTCGTTTCTTCAGCGCCCGCCGCCCTCGATGCCGCGGCGCTCGTCATCCTGGACGCGGAAGGGCCTGCCTCCCCCTTACTGCCGCCGGCCGCCGCCGCCTGGCGCGCCGAACTCCATGAGTCCAAGGAGTTCACCGGCAAACTGTACGACCTCGCCATCCTGCACCGGCCCGAGGGTGTCGCCGCCCGCCGTGTGGTGCTGGCCGGCACCGGTCCCGCGGACAAGTTCACGCCGGCCAAGCTCCGGAATCTGGTGGGCGCAGTGGTGCGCAAGTTGAAGGAAAAGTCGGTCTCCTCCATCGCCCTCGCGCTCGATGCCGGTCATGACGCCGGCGCTGCCATTGAAGGCGCGATCCTCGGAAACTTCGAGCCGGACCGGCTCAAGTCGAAGAAGGAAGGGCTGGGCTCGCTTGAATCGTTCACGGTCTGCGCCCCCGAGGACGCCCGCGCTGCCTTTGACCGGGGCGTCCATATCGGCCACGGCCAGAACTTCGCTCGAGACCTGGTGAATGAACCCGGCAACCTGCTGACGCCCACCGTGCTCGCCGCCCGCGGCCAGGCGATGGCCGCCGCGGCGGGCCTGGAATGCGAGGTGCTCGACCGGGACCGCATGCGCCAATTGGGCATGGGTTCCCTGCTAGGCGTCTCCCAGGGCAGCGCCGAGCCCCCGGCGTTCATCATCGTCCGCTACCGGCCGGCGCAGGCGGCGCCCTCCAATGCGCACTTGGCGCTCATCGGCAAGGGCGTCACCTTCGACACCGGCGGCATCTCCATCAAGCCCGCCGAGAGCATGGAGAAGATGAAGTACGACATGGCCGGCGGCGCGGCCGTGCTCGGCGCCATGCAAGCCATCGCGGCGCTGAAGCCGGCCATCCCGGTGACGGCCTACGTGCCCACCGTTGAGAACATGCCCGGCTCACGAGCCCAGCGCCCCGGCGACATCGTCACCTCGCTCAGCGGCAAGACGATTGAGGTGTTGAACACCGACGCCGAAGGCCGCCTCATTCTGAACGACGCCATGACCTACGCCCGCCGGGAAGGCGCCACCCACCTGGTGGACGCCGCCACCCTCACCGGAGCCATCGTGATCGCGTTGGGGGGAGTGAACGCGGGACTGTTCGCCAACAACGACGATCTGGCCAACCGGGTCCTCGGCGCAGCCGCCGCCACCGGTGAAAAGATGTGGCGGATGCCCATGGACGACGAGTACAAGGACATGCTCAAGACCCCCTTCGCCGACCTCCCCAACATCGGCACCCGGGGAGCCGGGTCCATCACCGCCGCCAAGTTCCTGGAAGCCTTCGCCGAAGAGACCCCCTGGGTCCACCTCGACATCGCCGGCACCGCCTGGCTCGACGAGGCCAAACCCTACCTGGCGAAGGGTCCCACGGGTCTTCCGGTCCGCACCTTCATCCAACTCGCCATGGGTTGGTAGAGTGACTTAGCTTAGCCCGTTTTTCTCACGGGAAGTGTAGCGGAAAGCCGCATTCTCTGGCATAACTGATTTTTCTAGTAAAAGTTGTGCGAAGAGAGGAGCGGCTTTCCCCTATGACAGAGTGTAGCCAATCAG
>VFZY01000267.1 GCA_016870915.1 Acidobacteriota bacterium | reverse complement strand
CAAGCCGCCGCACCGCCGCCAACTTGAACTCCTTGCTGAATCGCCTTCGTACTTGACCCATGACTCAATTCTCCATTCGTTGGATTTTGAGTCTTAACCGTTTGTCTCAAAAAAGGGGACAAGTCCAATCCGACAAGGCGAATCTTCGTGGCGCAACGCATGAAAATACCTCTGCTCGTCGTTGTGCTGTTGTCCTGTTCGACAAAGTCCGCGCCGCCGCAATCGCCTGAATCGAGATTGCAGGCCTACATGGTCCGGCAGGCCCAGGACAGAGGGTTCAGCGGGGCAGTGCTCGTCGGAAGAGGTCAGCAGATACTTCATCGCCAGGGGTACGGCTTCGCTAACATCGAGCAAGCTGTCCCCAACCGTCCGACGACAAAGTTCAGAATCGGTTCGATGTCCAAGCAATTAACCGCGATGGCCGTACTCGTTCTCCAGGAACGCCGGAAGCTGCGGTTGGAGGACTCGATCGGGCAGTATCTGCCTGCACTTCCGCCACATTGGCAACCGTTGACGGTTCACCAACTTCTGACCCACACGTCGGGTCTGATGCATTCCTGGGACTTGCCAGACTTCGAGAGACTAGTGATGGGGCCAAGCACTCCGTCGGAATTGATCGCGCGATTTGCGACGAAGCCGTTGTTGTCAGTGCCTGGCGAGAGGTACCACTACAGCGGGCTTGGGTACTTCATCCTGGCGCAAGTGATCGAAACGGTGTCGGGGAGCTCTTACCAGGAGTTTCTTCGACGCGAGGTCTTCGATCCGTTGCGCATGAACGAAACTGGGGATGCTGCGGAGTTGATGACAAATGGGGCTATTGGGTACCGGCGCGCCAATGGAAGACTCGAGATTGCGCCGGCCCTCAACATGCGCCTGTTTGAAGGTGGGGGGAGTTTGTACTCAACGATCGACGACATGTGGCGGTGGCACTTGGCCTTGGCAGCCGGCCGGCTGATATCGAAGGAGTCGTACGCTGCAATGTACACGCCCTCGAAAGAAGACTACGCCTATGGTTGGCGCACGCAAACTGTTGGCGGTCGCCGCCGTCTCGGGCATGCTGGGGCCCTGCCTGGTTTTACATCGATCATCCGTGGCTTTCCAGAGGAGAAAGTATGTCTCATCGTCCTGAGCAACGCGGCTTCAGATGTCGGCCGCATCGCGGACGGCCTAGAGGCGATAGTCTTCGACACCTCATCGGGTGATCAGGGTAGATAGGTGCTTCGAAGGGGGTGCTGACAGGCCACTCCCACCGATCTACGTTCGGGTCCTCTGTCCAGATGGTCGGCCACTCGGAAGTTATCCACTTCACCAGCGAACATGAACGTGCGCTCGCCGTTCTTCACGCGGCCTTCTGGCGACGAACCTGGCGCTGTGTACGCGCCTCCTCCAACTTCCGATCTCGCTGGGCGTGGATCTCAGCCTGACGCCCGGCAAGCATGTCCTTCGGCGTGATGTAGCCGATGGCGCTGTTCAAGCGGACGTTGTTGTAATACTCCACGTAGCCCTCCACCAGACGCCGGGCATCGTCCAGCGACAGCGGCGTTCCCGGCCAGATGCACTCTCCTTTCAGCGATTTGTGCCAGCGTTCGATTTTTCCATTCGATTGCGGATAGTACGGCGAGGTTCTGACGTGCGTCATGCCCGAGACCCGAATGAACTCCTTGAAGTCCTTGGCGATGAACTGCGGCCCGTTGTCGGAGATGATCCGGGGCCGCGCCTCCGCGTACTTCTCTCTGGCTCCCTGTAAGATGATCTCGATGTCGGCCTCGGTCATCGACTCCCGGATGTCCCAGTTCACGATGTACCGGCTGAAGCCATCCAGGATGCCGCACAGGTAGTAGAACGTCCCGCCGATGTTGAGGTAGGAGACGTCGATGTGCCCGTGCTCATGCGCGACCAGCGGCTGCGCAAAGCCTGTGCCCTTCTTCGACGGCTTCCCGTTCCATTTCGACAAGAGGCCGGCCTGGCCGAGCACTCGCCACACACTGGACGGGCTGACCGCCACGATATCAGACCCTTCATCAAATCTCCAAGCACGCTGTCCATTCTACAACCTCAGCCAGAGCTTGAACGGCTCCCGCGATTCGGGTCATCGTCGATCATCCGAACGGAGCCGGGAACGATAACTGATCAGTTCGTCGCGAGTGCTGGGTAGACTAGACCGGTACGGGCTCCATCGTCGTACTGCGCGTACTCGCCGGCGCCCGTCCCCAAAAGGGAAAGTTTCGGGACCAGGCTGTAGACCAGCAAGACAGTGCCATTGGTGGTCTCGAAACTCTGATCCGAAACAAACCTATGAATGGCCTCCGTGTGGGCAGGCCCGGGCGCGCCCCCGCCCCGGAAAACAACACATGCCACCGGCGGTTGAGGCCGCGCCGCCCAGCGGGTCCGTCGTCCCCCCCACTCTACGAATCACGCCGCAACGCCTGAATCGTGAAGTCATCCTCCTTCATCGGAAGGTTGAACTGCAGCCGGTCCAGCTTCATCACCGTCTTCGACTTCCGCTTCACGTCCGTCACCTCGATCAGCCGCGGCGTCCAGATCCCCTGCACCTGAGCCACATCCCCATACCGGATCGTGCGCACCAGCTCAACACCCTTGTACGCCTCCATCCGTTGAAACACATAGTGATCCTTGCTCACCCACGCCATCGTATGCGTGTACTGCGAACTCCGCGTGCCCTTCGGCCGCGACTCCATCTTCCAGCACGCCGCGCCATCCACCATCTCCTCGCCCACCACCTTGTAGTCGAACTGGTTCACATCGCGCTCTTCCAGATCCTCAAAACTGAAGTCGGTCCCGAAGAATCGCGTCGAGCGGTCCTGCAGCGCAATGCGGCGCTCGCGATTGAGCGCCGGGGTCCACATCCACTGATCCGATGCGCGGTCCGGATGGTTGACAATCAACAAGCCCACGCCCTTCACTTCCGCCGGAGCGGTAAAGCGCAGCACGGACTTGCTCTCGCCCGCCGAGCCAATCCGAAGATACAGCCATCGTTTATCGGATACCTTCCCCTTCCCATCCAGCACCTGCAGCGTGCCTTCATACCGCTGCGACTGCACCCGCGACCGTCGCTGCGACTCCTCAACAATCTGGCGCGCATCCTGTGCAATCGCCGGCAGCGTGGCCAAAATCAGTAGAACGTTCTGCATGAAAAATCCTATTCGTACTCAAGAGCTTCCGTCAGTGGAGCCCGCACCGCCGCCTCAGCCGGTCCCATGGAGGCGACCAGGCCCGCCACAAGAAACACCGGAACCAGCGTCAGCGCCGCCTCCACCGGATACTCATAGCTCAGCCGGAATCCGCCCAGCGCGCGCCGCCCCACCTCCAGCGAATAGTAAAGCTGCACCGCGCCCAGCAGCCCGCCCGCGCACAGACCCAGCAACGCCACCGTGGCGCCTTCCATCCACAGCGTCCGCCGGATCTGGCCCCGCAGCGCACCCACCGCTTGCAGGATGCCAAGCTCGCGCCGGCGGTCGGAAATCGATACCGTCAGCGCGTTCACGATGCCCAGAATCGCCACCAGCACCGCCACCGCCAATTGAATGTAGGTGATGCCGAACCACTGGTCGGTCAGCTTCAGCACATAGGCCCGCACCTCGGCGTTACTCAACACAAACAGACGCGTCTCCGCCCCCAGCACAGCCTGAATCCGCTCCCGCACATCGGCCTTCGCAACGCCCGGTTGCACGAAGACACGGAAAAGATTCACCGTCGAATCGTTCCAGTGCTTCCGGTACACGGCGCGGTCCATCAGAATCGACCCCTGCTGATCGGAAAAATCCTCCACCACACCCACCACCGGCACGCGCAACAGGCCGGACGGCGCCGCCAGTTCCAGCGTCGTGCCAACGTGCCAATCGTGCATCTGGGCCAGGTTGTCGGAAATCATGACGCCTTCTGCTGAGGCCGTGCGGCGATACGCCTCCGCCGCATTGCCTTCGGTCGCGGTGAGAATGCTGGTGCGGGCAATACTCGCCATGTCGGCCACCACCAGCATCACGGGACCTCCGCCAACGTTCAGCCGCACAGTGCGCACCGGCTGCACAACCCGAACACCCTCCACACCGCCGAGCCGCGCTTCCAGCGACTCCGGAAATCGATAACCCCGCGCCGTAATGCTCTCCGACGTTGTGACGAAAAAGTCGGCGTTGATCGCCTGGTCAAGCCACTTGTGAATCTGCATCAGGCTCGCCTTGGTCATCCCCGCCATCGAGACCACCAGCCCCACGGAAAGCATCAATGCCGCCACCGTCCCAGAGGTGCGGCGTGGCGATTGAATCAGCGAGTCCGCGGCCAGCACGCCCTCAACCGGCCGCATCAGCTTCAGCAGCGGTCGCAGCCCGCGCACCAGCCAGAGCGTAAGCGACGGACTCAGCAGCAATGCCGCGATCACAGCCAACAGGTACCCGGCGTAGAACGGCAGCGTCGACCGTGTGCCCAGGTAGAGCACCAGCGCCGTTCCCGCCGCCGCCAAACCCGCCACCGTGCGCGCGCGGCTCTCGCTTGCGCTCAGGAACTGGAACTTGCCCTTCTGAAGCGACTGCACCGGGTTCAGCCGCGCGGCCGCCCGCGCCGGAATCCATCCCGCGATAAGACTCGTGCCCACACCCAGAAGAATCGCCACCGCCAGCGTCCCCGCATCCGCCTCCACCGTCGTCGCCTTCTGGGCCATGCCATAAAGCTCCGCCAGCGTATCGCTCAACCCGGCCGCCATGCCCCGGGCCATGCCCAGGCCCAGCAGCGCGCCCAGACAGGAACCAATCACGCCCGCCATCGCGCTCTCCAACAGGAACAGCCGCCGGATCTGGCGTTCAGTCGCCCCCAGCGCCCGCAGAATGCCGATCTCGGCGCGGCGCTGCGCAACCGCCACCGCGAACGTGTTGTAGATGATGAACAGCCCGATGAACAATGCCATCAGGCTGGTGATGTTGGCCACCATGCCGAACACCGCGGAGACGGACTCAAACTGCTGCCCGCGCGCCGCCGGCTGCTGCACCTCAAACCCCGGCCCCAGCAATTGCGCCAACGCGCGTCGTCCGTCCTCAACCGCCACCCCGGCTTGCAGCGTAAGATCAATCCGGTCGAAGCGCCGCCCGCGTCCGAACATCAGTTGCGCGGCATAGATGTCCATCACCGCCAGGCTCCCCCCGAATGCCTGATTCATCCCGCTCGACTTCATCACGCCCCGGATGGTGAACTGCCGCGGACCGGACATGGTGTGCATGGTGATCCGGTTGCCCGCGGCCAGATTGTTCCGCACCGCGAACTCGCGGGTGATCATCAGCGAATCAGGCTGCGCCAGAAACACCAGCGGATCGTCGATGAACTCATCCCCGCCGGCTTCCAGGTCGTAATCGCGCAGGGAACGGTCGCCGGTCATATCGACGCCCAGCACCAGAAGATTGCCCTGCCCGGCGCCGCTCGACATCACCGCCTCAATCACCGGCACCGCCACCGCAACCATGGTCTGGCCCTGCACCTTTTCCAGAACATCCTCGGCGAATCCGCTCTCTCCCGCCGTGATCTGAAGCTGAGCCTTTCCCGCGATCTGCTCCACCGTCCGCGTGAACGCCCCCACCACCGCCTGTGTGGCCGTGTGCATACCCGTGAAAACCGCAACGCCAAGCACAATGCCAAGCGTCGTCAGCGCGCTCCGCACGCGATGCTTCCGAAAGTAGGGCCAACTGATCAGCCGCAGCAGAATCATCGCCGGACATCCTTCTCGACGCGCCCGTCCCGCAGCATGATCGTACGCGGGCAGCTCTCAGCCACACCCTGGTCGTGCGTGACGATGAGAACCGTCGATCCCAGGCGGCGGTGCACGTCTTGAATGAGTGCCAGAATCTCGCGCCCCGTGTTCGAATCCAGATTGCCCGTGGGCTCATCGGCAAGCAGTATCGGCGGATACACGGAGAGAGCCCGCGCAATCGCCACCCGCTGGCGCTCACCGCCGGAAAGCTCGTCCGGCAGATGGTCGATGCGCGACGCAAGGCCCACCAGTCCGATCAGCTCCGTGGCCCGCTCCTTGACACGCCCCCGCGCCCAGCCGCGCAGGTGCAGCGGCAGCGAGACATTCTCCAGACACGTCAGCGTCGGCAGCAGATTGAAGAACTGAAAGATGAAGCCAATCTTGTCGCGGCGCACCGCCGTGAGCGCATCGTCGCTGAGCGATGACAGCAGAGCGCCATCCAGACTGATCTCCCCGGCCGAAGGCCGGTCAAGGCCACCGATCAGATTCAGCAGCGTCGACTTGCCGGAGCCGGAAGGGCCCACCAGCGACACCATCTCTCCCTTCGCAATCTCAAGCGAAACATCGTTGAGGGCGACAACCTGCCGCTTCCCTTCAAACGAACGAGTGACATGCGAAAGATGGATCACTTACCAGGATGACACGGCGGCAACCCCGCCCCGGCGCCAGTGGCTGCGATGATCAGATCGAACTCCCGATCGCAGGCGCGAACGCGGTTGTTGGCAATGGCCGCCAGGTCCGCCAGAGCAATACCATCGACGATGGTCTTCCGCTTGGCTTTCAAGTTCGCTTCAGCCGATCGTTGGGCGGGCGCTACAGTCGACTTGCGAGCTTGCCGGCCCGCTTCCGGCTTATCATCCTGAAGCAAGACCGGAGCCAGCCATTGACGCATGTGCCACTCCACAGGCAGGGCGAGTGGGCGCTCACAATGCCGGCATGGCGTCCCAGCTCGTGCTTGAACCGGAAATCAGGGCTCCGCTTCTGAGGGCAACGTAAAGACCATGACCGTCGGCGATCCCACGTGTTTCAACGACCAAAACGCGGACGGCCGGCCAGAGGTCACCGCTACATGCTGCTTGCCGTCCACCTCATAGGTAACGATTCCTCCGCCGATCGGGCCACCCGTCTGAAACCGATGCACTACCTTCCCCGTTTTCGCATCCAGCGTCAGGAAGTGGCCAGTCAGTTCGCCTCCGAACACCACACCGCCCGACGTGGTGGTGACGGCCGCCAACACCGGTTCCGGCGACCTGTACTGCCACCGCACCGCGCCGGAGACCGAGTCCACCGCCGTGATCCAGCCTCTTCGCTCCGCGTCCCGCCGGAACGTGCCACCGATGTTCGTCACGCCCGGCTTGCCCAAGTCCTCATCAGCGGCCCTGGTGAACACGCCGCACTCGTCCGCCGCCGGAGTGTAGAGCATCCGCGCAAGTGGATTGTACGCCGGTCCATTCCACGCGACGCCACCCTTAATACCCGGACAGGCATGGATGCCCTCCGTCGTGACCGGGATATCCGCGTTCTCCACCGTGGTGACCGGGGTCTCGTATAGATAATTCCTGGTCTCCCGGTCAATCGGACGCAGCATACCGTCTTTGCCGGCGGAAACCACCACCTTCACATCTCTGCCGCCGACGTTGGCCTGATAAAGCGGGCCCGCCTGAGTCAGATCCCAGTCGTGAGAATCCCGGTGCACGGTCTGCCGATGCCAGAGCAGTTTGCCTGTGCGGGCACTGAGCGCGACCACGGAGTTCGTGTAGAGATTGTCTCCCCCGCGGAGATGAGGTTGAAAGTCTGGAATCGGATTTGCCACCGGAACGAACACTTCGCCCTTCTCCTGATCGAGCGCGTAGGGCGTCCAGGTGCCCCCTCCGCCGATCACCAGGTTGTTCGGATTCTTCCACGTCTCGGATCCCGGCTCGCCCGCCTTTGGTACGGTGTTGAACCGCCACAGCGGCGTGCCGTCGGTGAGGCGGAAGGCTCCCACCCAGCCGGAAATCCCAGCCTCGCTGACGGCGGGTCCGGCGATGATTTTGTCTTCGAAGATCACCGGCGGCATCGTGAAGGCTTCTCCGATACTCGAGTTGGCG
>VFZY01000266.1 GCA_016870915.1 Acidobacteriota bacterium | reverse complement strand
GCGTCCCCAATCGGTCCCGCTCACGCTGGGTCATCAGTAGCTGGTCCTCTTGCATCCTCCAAGCCTGAGGCTGTCAAGGGGACATTTCTACTTTGCTCTAAGGGGACATTATCACTTTGCTGTGACAGGCGATAGTGCTGGCGTGTGCTGGCGATAGTGCTGGTTCGCGATCAGCGGCACGGCAGTTGACTGTCCGGGTTCTCTTGAATTGAAGTAATCGCTGGTTACTGGCCCACGGGAGTTCCGGGTCTGGACCAGAACCGCGCCGCCAACTCGGCGCCGTCCACGACGATGCCGTCTTCGACCTCAGGATTGCGGCGCCGGACTCGAACCGTGCATTGGTGCCGGCCGCGTCCCGGGGCACGGCCCAGTTGGACCAGGTCGGCCACCCAACTGTGCCGCCCCGACCACTGTTCCCACACCCCAGGCGCCAGCGCCGGCTCAAACCCACCACCCAACTCCTTGCCGTCCCACAACACGGCGATCTCGTCTCCGGGTGTCAGGCCGCTCAGCAGCAGCCGCAGGGGCGCCGACCGCAACCGCTTCTCCGCCGCTGCCTGCTTCAAGTCCGCGCCGACCGTGATGGGGAACGAACACTCCGGCTGTTCCGCCGTCAACGTGCGCGGCAGCGGCCGTTGGGATGCGGACTTGTAGAAACGGGTGTGCGAGTCGTGGGTCTGCCGCGAGACCAGGTAAGTATGGTCCCGCCCGCGGATTCCTTCCGGATCGTGCAACTCGTGCAGGAAGCTCGCGTCTGCGTATGTGGCGTAGCGTTCGAAGGCAAAGTGGAGGTTGAAGAAATACAGCCCATCCACCCCCTGCTCATAGGCGCTCAGCGCCATTCCCCTGTAGTGTTCGATCGAAGGACCGTTCGGTCTCCCTCCGTAGTACAGTGTCCGGTCAAACTCGACATTGGGAAAGCCGGCCGTCGACTCCACGCACCAGAGGACCTTTGTCCCGCTGCCGCGGCAGCCCTCGACAAACGCGGATAGATCCGCCTCCTGCTCGGCGCTTTGGAAACAACTCGCCGTCAGCACGTCGATCCATCCTTCCTTGACCCAGGTGCGCCAGTCCAGTCCGGTCTCCGCGCACCCCGGCTCGTGGGAGGGCACACGCACCGCCAGGCCCTGAGAACGGCCCTTCTTCCTGGCCGCTTCATCGGCGAGGGCCCGCAGTTGCTTCATCAGGGAGTTGAGAAGCTCCTTCCCCTCCTCGATACGGTCTTTCGGGAAGTAGCCCGGGCTGCGCAGGAAATCAAGCTCCACTCCATCTACGTCGTAGTCGAAATAGGCTTCCCGCAGCAGCTTGTGCACCTGATCGCGTACGCCGGACTTCGTGTAATCCCATCTCCCATCGGCCAGCCGCAGGTCGGTGCGGCTTTCGTAAAGCTGACTGCTCTTCGAGTTCCTGGGGTTTCCCACATGGTGATGGTCGTTGACTCGAAAGCTGAGCCAGACATCCTTGCCCAGTTCATGACCGCGGGCGCAGATCACCGCCAGCGGATCGTCTCCGCGCGACAACATTCCCCGCAGCGTGGCCAGCATATGCCACTCGCTCGCCGACATCTTCTTTAGCCGCGACCCTCGAACTTCGCCGGCCTTTGTGCCGTACTGCGCGGTCCCACTGGGATTCTGCAGGCCGCACCAAAACAGGGCGTCCACCGGCTTGCCCTCGATTTGCGGGCCGAACACTGCGTCCAGATACTGCGCGGTGGTCAATGGCGCCGTCCAGTTCCAGAAGCCCCGCCCGCCGTCGTCGTTGACGATCAGCCGGTAGGCCTTGCGCATGCGCCAGGGCTTGGCCGGCTTGTTCGCGGTGCTCCCCGGACCGCCCTTGCCGCTCTCCTGACCGAGGGAAGCTTCCGTGCCAGTTGCTGCGTCCATGCCCGCCGACACGGTCAGTGCGCCAATCGCCTCGATGCTCTTTCGTCGTGTGATCATTGTGTTGTCCAGTTCTCCAGGAACCCTGGTTCAGGATGTACCCACCCGCCTCCGTGCGACCCGGAGCCGGGACGTAGACCTCGCTCGGTTGCTAGAAGAAGTACCGTCCCTCCAGGAAGTCCTTGATCTCGGCGACCGTCGTTCGGGTGCCCTGGATGGCGTCGAGAACACGCTGCACCGACGAGTCGCCCACAGGAGGCCGGTCCCAATCCGCGGGGCCGAGTTGCGTTCGCCAGAGGCGGATCGCAGCGGCGTTTTCCTCTCCGGCGGCCTCCAGGCCTTGCAAAGATTTGCGAAGCCTGTCCTGGCTGCCAAGGCTGTCCAGTGGGTCGAGGGATACCTGTTCAGCGATCTCGTACAACCACTGCGCGAGCCGGACGTAGGATCGCACGATTCGCGTCTCGCCGGCGAAGTAGGGGTTCTTGAATCGTGCGGCAAGCGCCATCGCGCGGTCGCACGCGGCGATCTTCGAGGAAAAATCCCCGGGGCTGGTGTAGTAGCGGAAGACACCTTCTCCCAGGTAGGGCCGGCGGCGCTCCCGAATCATCTGGGTGAACTTGCCCCACGAATAGGCGATCGGGAACTCGGAATCGTAGACATCGAACTCGATCGGGCCCATGATCTCCGACCATTCGCCGAAGGCTTCCGGATTCTCCATGCCCTCACGGGTTGCCCACGCGGTGGCGAACTCGCGTGTGTCGCGGCCGTTTAGATTCCAACCGTACTCGGCCAGCGCCGCGGTGCTGAATCCGTAAGTCTCGCGAGCTTTCTTGGACCATGCGAGCATTCCGTAAGCGCCCCGGTAGCGGCGCTCCGAAAGCTGAACGAGATAATCGCGCACCCGGTGGACAGAGGTCTGCGGCAGTTTGTACTCCGGGGTGTCGACGCGGGCGTTAGGGCCGATCGGCACGTCGTAACTCGCCACCCACCGGCCCCCGGCCGCATAGTGGTCCAGCAGCGGGTAGCGGAACAGATCACGAGGTAAATGCGTAATCCGTTCGAGCGCTGTTGCGCACGCTCGCTCGATACGAACTTCCGGCGGCGCTTCCGCCACCACGCGATAGTCGCGTTCGGTGGTTACGGTGGACAGGAACAGCCGGATCCGAAACTCCGGATGCCGCTCACGCACTTCGCGCCATGCGTTCACAAGAGCGCGCCCCTCCAGAACGAACTGTCCAGTGGCGGTCGTCTCCGGCCGCTGGTCCTCGGCGGGCCGCTCCGACAACCAGCAACTCACCTCGTCGACGCCCTGCGCGGCCAGATCCCCGAGCCATTCCCGGAGAATGTTCTGAAACCGTGGGTCGCCGGCGAAAGGAACGCGATGCTGGCTGCCGCGCTTGTGCGCGAAGTAGCGCCCGGCTAGCGCCGCGTCGCCACGCCCGGCCAACTCCGGGTACGCCCGGAACAACCCGCTGGCGTCCAGGAAGTTCAGGTGAATGAGGTAGGGCATGTACTGCATCGCTTTTCGCCGCGCCAGCTCATACAGGCCAGTCTCGATCACCACGCCGTTCTTGCCGCCGCGCTCCACTGGTTTCAACTGCGTGTTCGCCATCTTGGCGTAGTTGAGTTTCAGCGATGCCATCCACGGCACCCAATTCGAGGGGTCTGGAAAATTCCACAGCCCGCGCTCCTCCATGTCGGGCCAGTCGGTGATGTCGGCGAGCGGAACGTCAAGGTTTTGCCCTCCGGCGGAAGCTTCCAGCAACTGACACAGGGTACGCGCGGCATAATAGATGCCCTTGCCATTGATCGCCGTCAGAAGCAGCGTAGAGTCCCCGGCCGGCAGTATTGCGTACGCCTGATCGCGGTTGGGAAGACTGTCCAGACGTCTGCGCCGCCACTCAGGTAACGCACCTTGCGGCCAGGCCTTGTCCTGAATCCCTGCCAGAATCGTGAACTGGGGCGCACCGTTCGCAGCCCCAAGCATGGAAGAAATCTCCTCGGCCGCCTGCCGTTCCACGGGTCCGGCGCCCGGGCGCACCGTCACCTGAATGCGCCCGCGGGGAACCACCACTTTTCGATCCAGCCGCACCTCGTGTGGCAGCGGCAGCAGCCACCGCTTCCAGCGAACCGCCGCCTCGCGGGATAGCGGAATGGCATCGGCGCCGTTCAACGATGGGGACAACGGCATCAGCCAGGCCGCAAAGCTCAGCGCCGCTACGAACAGTGTCGAACGCATTCGGAACCCTCGGTCAGCATAAGCGGTTCACGGCGTGGCTCGCAACTGGTATGTGGCGTGTGCGCCACATCGAAGTGAACAACAAGCCGATACCGATGCCGGTCTTCCGTTAGCCGGCCGCTAAAACAGGAGTTTCAGAGCGAACTGAATCTCCCGGGGTAAGCCGGCCGACGTGATCTGCCCGAACGTGGCGTTGTTGACACGCAGCCGTGCGGCGGCCGGAGGATCGAAGTTGGGACGATTCAACGCATCGAAAAACTCGACGCGGAACTGAAGGCGCAAGCGCTCACGCAGTGGGATCGTCTTGAACACGGAGAGGTCGACAAGCTGCGTTCCGGGCCCACTCACGATGTTCGCACCCAGGTTGCCGAAGGTGCCTCGCACCGGCTGAGCGAAGGCGGCGGCATTCAGGAACTGATGGTTGTTAGAGGTACGAGACCCTGCCACCAGGACATCGCCTCCAATGTAGTGCGGCCGCTGCGGTCCGCTGTCGCCGTTTCCCCGGTTGTCTCTGCCGGAGAGAATGTTGATGGGCCGCCCCGTGAACATCCGGATGATTCCGTTCACCTGCCATCCATCGAGAAGAAACCGGAGCGCGCCCGAGGGTGCTCCGGCCCAATGATAGGCAGGCACTTCCCAGGCGCCGTCGAGAACGAAGTTGTGCCCGATATCGGCGATGCTTCGGGAACGGGAGCAGCGGAAACACGCGGGATCCTGAACCATGCTGTTTCCGAACGCCGTCGTGCTGTCGACGCCCCCGTAGGTTACGCCTCGGCCCCACGTGTAGTGCGTGTTAAAGGTGAAGCCGCGGCTGAAACGCTTGGTAAGCGAAGTCTGCAACGAGTGGAACGCCGAGTTGCCGGAATGCTCCTGATAGGAGATCCTGCCAAGGCTGGGAACAGGACGCCGGAAGTTCAGCGCGGGATCGAAATCGTTCAGGAATCGAACCGTAAGAAGTTTGAGACCCCGGTTTCCGACGTAGCCGATTTGCCAGGCCAGGTTGCGGACTACTTCCCGCTGGTAGTGCGCCGACCACTGTTGACTATAGGTCGTTCGCTGGTTGCGGTCGAACGTAAGACGGTTAGCGGTCACAGGCAGCTTGGCGAATGTCGCCGGATCCAGGATGTTTACCGGATACCTCAGGTCGGGCGCCTCACTTCGGAACACCCTGACCTCGTAAGGCAGGGCTGGGTCGTTGCCCAGAATGGTCACTTCGCGGTAGGTATTCGGGGAGTAGAACACCCCGGCCCCAAGCCTGATGACGTTCTTCTGATTGCCGGAGATGTCCCAAGCCATTCCGAACCGCGGGCCGAAGTTATTCCGGTCCGGATTCCAGGCCGGCAAGCCCCGCGGAGCGAAAGGTCCGAACGGGTCGCCGACCACGTTGTACATGTTGCCATTCCTCTCGATCACAGGAGTGTAGTACTCGTAGCGCAAGCCGAGGTTCAGCGTGAGCCGGGGAGCCGCTCTCCAGTCGTCCTGAAGGTATACGCCCCATTGACTCTCCTGGAACCGCTGCAATGCATTGCCGACGGTAATGAACACGTTATTCCAGGTGCCGCGGACGATGTCTTCGACGGTGTCGTACTGATACGCCGGGTTCTCGTAGTTCGTTCGGCCATAGTGGAATCGCCGGTTCTCGAAGCCAAACTTGAGGGAGTGTCGTGACCTCGTCAGGCTGAAGTTGTCCAGCACTGTCACGCTACCGCCGTTTGCCTGCAGAACCTCCTGTTTCGTGGTCGGCAGGACGCCTCCAAAGTTGCCGATCCGCTGGTGATTCCCGAACCACGCTTCCTCCGCTCGCGGAAGGTCCTGCTTGTTCCAGCCAACTCGAAGTTCGTTCAACATGCTATTGCCAAGAATCCGCGACCACGATGCGGTTCCGCTCTGGTCCTGCGCCGGAAACACCGTTCCATTCTTCGGTTGAAGATTCGGCTGGCGCGCGTCGGAATCGAGGAACGAGTAGCGCGCGAAGAACGAATCCTTGTTCCCCAGACGATAGTCGAGCCGCAGGGTCAGGCCGTCTTCCCGGTTGCTAAAAATGTCGCTTCTCCGGTGGAAGCCGATGTCCGCGGTCCCCACGCCCGGCACATTGGGCAGCGGCGTGAGGTCCAGGATTTCCTTGTAAGCAGGGATGGAGGCGAGCATCCGATTGCGGAGCGCCTGCGTCGGAACGTCACCCGAAACCTGAAGTCCCCTTCGAACCCGGGATCCCTCCCAGCCGCCAAAGAAGAATAGTTTGTCCCGCAGGATCGGCCCTCCGACGGCGGCGCCGAACTGGTTGACTTTCAGCGGGTCCTTTCGGACCGCGAAGAAGTTGCGGGCATCGAGCTTTTCGTTCCGGAAAAACTCGAAGATCGATCCATGGAATTCGTTCGTACCCGACTTCGTGATCACGTTGACGCCCCCCGCGGCAGCGCGGCCGAGTTCGGCGGAGAAAACGCCGGCGCTGGTTCGGAACTCTTCAATGAACTCGATACTCAGGATGTTCATCTGGCTTCGTCCGCCGAAGTTCTGCGTCGACGGCCGATCCGGATTGGATGCATCCGTGCCGTCCACCGTGATGTTCACGCCGTCACGCGTGAGGCCATTGAAGAAAATGCCACCCCCGGTCATCACTACGCCCGGCTCGAGTTGGATCAACTGGGAGAAGTTGCGGCCGTTCAATGGCATTTCCAGCACCTGCTGGTTCTTGATAGCCACGCCTCCCGTGACAGTCTGGGTGTTGACCAGGGGAACTGAGTCCGTCACCTCGACGCGCTCGGTCACTGATCCCACTTCGAGCGTGATGTCCATCTTCGCCCGCTGCCCGGTATCGAGGATAATACCGGACCTGACTACACCCTTGAACCCTGGGCCTGAAGCCTCCAGCCGGTACTCGCCGGCCGGTAAAAGCGAGAGTTCGTAGTTTCCGGCTGAGGTAGTGACCGCCGAGCGTCGCAGGCTGTTGGCCACGTTGGTGATGGTCACCGTCACGTCGGCAATCGACGCCCCTGTCTGATCCATGACGTCGCCGACGATCGAGGCGGTGTTAACCTGCGCCAGGGACAACGCCCCGCTGGCAAGTACTCCAATGATCAAACGAATCATGACTCTCTCCTGACTCTATTTGGTGTAACTAACTCTCTCTAGGTCTTCAAGTGAAAGCTGCAGTGCCCCCAACACCAGCAAACCTGGAACTGGTTGACGATCTTCTTCTTCCGGATGGTCTCGATGGTCACAGCGATACTGTTCTCGCGGAACGTGGGCGGCAAGGTTGCCGGCCGCCGCAATCGCCCTGAGGTGGGCGGATGCAACTGCGGCCTGGATCCGATTGCGGGGAATCAGTTCGTTCACAGCACGATCTCCGTTTGCAGGTACACGGGAACGGTCCACTATTTTTGCAACCCAGACCCAGGCAGTATACATCTACCGGCCGCCGAATCACCAGCGACCAAATCGTTACAGATCTTACCCGGGATTTCCATTTTGGGTCTCCCGGACCCCAACAGTCTACACCAACGCCTCACTCCCGTGCCGGATTTGATCAGAATCCCCTTTCCGAGGGCGGGCCAGTGCCTGCGGATGGCTTCTTTCGACCATCGCACAAAAACGAAAACTGACAACATGCCTGTTTCCAGCAGTTCTTTCGACACCTCTCCCTCCCAGCCTCCTTTCTCTCAAGATTTCCACCTCTCCGGGCCGATCTTCACCCCGCCGGCAGCGCCTCGATCCGCCGCACCATGCTCCCGAACAGCCGGCGCGTCAGATGGCTCTCAGCCAACATCAGCCAGTAGTAGCGGGCGTGCTTGACCAG
>VFZY01000265.1 GCA_016870915.1 Acidobacteriota bacterium | reverse complement strand
CCTCCCAAGCCTTTGCCCCTGCCATCGGAGGTTTGGATCAACAAGCCGGTCGACACCAGCCCAACAGACAGAGAGGAACGTCAGTAAATTCCCATGCCGGGTGTCTCAAAGTTGTTGACACGCGCCGAACCGTTCGAACAGGCGCTGAAACTTGTCTTCAGGGATTCCAATGCCCGTATCCCGCACTCGAACTTCTATCTGTGCTTCGCCGCCCGTTCCGTCAATAAGGACACACTCCAGAATCACACGGCCGGTGCCGGTGAATTTGATGGCGTTCGATGCCAGGTTGAGAATCACCTGGCGAAGCCGCGCCGGATCGCCCTGAAAGCAACGGGGGGCGTCCGCCGCATAGTCCACCAGAAGTTCCAGACGTTTCGCGTTGGCCGCCGGTCCGCACAGCGCTTGCACTTCCTCCAACGTATCGCGAAGGTCGAAGGGGATCGATTCCAGTTCGACGCGCCCGGCCTCGATCTTCGAGTAGTCCAGGATGTCGTTGACAATCGCCAGAAGAGCACCGGCGGAGTCCCGGGCCGTGCGGGCATATTCTTGCTGCGTGGACGATAGAGGCGTATCCAGAAGCAGGGAGGTCATGCCGATGATGCCATTCATCGGTGTCCGGATCTCATGGCTCATCGTAGCCAGGAACTCACTCTTGGCCCGGACGGCGCCCTCCACCCGCACCATGGCCTTCTCCAACTCGCGGGTATGAACGATCCGGCGGCGGATCGAAAGCACAACCAGCACCACCACCGATCCCAGCAGCAAGCCCACCGGCACCACCAGTTCGGGCCGCTTCCACAGCGGTGGCAGCAGATGGAAACTTGCCGTCTGGCTTGATGTGCTTCCGAAAAGACCCATCGCCTGCACCTCGAAGCGATAGTCTCCGTCCACAAGTTCCTCCAGCCGGGATTCCCGTTCGAGCGACCAGGGCGACCACGGACCGTCCCCAAGCCGAAACCGCGTAAGTATCTGCTCCGGCGTGCGCTCCGCCCAAAAAGAACGCGGTTCCCACCGGAATTGCACCGTCCGGCCGGAGCCTGCGATCTGGTTCAAACGGATCGCGGGCGGCGGATGAACCGTCTGATCGAGATTGAGCGACCAGGAGCCGCCCCCCAGCGAACCGGCACGAAGCACCCCTTTGTGAAACACCAGAGGCCAAAGGAAAGAGTTGTTTAAACCTGAGTCCCCGTCCAGAACCGCCATTGCGCCGTTGTCCCACACCCCAAGCCCGGCTCGTGTCGCCACCCAGACCCTTCCGAGCGAATCAAGTTCAATCCCCCAGATCGCCCTCAACTGCCAGGGGCCGTCGACGTAGTTGACTTTGCCGTCAGCCTCAATCCGGCCTAAACCCTCGGAGCGGTGAGAGAACCAAAGCAGGGGACGTCCATTGCGGCCGGAGTCGGGCTTGATTGTAAAAGCTTGAGACGCCTTCAGACCCTCGGCCATCCGCCAGTGCGTCCACGCGCCACGCCACCAGCGGCTGATGCCGTGCAATGTACCAAACCAGAGTGCCTCGCCAGGACCTTCCGCCATCGCATAGACATGACGGGTCAACAATCCGGAGGAGTGCTCCCACGGGTGTGCACGGCCCTGCCGAACATAGTACAGCGCCTCGGGTTCCCGGCCGTCTCCGTCCCGGCCAGGCAGTAGCCACAGACGGTAATCACGATCGCGATAGATCCGGTGAACTCGTATGTCCGGGATACCCTCGCCAGGGCCCATCGCAGTCCAGCTTTGGCCGTCGAACCGCATAAGACCGCGGATCGCCGAGCCGCTAGACACCCAGACATGCCCGGACTCGTCTTCAGCCAGACCCGTCACCACGAGCAGCGGATCGCCGGCCGCCTCCGCCACGTACTCCGTCCCGCGCTGCCGTTCGATCACGATGCCCTTACCGGTGCCGGACCAGAATTCGCCGTTCCGCCGCACCAAGAATACGTTCAGGAAGTTCCTTGGGTCGTGCCCCGGCTCGCGGCGCACTGTCCACAGGCTCGAGGTGCCGCGAAACAAAGCCAATCCGCCGCGAGTGCCCACCCAAAGATCGCCGTTTGCGCGATACCGCACAAAGGACGCTTGGCGCAGAGCGCTGGGAACGGGCGCCAGATCCTTCCACTGGCCCCCATTGCGAATCCGTGTAATGCCCGATTCGTAGAGCACCATCGCCTCGCCGGATAGCGCAATCCCGCCGTGAACGGCCATGTCGCGCATGGCGTCCGGAGTCCGCACGACTCCCCGCGCCGCCGACCACTCCCACAACCCCCGGTGGCTCGAAGGCACGCTGACGCCGAAAGCAACCCGGCCTTCTTCCATGTCCAGCGCGAATCGAACCTCGAATGCCCCGCCTGCCACAGCGGGCAGCACCTGTTGCCAGCCACTCCCTACCCATCGGTACACCCCGCCCGTGCCTGCCAGCAAGGGATTTTCCCCGGAACTCTCGGTCAAGCTCCGGATTCCACCCGGCCGCATCGGCATGTTCGCCACAGCCAAAGTAGAGTCCCTGGCGAAGTAGAGTGCCTTGGAAGACCGGATGAAAAGGCCGTCGCCCGCCCGCGAAAACGCCTGGACCGTCTCGCCCCGTGCCGCCAGCTCGGGCGCTTCGTCCCGGCATCGGGTCCGCCCGCAGCGGTACAGGCGGCCCTCAATCACCGCCCTCACTTCTCCTCCGCGGGCGGCGCCCAACTGCTTTGTTTCCTGGGCCGGAACCCCCTGGGCCGCACCCACCGGCCGCCAGAAGAAGCCGTCGTACCACGCAAGTCCCCGGTCCGTGCCCACCCACACCGTGCCATCGCCGGACTCGGTCAATTGGAGTACACGGTTCGATGGCAGCCCACTTGATACGTTGAACCGCGCCCAGCGCCAGTCGTCAAAAAACTGATCCCACTCGACAGCGCGAAGATCACTCACAAGAAAACCCGCCAAGGCCACGCAGCGGGCGGAGCTACAAATACAAGACCGGCTCAGTCGAGAGACCCCCAGCTTCACTTATCGGCCGAACCGGTCAGTTCATGCGCTTCCCGGCCGCCGCGCCAGCAGGACCATCCCGGCGCCCAACGCCGCCAATCCCGCTAGTCCAAGATATACCTCACTGTAACCCGCGGCCGCATTACCCGCCTTCTTGGCCGCGTCGATCACCCCGGCGAAATACCCGGGCACGATAAACCCGCACAGCCCCCAGGCCGAAAATAGGATTCCGTAGTTGGCGCCCACATGCCGCGATCCGAAAAAATCGGCCGTGAACGACGGCATCAACGCCAGATAACCGCCATAGGCAAACCCGGCAAGACACAAACCAGCCAGAAGCTGTCCGAAACTGGAAGCGTTCCGCAGCAGCACGGTACAGGCGAGAATCGACGCTCCACACATGCCGATCACCACCTTGCTCCGCCCAAAACGGTCCGACGCCGAGCCCCAGATCAAACGGCCAGCTCCATTGAACACCGACATGACCCCAAGGGCCGCGCCCCCGCTCATCGCGGCGCCCGTCTTCGCCATCTCCTGAACAATCGGCGTCGCCTCACCAATCGCCGTCAGCCCCACCGAAGTACCCAGGAAATAAATCAGCCAGAGGACATAAAACTGCGGCGTGCGTAACATTTCGGCCGGCGTAAAGTCCCGGGCCGCGCCGCCCACCTTCGCGGCTGCCGGATTCCAGCCCACCGGGCGCCACCCGGCTGGGGGAACTCGATAAAACTGCGCCGCGCCAACCACCAGAACGAAAAACACCGCGGAAAGGATAAAGAACGTCCGGGGCAGCGTTTCGGCCAGCCGTGCGGGATCCTTGCCGATCAGCAACTCAAGGAGCGGCCCGAAAATCAGCGACCCCACGCCAAAACCCATCACCGAGAGGCCCACAATGAAGCCCCGCTTGTCAGGGAACCATTTGATGCAGGTGGCAATTGGCGTCACATAAGCAAAACCCACCCCAAACCCGGCCACCACTCCATACGACACGATCAACCCCTGCACGGTGTTCCCGATCAGACCCGCCAGCAGGCAACCCGCCCCCAGCAGAATGCCGCCAATCGTAGCCACCAGGCGCGGGCCCTTGGAATCCTGCCACAGCCCCGCAACGATCATGCCCGCCGTAAACGCCAGCAGCGACCAGCGATACGGCGCAATCGTCTCCACCCTCGACCAGCCATAGGCTTGCGAGAGAGGCCCCCGAAACACGCTCCACGAATAAACCACGCCGAGACAAAGCTGCATCACCAGCGACGCGGCGGCGTAGCGGGAGCGGTTGAGATTACCATCCATGGGGGCCTATTGTACCGCGCCCGCCGTCGACTACAGCCGCGCGGCGTGAATCAGCATGGGAAGACCCGTCTCAAGCACCACCTCGCCCGTTGCGGCATCCGGTTGGCTCCGCGTGCCGCCGCTGGCAAGCAGGGGCAGAATGCGGTTCCGGTCCTCGGCGGTGAACCGCCCCAACGGACGCTCGGCCCGGATCATGTCCAGGTAGTCATGGTGCTGGCCCCGGTCGCGCGACCACAGGATCCACATGATCTCGCGCCCATTGGCTTCATACGGACCGAACTCTCCCGTCGAGAGCGAACTGCCGGCGGCAATGAACGGCGAAGCCTGGGACTTGGAGGCCGGGAACGCCATCACCAGCGCGTCGCCGCCCGTTTCGTCCGGCCCCTGGTTGATCACATACAGGTAACCCTGGGAAGCGGTCCGGAACCGGATCACCACACACTCCCCCGGCAGCGCCGCACAGCGCCTGCGTTCGACGGCATAGCGGAGGTTGAGCGCCTCGCCCGCCGGAGGCTGTGGGCTCATCCGGCGCCGGGACCAACGCCAAAGGATGGCCCCCGCGCCCGCCGCCCCGGCCGCCGCCACAACCCACTTCCGGCGGCTCCAGGGGTCTGGCGGCGGCGCCTCAGCCCATCCCAGGTCCGCCAAGGCGAAGATCTCAATCAGTTCGCCATCCGGGGCCCGGCGCTGGCCCAGCCCCCGAAAGCGCCCCGAATACGCGCTCAGTTGGGTGAGCAGGTCCGCCATCACCCGGCTCGAAAGAATCTGGCCTTCGCCGCAGAATGCGGCTACCTTCTGCACCGTCTCAATGGCGGCTCCAGCCGCGGTGACATCCGCGCCTGGCCCTCCCGCGCGGTAAATCGGCCCGCTGTGCACCGCCGCCCGCAGCGACGGGCCGCGCCCCCGGAAGTGCTCGAACACCGCCAGCGCGCAATCCACCGGCAGGGCCGGATCGCCGGGAAAAGCCACGGTGATCCCGTGCGCCGTCGTGGCGCTGATCACCCGCCGCAGTCCGGCGGCGTCACGAAACGCCGACGTCTGCTGAAGCGCCGTGTTGATCTCACGCAACTGCTGGCTCTGAAGGTCTGCCGGAAGAGCCGTCACCCCGTACGGCCCGATAAAAAGCACATGCGCCACCTCAACGCGCGGCGCCCCGCCCGCACCGGCCGGAACTGTGGCCCGCATCAACTCCGCATTGAGTTCGCGCGCAAGCTGATCGCCAAAATCGCTCGCCTTCTCGAAACGGTCCTGCGGGCGATAGGATAGCGCCCGCACAATCATGTCCTCGGCCGTCTGCGGCAGGTCCGGCCGCAACGACCGCGGCTTCACGCGAAGCCCCTCCCGCTGCATCTCAAGGAACTGCAACAGCGCATTGGGCATGAACGGCTTGCTGCCCGTCAGCATCTCGTACACCATCACGCCCAGCGAGTAAATATCGCTCTGCGGCACCGGCTTCCCGTCCAGTTGCTCCGGCGCCATGTACGCCAGGCTCCCGGCCAGGCGGGTCTGCCCGCCGCCACCCAGCGCGGACTCGGCCACCGCGGCGATCCCAAAATCGATCAACGTCGCATGCTCATCCAGAACTCCCGAAGCGCCTGGTGTCAGCATGATGTTCTCCGGCTTGAGATCCCGGTGGCAGACACCCTTTGCGTGGGCCGCCGACAGAGCGTGGCCCACCTGCCGTACGATGTTGGCCACCCGCGGCAGGTCCAGTCCCCCCGCCGGCAGATGGGTCCGCAGCGTCGAGCCCTCAATGAACTGCATCACCATGTAGGGCTGGCCCGTGTCCAGTTCCCCGGCGTCCAACACGGGTACCACGCCGGGATGGTTGATGCGCGAAAGCGCCTCGATCTCCTGTGCGAACTTGCGCCGGAACCACGCATCGCGGCCGGACTCCTCAAGCAGGATCTTCACCACCACCGGCTTGTCCAGCAACTGGCGGTCGCGTGCCTTGTATACGGCGCCAAAACCACCACGGCCAATCTCCGCATCGATCAGGTAGCGCCCCTTGATCAACAGCCCAAGATGCCCCGCCGCCGGGCTGACGGGCCGTGTGGGCTGCTCCTCGGAGTCCTGGTTCACGGCTTGCGAATCTTCTTCACCATCCGCAGTTCATTCTTCTCCCCGGGAACGATCTGATACTGAACATCGTCCATGATGGTGCGGATGAGACGCAGGCCCAGGCCGCCGGAACGGCGCTGGGCAATCAACTGGTCGAGATCCTGCTGGGGAATACTGGACGGATCGAAGCCGCGGCCCCGGTCAATGATCTCGATCTGAATCTGCTCGTCGTCAAAGGTGGCCCGGACGGAGACCTGCTTGGTGGTGTCGCTGTCATAGGCATGCTCAATCACGTTCGCGCAGGCCTCATCCACCGCCAGTTCCAGCTTGGCTACATCATTCTCGCCGAAACCAGCCATGCCGCCGACCCGCGCCACGAACTCCCGGATCATCGCCAGGTTCACCGTCGAGGAGGGAACCTGGAGTGTGAAGGTCTGCTCGATGGACGGCATGTCGTCACTCCCCTCCGCGAATCCCGTTGCTGAAGTTCACAAGCGCCTGCTCCACGCTGGGAGCGATGTCGAAAAGAGCTGGGAAGCCCAGCACTTCGAAAACCTGATACACCTTCGGGATAATGGCCGCCAGCTTCAGATCGCCGCCCGCCTCCCGGATCTCTTCGAGAAAACTCATGAAGACGCCGAGACCGGCGGAAGAGATGTACGTCAGCCCGGCGCAGTCGGCGACAATCTCGTTGCGGCCGGAGGTGTGTTCGTCGCCAATCGCCTTCTCAAACAGCGGCGCCGTGTGGGCGTCCAGAAATCCCACCAGCGAGAGGATCACCACGCTTCCCTCTTCCCGGCGATTCACGCTAAATGCATTGGGCACGGTTCGCTCTCAGACCTTCCTTTCCGGCCATGTCGTACTTTAACCAATCCGGCTCACGCTAATCAAACCGCCCGACGAACAACGTCATGTCGTCGTGCGGCGGGCTTTTTCCCATGAAGGCCCGCACGGCCGCAAGGATCGCCGCTTCCGTGGACGCCGCGTCACGGCCGTCACAGTCTTCAACCACCTGGCACAACCTCTCTTCGCCGAACTGCTCGCGCGCCTCGTTCATCGCCTCGGTGATCCCGTCGGAATAGAACACCAGCGCGTCTCGCGGCTCCAGTTGAATCCTCTCCATCCGCAAAACGCGGGCAAACGAAGCGTTCCCCGCCAGCCCCAAACCCAGCCCCGCCGGCTTCAGGAAAACACTCTCACCCCGCGCCGCGCGCCGCCACAACACCGGATTGTGCCCGGCCCTCACATGGTCCACCACACCGCTTACGGGATCGATGGAAGCCGCCGCCATCGTGACGAAGGAACGCCGCCGGGCCACACCGCCCAGATGGCCGTTCAACTCGGTCAGAACGGAAGGCCAGTCCCCGGAATCGTGCCGTGCCGCGGCCAGCACGCCTTTGGTCATCGTCATGAACAGCGCCGCCGGTACCCCCTTTCCGGAAACGTCGGCGACACAGAGCCCAAGCCTGCCATCCGGGTAGCGGAAGTGGTCGTAACCCACATTTCCGTTTTGAGCCGCGCGTGCGAATCTCCTGGATGCTCGTCCGCATCAATATCGATAGGGGTTTGAAGGCAGCGAAGACCCCTGCGGAGGACAGCACCCAATGG
>VFZY01000264.1 GCA_016870915.1 Acidobacteriota bacterium | reverse complement strand
CACCCGCCGGAGCACCGGGGCCGCCGGCCGCCTGCTGATCGCCGCCCTCACCGCCGCGGCGGCGTCCGCCGCCTTCACCACGCCCTTCGCCGCCCGCGCCAGGCTTTGCATCACCGGCCGGCCGGCCCATGATCTTTTGCATCTCCTCGCGCATCTTGGTGAACATGGTGGTGCGCTCTTCCTGGGTCATCTCCTGCGGGTTCTTACCGCCGGAGAGCTTGGTGAACAGTTCACGCATCTGTTTCTGCTGCTCGGGGGTCATATTCTGAGCGCCGGGGAATCCCCCGCCGCCGCCGCCCGGACTGCCGCCGCCGGGACCACCAAAACCGAAACGCATGCCGCCGCCACCGGGGGCACCGCCCGCTCCGCCCTGTCCGCCGGGCCCGCCACCCTGCATGCCGCCCGGCATACCGCCACCGCCGCCACCCGGAAATCCACCGCCGCCGCCGCCGCCACCGCCGCCGCCGGGGAAGCCGCCGCCACCGCCGCCGGCCATCATCATGAACATGCCGGGGCCGCCGCCGGCCGAGGCGATGGGCTTCTTGCGGTTGGCCTCCGCCATGGCCATCATCTTCTGAATCTGGTCCGGCTTGGCGCCCAGGGCGGTGAGCAACTGCCGCATGTCGATGGAGAAGACGACATCGAACTTCTTGGCCGGGTCGGCCGAGAACATGTTGGCGCTCGCCGTACCGCTCATGGATTTGATCTCGCCGCGGAAGACGTGTTCCGGAACGGCATCCAGACGGATACTCACTTCCTGGCCTTCCTTGAGGTTGGCCCGGTCGAGTTCACCCACCTTGGCCACCACTTCCAGTTCGGACAGGTCGAGAACGTCGGCCACGGGCATACCGGGCTGCACCTGATCGCCTTCGCGGATGTCGGGCAACTGCATGCCGAACATCATGGCGCTTGAGCGGTTCTGCTTGATTGCCACCAGCCCGCTCATCGGGGCCAGCAGTTTCACCTGGCTCAGCCGCTGCCGTTCACGGTTCAGTTCAAGCACGCTCTTGTTGCGCTTCTCGCGCAGCACGGCCAGTTCCGCCTGGGCCTGCTCCCGCCGCGACTTGATATCGCTTTCCAACTGCTTCAGGCGCCGGCGCGTCTCATCGAGCGTAAGAACGTTCTTCTTGGCGTCGATGTCGGAAATCAACTCGTTTTTCCGGACTTCCAGTTCGGCCCGGCGCACGCTGTAGCGCGCCTTGAGGAGTTCCACCTGATCCTGGTTCTCGCGGATCGCCAGATCGGCCTGCGCCTTCTTCACCTGCTCGTCGATCTGGTCGAGTTCAAGCTGCTTTTCCTCAAGGCGGGAGATCAGTTCGGAATCGTCGAACTCGACGATGAGGTCTTTGTCGCGGGCGAATGAACCGAGCGCCGCCAGTTTGGTCACCTGCACCGTACCGAAAAGGTTCGGCGCGGTCAGCGTGACGCTGCGCACCGCGCGCAGTTCGCCGCGGGCATAGGAACGCACCACAACGTCACCCTGGCGCACCTTCGTGCTTGCCACGGTCTGCTGGCGTTGCGGGAGCTGCTGGAAAAACCCATAGCCCCACCAGGCGGCGCTCGCCACAACGGCAAGCGCGAGCAGGCGAATGATCAGCTTCTTCATGAATTTTGATCCTGCGAAAACGGTCTCCGGCCAGTTCCGCTGGCCGTCCGGCTACAACTTTTTGGCACGCTTGGCGGCTTCGATGGGATTCTCCAGGGTCACCACTTCACCCTGGTTCAATCCTTTCAACACCACCATGTCGGTCTCATTGCGCTTGCCCACCTCAATGGGCCGGATCAGGAACTGCTGGCCGCGCTGCACATAGACGGCCGGCTTGCCCTGATGCATGAAGCTGGCCCGGATGGGGATCAGCATCGCGCCGGGCTGGGTCTCGATCAGGACTTCCGCCGAGGCGCTCATGCCGGGGCGCAGCCGCCCGTCCAGGTTCTTCAGGGTGGCCCGGGCCGGGAAGGTCTTTTCGCTCATTCCCATGCCTCGGAAGGTGACCTGCGCGATGGGGCTGATCCAGTCCAGGTCGGCCAGGAACTCCTTCTCCGGAATGGCATCCACCCGGATACGGACCTTGTGGCCGATGGTCAGCTTGCCGCGGTCCACCTCTTCCAGCTTCAGGTCAATCCGCATTTCATTCAGATCGGGAATCTCGGCGATGGCCGCGCCCGTCCAGGCCCGGTCGCCTTCCTTGAACGGCGGCGGCGACTGGCCCCAGGAGCCCTGCGTCCGGAAGTTCGGAAGCACGTTGATGATCCCGTCGATGGGCGCCTTGATCACCATCTTGCCCAGGTACCCTTTGGCGCGCTCCACGTCGCGCACGACCTTCTCGCGCGCTTCGCCCAACCGGTCGAGATCGGCCTGCTGAGCCACATCGTGCGATTTGATGGTGGTCTTTACCTGATTGTGCTCACCTTCGGTGACACCGACGTCGATGCGGCTCTTGGCGCCTTCAATCGCCGAAACGATCTCCGCCTTGCTCGCCTCCAGTTGCGCCCGTTTGACGTTGAAGTCCGCCGTCATCAGATTCATCTGGTCCATCTCGTCGGTGATCCGGTGGGACGCCTTGGTCTGAACGATCTGGCTGTCGGTGGTACGGAGGCCGGTGGAGCGTTCAATCAGATTCTGCTCCTGCTGCGCCGCGTCGAACTCCACCACCACGTCGCCCTTCTTGACCGGACGGCCGGACTCGGAGAGTCTGGTGATGCGGGGGTCCGGCACCTGCGGCGCTGTCAGCACTTCCGAACGCGTGGCCTTGATTTCACCACGGGTCTTCACACTGATCACGAATTCGCCCAGGCGCACCTTGGCCACCGGCACCTCGACCGTCGTTTCCTTGGCGCTATAGCGGTACGCCGCGTAGCTTCCGCCCGCGCCGGCTGCCAACACCACGATCCAAGTAAGGATGCGCTTTCTCTTCGAACTGCCGCCCTGGCCTAGCCGACCCTTCCTGACGTCCTTCGACATGCCTCTACCTCACTGTGATCCGTGGCAACTCAGGAGGACTTGGCCGGAACGGGTGGACGCTCAAGCGCCACCACCTCACCCTGCTTCAAGCCCGACTTCACGGCCGCCACGATGTAGCTCTGCATTCCCAGTTCGATATCCCGCCGGATCCAAGCCTCGCCCTGTTTCACGAAGACAAAGCTCTTCCCCGCCTCATCCTTGAAAACCGACTCGGACGGAACCATCGACGCCTGCTCACTGGACTCGTCGAGCACCACATCGATGCTCACCGACAGATCCGGGATCACCCGGGGATCCATCTTGTCGATCTTCAGCCGCAGCGGAACTTCCTTAAAGAAACTGGCGCGGAAACCGCCGCTCTTGGTTACCGCTCCAATGCCGTAGATGTGGGCGGGCAGTTCCAGATCGGGATAGGCGTCGAAGCGAACCCGGGCTCGCATCCCCACCCGGAGCCGCTCGGAATCCACCTGATTCATGGTGGCGTTGATGACCATGGAACTGGTGTCCACAATCTGCATGTAGAACTGGCCGGGATACAACTGGTCACCTTCCTGAATCTGGGCCATTTCCGAACCGCGGAACGTGTTCTGCATCACCACCAGACCGTCGATGGGCGCTTTGGCAACCATGCGGTCCGCGTTCGCTTCATACCGCTTCAACTCCAACTGGCTTTGCCGGAACTGAAGCTCCGCATTTTTGGTTTGCGCCGTGAAGGACTTCTCCACTTCCTTCACTTCGCCCAGGATCTGCTTGTGGCGGGCCTGGGCCTCTTCGAGCGCGAGCCTCACGCGTTCCGAGTCGATTGCCGAGAGCACGGGAAGTGTCTTCAGGTCCAGCTTGGCCTTCTCCAGTTCGGCTTCCGAGGTCCGGATGGCCTGAGCGTGCATCTCCCTGTAGATGGCAATCTCGCTGCGGAATTTCTTCAAGCTGGCCTCGGTCTGCGCCACCGAAGCGCGATAATCGTCCAACCGGTTCAGCATGTACTGGCGGTCGAACTCCGCCACCATATCGCCCTTCTTCACGCGGGAACCGGGCTTGGCCGTATTCTGCAGCACCAGCATGAATTCGCTGAAGCCGCCGCCGCCCATGCTTCCGCCGCTACCACCACCGCCGCCGCCGCTGCTCATACCGCCACCGCCACCGGACAACTGGCCGGAGGTTGAGCCGATACCATCAGCACCCACGACACTCTCACCAGAGTTCGCCGCCGACTTCATCGACGACTTGCCGGACCCCTTGCTGTCTTTCTGCACGCGCGACGTGGCCGACTTGAACGCCGCGCCAGAACCGCCGCCGCCCGGCGTACTGCCGCCACCCGTCGAACTCACCGAGGCGCCGGCGCCGCCACCGCTGCCTCCACTACCGCCGCTTGCGCCGGAACCACCGGACGAACCACCCTGGCCGCCACCACTGGCGCCGCCGCTCGATGTGGCCCGAAGCGCGCCCATGCCGGTACGCTCCACCTGTGTGGTGCCGGCCATGGAGGCATTGAACGCTCCGCCACCGCCGCTGCTCGACCCGCCACCCCGGCTGCCACCACCACCGGAGCCGCCGGAACCGCCGCTGGAACCCCGGCTGCCCCGCAACTGCGGCGTGACGAGCGAAACGAAGTTCTCAGCCGCCGTGACGCCAGTGAGCCGGATGGTCTGCTGGACCTTGCCCACCGAGACCGTCGCCGTCCGCGTTACGGCGCGGGCCACTTGCGCTGTTTCCTGCTGGGCCGCCTGCCGCTGCCACAGCATGTAGCCGACCGCCCCAAGGACCAGTAAACCCAACAACCACCAGGGTTTATTCTTCTTTGGAGGAGCCTGTACAGCCCGCCGTTCGACCGGCTGAGGAGAGTGCGAAGGTTGACCTGCAGGCGCCGGCACGTTCGTCAATGGAGTCGCCATAACAATCCTTCCTGGCTACAACTGGAGACCGCTCTCGGTCCCTCCGCCCGCTGCCGGGTGAACCCGCAAATCAGACGGATGTCGCTATTGTACCTAAGATTCATGACGCCGATAACGCTCTAAAGGTTAGCGCTACACCCCAAGGGATTGTGGATAATGAGGGAGAGCCCTCATGCGCGCCCTTGTCAAGTCCAAATCCGAGCCCGGTCTCTGGCTGGAAGATGTTCCCGAACCCGGCTATGGGATCAACGACGTCCTGATCCGGGTTCTCAAGACCGGCATTTGCGGCACCGACCTCCACATCTACAAATGGGATGCCTGGGCGGCCCGCACCATCCCGGTCCCGATGACCATCGGCCATGAGTTCGTCGGCCAGGTGGAAGCCACGGGATCGAACGTCTCAGACTTTCACCCGGGTGATATTGTGAGCGGTGAGGGGCACGTGGTCTGCGGAAGGTGCCGGAACTGCATGGCGGGAAGGCGGCACCAGTGCGCCCATACACAGGGAGTTGGCGTGAACCGGCCGGGTTGCTTCGCCGAGCTGATCGCGCTGCCCATGACCAACATCTGGCACCACCATGCCGGAATTGACCTGGATGTGGCCTCCATCTTTGACCCGTTCGGCAACGCCGTGCACACGGCGCTTTCGTTCCCGGTACTGGGCGAAGACGTCCTGATCACGGGCGCCGGACCCATCGGGATCATGGCCACGGCGGTGGTGCGCCACGCCGGAGCGCGTCATGTAGTGGTGACGGACCTGAACCCCAGCCGCCTGGAACTGGCACGCCGCATGGGCGCGACGCTTGCGATCGACCCGCGGGAAACTCCGGTGGCCGAGGCGCAGAAGCGGCTTGGCATGGTGGAGGGGTTCGACATCGGCCTTGAAATGTCGGGGAGCCAGCCGGCGTTCCGGGACATGCTGGACAACATGACGCATGGAGGCCGGATCGCCATGCTGGGCATCCCGCCCGGCGAGATGGCCATTGACTGGAACAAGGTGATCTTCAACATGTTGACGATCAAGGGAATCTACGGCCGGGAAATGTATGAGACGTGGTACCAGATGTCGGTGCTGGTGGAATCCGGGCTCGACATTTCGCCCGTCATCACCCACCGGTTCCACTTCAAGGACTTCGAACAGGGCTTTGAGGCGATGCGGACCGGCGGCTCAGGCAAAGTGATTCTCGACTGGAGGAACTAGCGGATGTTCACCGCCCGGGAGGAGATTCGCCGCCAGATCGCGGGCATCCGGGAATCCGGCCTGTACAAGCCGGAACGCGTGCTCGAAACGCCCCAGCAGGCTCGGGTGGAGGTGGCGGGGCGCCAGGTACTGATTCTGTGCGCCAACAACTATCTGGGTCTGGCCGACCACCCGGAGGTACTCGCGGCGGCGCGCGAGGCTCTGGACCGGTGGGGCTTCGGACTGGCTTCGGTGCGTTTCATCTGCGGCACGCAGAGCATCCACAAACAGCTCGAAGCGCGAATCTCGGAGTTTCTCGGCACCGAGGACACCATCCTCTACGGTTCCTGCTTCGACGCCAATGGGGGTCTGTTTGAGACCCTGCTGGATGCCGAAGACGCCGTGATCTCCGATGAATTGAATCATGCGAGCATCATCGACGGCATCCGGCTGTCGAAAGCCCGGCGCTTCCGGTACCGCAACGGCGACATGGAGAATCTGGCGGAGTGTCTTCGCGAGGCCTCCGGGGCCCGGCGCAAGCTGATCGCCACCGATGGAGTCTTTTCCATGGACGGCTACATCGCCAAACTGCCTGACCTGTGCGATCTTGCCGCGGAGCACGATGCGATGGTGATGGTGGATGACTCACACGCGGTGGGTTTCATGGGCCCGGGCGGCCGCGGCACCCATGAGCATCATGGCGTGATGGACCGCATCGATATCCTGACCGGCACTCTGGGCAAGGCACTGGGCGGGGCGAGCGGCGGCTACACCAGCGGACGGCGGGAGATCATCGAACTGCTGCGCCAACGGTCGCGGCCCTATCTTTTCTCGAACACGCTGGCGCCGCCGATTGCGGCGGCTTCGCTCACCGTGCTCGATTTGCTGACGCGCTCGACGGCGCTGAGGGACCGGCTGGAGACGAACACGCGTTTCTTCCGGGAGCGGATGGAGGGGCTTGGGTTCAACCTGCTGCCGGGCGAGCACCCGATTGTGCCCATCATGCTGGGTGATGCGGCAGTGGCTGCGCGGATGGCCGAGCGGATGCTCGAAAAAGGGGTCTATGTGGTGGGATTCTCTTACCCGGTGGTGCCACACGGCAAGGCCCGGATACGAACGCAGATTTCGGCGGCACACACGATGGACGACTTGGATTTCGCGGCGCGGATGTTCGCGGAGGCGAAGCAGGAATTGGGCCTGTAGACCGGAATATCGCCCGGTTCGTTCCAACGTCGATCATGTCACCGTACAACTCGAGCCGGACCTACACCAGCACACTCACGGAGGGCACTGTCAAAGACCATGAAAGTACTTGTCGCCTACGACGGCTCTGAATACGCTCACGGCGCATTGCACGATTTGCTGCGCGCGGGGTTGCCGCCGGACACCGAAGTATTGGTTGTTTCGGTCGCGGATCAAAAGGACGAAGCGGTGGAGAGCGCGGCCCGTGCCGAGCGCCTCCTCAGCCTGCAATGCCCGCAATGGAGCATCCATTCGGAGGGATTGGCGGGTCCGCCGGCACGCACGCTGATCGAAAAGTCAGACGATTGGCGGCCGGACCTTCTCGTCGCCGGCTCTCACGGAAGATCCGTGTTTGGGAGGCTCCTGTTGGGCAGTGTTTCCCACAAGCTTGTCTCGGAGGCCCGGTGTTCTGTTCGGATCGCCCGAAAACTCGAACGCCCACGGATGGAACCACCCATGCTTGTCGTCGGGTTGGATGGTTCCAGCGGTGCCGCGGCCGCGGTGAGAGAAGTCGCCTCTCGATGTTGGCCCAGGGGAACGGAAGTTGCCCTAGGAACTTGTTGAAAAACTCCTGATCGAGCCCATTCCCTCTCGGAACATTTCGGGCGATGATTGTTGTATGCGCGGCGACGATCAGCAGCAGTCCGGGATGTTCAGCTACGTGACTCTGGAGGAG
>VFZY01000263.1 GCA_016870915.1 Acidobacteriota bacterium | reverse complement strand
TGCGCTTGAGCGGGAGCACCGGATCATAGTGATACGGCAACCCCAGCGTGTTCAGCGCCTTCAGTTTGAGCGCGCGCCGGTGGTCGGTGAGGGTCAATCCGGCAAAGGTTCCGGCCGGCCGGGCCACGGCGGCGGCGATGATCTTGGCGATGCGTTCGGCGCTGTCCCCCGCCGGGGTGTTGCACCAAGTATGGAGATGCGCGGCGCGCAAGGCCTGGATGGCGGAGGCGGGCGGGGCCGCCAGCGCCTGCCGGACCGTGGCCACGACTTCGGCAGGTGCGCCACAGAGGTGGTTGAGCGCGCCGATCTCGGGATGAAAGTAGGCCGGGTGCCGCTCGAAGGTCAGCTCGACGGTCGGCTTGCCCGCGATCCAGCTTTCCATCGCCGTGGTGCAAGTCTCGCAGGAGACCTCGACGTCGCACTCCAGGATGAGTTTCGTGATGTTGCTGGCGCTGTCGAACTGTAGTCGGCTGCGAAGTTCAGCCGGCAGCCTGTCGGCCCAGCGGCGGAAGAAGCTGGCGTCTTCCAAGGGGTGCGGGCGCAGGAGCACCTCGAGGTCCGGCGCGGCCAGCAGCGCCTCGAAGAAGGCGAGGCTTTGCTGCCGAGCGCGGTGGTTGATTTCCACGAGCTGCCAGGGGTCGGCGCGCTGATACTTGGGCACCCGGCGCCAGACTTGGAGAAACTTCTCCCCCTCCACCCGGGGCAGGTCGCGGAACTTCGCAAAGACGAAGTTGGTGCAGCACAAGACCCGACGGCGGGCAGTGGGGACGGCGGGCCGTTGCGTGGGCGCGAAGAGGCGCGACCAGGGCGGGAAGTAAAAGTCGAAGCGGGGCACTCCGACCACATGGATCTGCGTGCCGCTGGTGAAGCCTGCTTCTTGCAAGGCGTGGCGGTGCGGCTCGTTCCAGGTGAAGAAATGGTCAATGTGGGCGTGGTTGTGGTAGCGCCCCGCCATGAAGCGGAGGTCGTCCGGATCGTAGGAAATCCCCTCGTTGGGCAGCACGCCCACCAACACGCCCAGCGCGTGGAGTCGGTGCGACCAACGCACTAGGTGGCTGGCCGTGAGATGGTTGGTCACCACCATGGCGGGCCGGTAAGCCGCCAGCACGCCTTGGTAGGCTTCTAACGGCTGCAACTGCGGCTCCACTCCGAGCTGGCGCAGGTGATGGGCGAGGAGGGAGGCAACGGCGAGATCGCGGGTGCGATTGTCCACCAGCAGGACGACAACGGGCCGGACCGGAGCGCTCATGGGGTGGACAGAAGTGCGCGGGTCGCCGCCGGGCCGAGGTTCATCAGCGCGTCTACGGCCGCGAGGTGCGAGACGAAGGTGATCCCCGACTGCGTATAAGCCGGGTGCTCCCAAGTTTGGAAGGCCACGCTGATCTGGTGCTCCGTGAACAGCACTTCCTCCAAGTAGCTTTTGGATCCGAGCGCGCTGTAGTAGTGCGTGGCCCCTACGGCGCGGCACAGATTCACCAATAGTTCCGACCTGCGGCCGTTGACGCCCAGTTGGGAGGCGCGCAGGAATTGCGGCCGGAGCCCCAGCAGCTCGGCGGTCATCTTGATGCCCGCGATGTTCAGCTCCGCCAGCATCGCCTGGTCGGCTTCCAGCCACTGCTGAAACGCGGGGAACACGGCGGGGAAAAACGGCGCGTGGGCGAAACAAGTCTGCAGGGAAACCAAGTGTTTCTTCCGCCAGTGCGGTTGGTCGGTGGAGATGCGGATATCCTGGATCAGGGTGCTCTGCGGCTGGGCCTGCAAGGGCACGGTCAGCCAGAAGGGTTCCTCGCGGGCGTCCTTGAGCCGGTTGCGACACTGCCAGGAGCGTCGCTCAAATTGCACGCTGTCCAGAAAGATGAACTTGTCCGCCCGGGCCATTTGCTCGAAGTAACCCAGCCAGGGCAGATAGGTGGGCTGCGTGATGACGACGGTGCAGCTCACCTCAAACGTCCTCCCAAGTGATGGGCCAGTAAGCCGGGATATCCCGCCGCGCGCGCCGCCCGATGATGATTTCGCGGAAGCGCGGGGCCAGGCCGGAACCCGGCCGCACCACCCGGAGCAGCTCGGCCGTGATGACCGTTCCGGCCGGGATGGGGCCGCTGGTGAAGAGCGAGCGGCGGCCCACCGCCTTGTTGCCCGCTTCACACGTGGCGGTGCCTTTGAGGCCCGTGCCTATCGCACTCTCGATCTCGCGCACCGCGTGGACCAGCGCGCGCAACTCGGTTGGCGAGGCGGAGAAACGGTGGTCCGGCCCTGGTCGGCGGGGGTCGTTGGTGAAGTGCTTCTCCACCACGCACGCCCCCAGCGCCACGGCGGCGACGGCCACGTGGAAGCCCAAGGTGTGGTCGGAGAAACCCGTCGGACAATGGAAGGCCTCGCGCAAGGTCCGCATCGCCGCCAAGTTCACCGAGTCCGCCGGGGCCGGGTAGGCCGAGCAGCAATGGAGCAACACGACCTGGGGGCATCCCGCAGCCACGAGCGTGCCCACCGCCTCCTCCACTTCCGCCAGCGTGGCCATGCCCGTGGAGAGGATCACCGGCTTGCGCGTCTGGCCCACATGGCGCAGCAGCGGCAGGTGGGGCAGTTCGAAGGAGGCGACCTTGTAAATCGGGTTGCCCAGCGCCTCCAGAAAGTCCACGTCGGCTTCTGCGTAGGCGCTGGAGAAGGCGATCAGCCCGCGTTCCCGCGCCCGGTCAAAGAGCGGCTGGTGAAATTCGTAGGGCATCGCCGCCCCGGCGTAGAGCTCGCGAAGGTTTGCTGCGCCCCAGACCGGGTCCACGCGCGCGCTCGGGTGCGTGGTGGGCACGGTGAGGGAATCCGGCCCGTAGGTTTGCAGCTTCACCGCGTCCACGCCCGCGTCTGCCGCCACGTCAATCAGCGCCAGTGCTTGCGTCGGGTCGCGGTCGTGATTGGCACTCACCTCGGCGACGAGGAAAGCCGGGCGGCCGGGACCGACTTCGCGGTCAGCCAGTCGGACAGGGAGGTTCATGTCAGTTTGCTCCGGGGAGCATGGCTCGTGCGTTGCACATAGACCGTGAATTCATACGGGGGGGCGGTGGGTTTGATCAAATAGTCGTGCCGTAGCGTGACCAGCGGGGAGAGGCGCTCCTTGCAGAAGGCAAAGACCTCACCGGGATCCGCGTAGTAGAGCCCGGCGTCGAAATAGTCCACGTAAGCCGACAGCGCATTGAACGCCAGCGCCGAGCGCGTGTGGGCGAAGAGCCGCGTCAGTGCGTCCCGCATGAACTCGGCGTTGTGCCCGGTGAGATTGTTGAACACGCCGCTGATAAACACGTAATCGAACTCCTCCGGGATGCCGTCGGCAATAATGTCCCGCCGCTCGAACCGGGCCCCGGGGAATTTGAGCCGGGCGGCGGCCAGCAAATCATCCGAGAGATCGTAGCCCGTGTATTCACCTGTAAATCCGCGCTCGCGGCGGAGGTATTCCAACAGGTGCCCAGTGCCGCACCCGAAGTCCAGCACGCTCGCCGCCGGGCCAGTCCCAACCTCGGTGAGCATCTGGAACCGTCGTTCCTGAGTGGGGCGATCACGCATCTGCACGGCTAGGGGACCGTCGCCATGCGCGCGCAACAAACCGGAGTAATGGCTTTCCAGCCGGTCAAAATCGTCGCTGTATGGGTGGGCGGGCACGATGGACGCTCTTTTCCTGTCATCTCTCCACAGTCACAAGCCAGTCGTTCTGTTGGATCGCTCCATTTTGGTATGTGGTGACGTAGAGGTCGAACCATACGCTCGAAAACCGTCCCCGAAACAACGCCTCGACTTCCAACCGCGCGTAGCCGTGAAGCCCCAAAACATTGTCGTCCGCGATTCGAAAATCCGCGTCGCTGGCAAAGACGAAGCATCCCCGTCCGCCGGGGCGCAGCAGTCTGCCGGCCTGCCTCACCGCTCCGTCCGCGACGGCGGCACCCGCCGCATCCAGCACACCAACCGAAATGATGAGGTCGAAACTACCGGTAGGGAAGTCGAGCGTATCCACGCTCCCCGTGTGCAACTGAGCGGACAGTCCCTCCTTCTCCAGCCATTGACGCGCGTTGTTGATGCCGACGGATGAAATGTCCACGCCGGTCGCCACGAATCCTTCGCGGGCCAGGAACAGGAGATGCACGCCGGAACCGCAGCCCAAGTCCAGCACTCGAACCCCCGAGCGAGATCCTTTTGGGTAGTGGCGGAAACAAAACTGCACGATCTTCTCATGCGGATAACGCGGCCCGCCGGATTGGTTCCAGCCATCCCACTTCGACGCTGTATCCTGATCAAAGCTCATCGGTGCAATTCCTTCAAGAAGGCCGCCGCCGCCGCTATTGTGGGATCCTCCGGAAACGCTTTCCACCCATTCGCGCGGAGAGTCGCCAAGCCCTGTTCATCACCTAGCCACACTGTCAGTTCCGCCGTCAGGGTGTCCGCCGCCGTCGTCCGCGCCAAGCCCAAGTTGTGCGCCAAGCCCCGTCCCGCAAAGGCGGCGGTTTCAATATCCTGCTGGGCAGTCTGTGACAACACGGCGCCCGGCACGCCGACATACGCCGCCTCATACTTGATCAACCCCCCGCCGCAGATACACACGTCCGCCCAAGCCAGTTCCTCCGCCAAGTCGGGCGGCTGGCATCGTAATCCACTCCCCATGCCGAAACGGGCGGTCGATGCCTCCAATTGCCCGCGCCCTGCGGCATCCATGGATACCACGGTGCGCACTAGGCGTGGAACTGGCAGTTGCGACAACGCATGGAGCACGACCGAGGCGGCCCCGAATCGGTCCACTCCCCCCAAGCACACGCAAACCTTCAGCGGGAACGCCGCCCATGCCCGCCCCGCGCGGCGTAACCGCCGCAGTCGGCGGCGCGCCAGAAAATAACCCGGACCAAGTAGATTGCGCCGCCCAGCCGCGGCATAGCCAAGCGCCTCGGCGCCGACCGTGAAGTTGAGCAACACCCTTGCCGGCACCTCGTTGAGCGCGCCGAAGTCATCCACCACCAAAAGTGGGGGGGCGGCGGCGGCAAGCCGGGTCGCCCAGCCCAGGCTGACCCCATAGGAATCCAGCACCACTCCCGCGACCCCCAGACTGCGCGCGAGCGCAAGCAATTCCGCCAATTGACCTCCCGACTCACCCAACGGTGCCGCGAGCGGATGGGTTTTCATCCCGGCGCTCGCGAGCAGCGCCCGCGCGCCGGTGCCGTATTTGCCGGCAAAACAGAGGCCGCAGCCGAGTTCTTCCAAGGCCTCCGCCAGCGCCAGACAGCGGCTGACATGGCCAAGGCCGGTTTCCGCAGTGCCGTCACAGCACAACAGAATGCGCCGGGACGCCGGTGTGGAGGCGGTGTTCATCGCGCCTCCCCGCCCACCACCGTTTTCTGCGTGACATGGCGGTTCAACGTCGCCCATTCGGGGCGCGCGCGCAGGAGTTGCAGCACTTCCTCCCACTCGAATTCATCGTGGCCAAAGTGTTCGTAGATTCGCCGCGCCAGTTCGAAATCCTCCGCCGTGTCCACGGTCCACCGCAGCCCGCTCCAGTCTTCCGCACACGCCAGGCTTCCAATCCGGAACCGCTCGGGGTGGCGGTAGAGAAACACAGTGACGTGCTCGCGCCACGCCGCGTTCCGATCCTCGCGCCAAGCAGTTTCCAACGCGGCGGCGCTGAATACCTCCACGTCCAAACCGCGCGGGAAACGGTCCGTTACCATATAATCCACTGGCGGCTGATGTTGGCGGAAACGCGCGACCGCCGCGTCAATCACTGCGGGCGAAATCAGCGGGCAATCGGATGTAATCCGCACGACCACGTCGGCCCCGCACGCCCGCGCTGCGCCGTGATACCGGTCCAGCACATCGTCTTCGCTGCCCCGCCAACACCGCACGCCGAGCCGCGCGCAAAGTTCCACCAGCAAGTGATCCGCCGGCTGCGTCGTGGTTGCCACGACTAGCTCGTTGACTCTCGCCGCCCGCCCCACGCGCCGCAGGACGCGCGTCAGCATGGGTTCGCCCGCCAGGAGTCCCAGCACTTTTCCCGGCTGCCGGGTCGAGCCGATGCGTGCTTGGATGATGGCTGCTGTCTTCATCGTTGCGGCGGCCTATTTGACCAGGCGAGAGCCAGCGCGGCCTTCTTGAGACGACTCAAGCCCGCTCAAGCCTCGGGGCCAAATCGGGCCGCATACGTTCATGCCTTTCCCATCCATCGTGCCCAGCGGTAGCGCAGGCGTGCTTGGAAGTTGGCCACCAGCGGATAGCGCCTGAACTGGACCAACTGCCAGCGCCGACCGACAGGCGGAATGGGTGAACGGGAGAGCACCGCGATGAGGGTTTTCCGGTTGCAGTAAATCTCGTAATGTTCAAACACCATAAAATCCCGGCTCGACCAGAAGGATTGGTGGCACTCGTAGGCATTGCCCATGATGGCCTCCTGCGCGTAGGGGCCGTTAGGCGTGGCGATGATGACGCGCTGGCGGGCCTTGACGAGCAGTTGGTTCAGAAGCCGGTAGCCGGCCTTTTTCTCCAGGTGCTCGATGACGTCGCCCATGAAGATAACGTCGTAATCGCCCACCTGCGCGAGCGCCTGCTGGACGTCCGCGAGAATGATCCGGTCGTAAATGGCGCGCTGGATGTCGCCGACGTATTCCGGGAAGGCTTCGATGCCGTCGATCTGTAGTTTCCAGTTTCGCCGGTCGGACACGTTTGGATGTCCATCCTCCAAACACAGGCGAAACAGGGCACCGTATTTGCCCCAGCCGATGCCCAAATCCAGTATGGACGCGGGCCTGGCTTCGGACACCAGCTTGAGGATGGCGGGAATCTGGTTGGAATCGCTGCTAGGCATAAGTCGGGGTCAGGCGGACGGCACCGGCCGCGTGGCGTATTTTCCCTGCGGCGCGTAGTGCCCGCACAGGCGGTGAAACGCAAACTTCAGCCGGCTTTTGGGAAAGGTTTTGTGCTTCGTCACCGGCCCACCGGGCAGCGGCTTCAAGGCGGCGTGTTTAAAACCATCCCGCCGCTGGGCCGCCGCATAAAGCATCTCGAAACATGGCCGGGCATACGTCGGCCACTGCGGGTGAAAAGCCGCCAGTTCTATGTCCGTGAAGCCAAATCGCCACCCCCCCGGCGACGGCCCGTTCACCGGGATGAAATACGCGTGGTCGCTCAACGTAAAGCCGGGCGGGCCACTCTGACCCGCCAAGTTCAGGCCGGTGGAGAGCCACAAGTCGTCGTCTTCGACGTGGCAACACGCGGGGTATTCGCTCCGGTAAATGTTGCGGCACAGGTTCAGACCCAGCGTGCGGGATTGGCGGGCTAGCACTCCTTGCGCTCGCTCCACCCACGCGCACTCGCGCTCCAGCCACACGTCGCCATTTAGAAAGAACATCCACTCCGTCCGATCACGCAAATAATCCAGCGCCGCCAAATGGCTCGTGGAAAAATATGGGTTGGCCGCGCGGAACACCGCCGGATCCAGCCCAAACCGGCGCAGCCGCTCCTCCGTGAGGTGGGTCGGCGCGTGTATGAACGCATCTGCCAGACCGGCGGACACCAAGCGTCGAGCCGCCTGTTCCGCGCCGCGAAACTCGCGCTCGTCACGAAAATTGTTCAGCACCGCCAAGCGCACCTTGAACGAATGCCGGCTGCTGGCGACGTTCATGCGGAACCGCTCTGGGTTCAGCACTACCCGCCAGTCGCGATGGTAAGCACTGGTGACAAAGGCAACGCTCATGCCGCCTTCGTTATATTACTCAGTTTTTCCACCACGCAAGTTTGTTCCTCATCCGTCAGCCCCGCAAACATCGGCAGGCTGATGGCTTCGCCGTAATACTTCTCGGCCTCCGGGAAGTCGCCTGGTTTGAAGCCGAGGCGGCGGTAGTAGGGTTGGGTGTGGACGGGGATGTAGTGGATTTGCACGCCGATGCCAGCGGAGCGGAGTTCCTCGACGATTTGGCGGCGGGTCTTTTGAAGCCG
>VFZY01000262.1 GCA_016870915.1 Acidobacteriota bacterium | reverse complement strand
CGGCAGCCATTTTGCCGCAAATTTCTGACCGAGACACCCGCGGAGGATCCGCACGAGTCATTTCGAGCTTGTCCGCGGCGTCAGTTTGGGCTGCGATCAGATGCCGTGAGAAAAGCGGGTTAATCGGGCGGCAACACAGGCAGGGCGGCGGCGGGGCGGGCGGTCTCAAAAGCATGGCCCAAGCGCAGTGTTTCCAGATCGCCAAAGTAGGGCCCGACGATCTGCAGGCCGACGGGCAGGCCTTCCGGCGTGCGTCCGCAGGGAACCGAAAGCGCCGGGCAGCCGGTGACCGAGATGTAGTAACAGCTCTTCATCCAGGCGATGTAGTTCGGCAATTCTACGCCGTTGATCCGGTTGACGTAGGGCTGGGTTACCGGGAACGGCGGTACCTGAACGGTGGGTAGAACCAGAAAGTCGTAGCGCTCGAAGAATCGGCGCATGCGATGGAAGATTTCAGTGCGTTTCAGTTCGGCGCGCCCCAGTTCGGGGCCGGTCAGGCGTTGGCCTCGCTCCACTTCCCAGAGGATGGTTTCCTTGTAGAGATCGCGATGGCGGGCGGCTTGGGCGGAATGAGTGAAATCGTAGTGCCAGGCACGGTAGGCAAGGAACACCTCTTCGGCGCCGTCGAGATCCGGCTGGGCGTCTTCCGTCTGGCAACCCAACGCTTCGAACACTGGGCGCGCGGCATCGACGGCGGCGCGCACATCGTGGTCGAAGGGAACGCCATCGAGCTCCGAGGCCCAGGCAATGCGCTTGCCGCGCATCTCCGCTTCGAACGGGGCGGCAAAGACGGAAGGGTCTTCGTGGATGGAGAGCGGGGAGCGCGGATCGGGACCGGCGATGGCGGCGAGCATGAGCGCGGCATCTTCCACGGAGCGCGCCATGGGGCCTTCGACAGAGAGCGTGAACCAGCCGGAAAGCGCCGGGTAATGGGGGACGCGGCCCGGTGAGGGGCGGAAGCCCACGACATTGCAGAAGCTGGCTGGGTTGCGGAGAGAGCCCCCGAAGTCGCTGCCATCGGCGAGCGAGATCATGCCGGTTGCCAGGGCGACAGCTCCTCCCCCGCTGGAGCCGCCGCAGGTGCGGGCGCGATCGTATGGGTTGAGCGTGGCGCCGAACACCTCATTGAACGTCTGGGAGCCGGCGCCGAACTCGGGCGTGTTGGTCTTCCCCAGCGAAATGGCTCCCGCGCGCCGCATGCGTTCCACCAGCAGAGAGTCCTGGCCGGGAACGTGGTTGGCGAAGATACGGGACCCGTACGTGGTGCGAACGCCGGCGGTGTCCTGAAGGTCTTTGTGGGCGACCGGCAGGCCGTGAAGCAGGCCCGTGGGGGGCGAGGCATCGGCACGCCGCGCTGCCTCAATCGCGGCTTCAGGGTGGAACGTGACGATGGCGTTGAGCGCCGGGTTCAGGCGGGCGGCGCGATGGATGTGGGCGGAAACCATCTCCACCGCGGAGACCTGGCGAGTGCGCAGAAGATTGGCCTGTTGGCGCGCGGTGAGGCGGCAGAGATCGGACATGGGCAACCGGCATGGTAGCAGATCGCCCGGCGCGGTCAGCGGCGCAGTTGTTCGGTGATGCTGACGGCCTGGGTGAGCTTAAGCGAGAGCCGGGTTTCGCTGGGGATTTCGGCATCGCGATCGCGGGTGGCGACGACGGCGCCACCGCCGGCCGCACCACCCACGGCGCCACCGATGGCAGCTCCCTTGCCGCCGCCGGCCACGGCTCCGATGGCGGCTCCGATGGCGGCTCCGATGGCGGCCCCGATGCCGACTTTCTTGGCGCTGGACTTGCCCGAGCCTTCCGAATGACGGGTGAAGGGTTCCGTGAGGACCTCGACACGCTGGCGATCCGCGGTGTGGAATGCCGTGAGTTGGACCGAGAGTGTCGCCTGGCCTTTCACCTTGCCGGCGCGCTCAGCCTGAAGGATGCGCCCTTCCACCCGGGCTCCCTTGTCGGCAATGATAAAGCCGTTCACGACAAGGGGTTGATCGAGAACGGCGGAAAAGGTGTCGCGTTCCTGGTGGCGCGACGTAGTGAGCGATTCGTTGATGCGCACCTGAAGCAGGGTACCGGCATCGAGGGTAACCGTTTCCGGCCGGCGGGGCTCAGTTCTGGCCATCGGATCGGGGCGAACCATGGCGATTTTCTGTTTCTCGGCCGCCGGGGGCGGCACGGGGGCTGGTTCCAGTGCCTGCGGCGGGGCCGGCCTGGGTTCGGGGGCGGCTGGCGGAACCGAGGCTTGCACTGGAGCGGGCGGAGCTTGCTCAACTGGCATCGGCAAAGGCTTGGCTGCGGGAAGGGGCTTCTGCGATGAGGCGACAGGCTTGGGAGCGGCTGCCACCTTGGGCGCGGCCGGAACCGCTGGCCGAACAGGAACCGCTGCCTGAACAGGCGGTTCGGGAGCGGGCGCGGGTCGTGATGCGGCAGGAGTGACATTCGCGCTCACCGTTTCCGCGGCTGGCGCCGGCGGGGCCGGGCGCATCATCACAATGGCGACACCGGCTGCGGCGGCCATTCCAGCGGCAAAGGCCAGGATCATCTTCATCGGGTCAATCCTCCCAAGTGAGATAGACGAGGCGCCCGCGCCGCCGGTTGCATCGGAACGCTAGGGGCGAACCAGATCGCCGATCAGTTCCATATCCGGTTGCTCGAAGTACCGGTAGCGGTAAGGTGGGCCCTGAAGCCGGACCGTGTCACGCAGCCAGCCGGTGGGGTCGGTCCAGATGAGCTTGCGGGGGGCAAGGAGGGCTGCAAGGCCGGCGAGGTCCCATTGTTGGGTGAAGCCGGGGATGACGGCATCGTGCAGGTCGCGGTGGACCGGTCCTGTGAACGCCTCCCGGAGTGAGTGGGGCGTGCGGTCCACCCAAACGGCGGCGATGCGTGGTTCGAGCGCGGCGGCGAGCAGCAGCCAGATGCCGGCGGTATGCGACGCATGAGCGGTGAGGCGGGCGACATCGGGGCGGGCAAGCAGGATATCGGCGCCGTGGAGAATGTCTAGAGCGCGCATGCCGGGCAGGTTGCGGCCGATGAGCCAGGCGCGGGTATTCGAGATCCAGTCGCCGGAGAAAGCATCGGTGTGGGCGGGGGCGCCAGCGATGGCGCGCGGGCGTAGCAGAAGGACAATGTGGCCGGCGCGGGCCGCCGCCAGGGGCGTGTCGCCGGGCGCGGCGAGCGTGGCGATGTTGCGCGGATCCACAATCAGCACGGCAGTCTTGCGGCCCGAAGCCAGCGGCGTGAGGAGAATGGCGGAAACATTCAACCCCGGTTCTGTTTCAAACTCGATGCGCTGGCGGAGCAGTGTCTCGTCGCGCGACTCTTCGACGGTACGGTAATCCTGGCTGGCGCGGCGCGGTGCTCCGGTGAGTTCGCGGATGCGTGTGGCAAGCTGCGCGGCGGTGCCCGGCGTCCTGCGTTTCGCGGCGCGCTCTTCGATGATGCGGTAGAGATCGACGCCGTCCACCGAGGTTGCCACCTGGCCGGTCGACGTGGCGAGCAGATCAAAGTCAGGAACCAATTGCACATCGTGTTCGCGGGCATCGCCTTTGCCGTCCTTGAGCCAACGGATCATCCATTCATAGATGGCCTCGCGCACCAGCAGCGGCGTGCCGTGGCCGCCGGGGCCCACCACCCACTTGACGCGCTCCGGCACACCCCAGATCCGGTACCATTCGCGCGCTTCTTCATAGACGATGCGGGCGCCGGCGGGCGTGAAAAAGTCACCTTCGGTGGAGGCGATAAGCCAGGGCTTCGGCGCGAAGATGCCAAGATAGTCACCCTGATCGAGCCCGGAGGAGAGGAAGCCGGGGAAGCTCTGTTCCGAGTCGCCGGTGGGGCCGTTGATCAGCTTTTCGAACGAGTTGATGTAGCAGGCGGGGGCAGCCACCTTGACCCGCGGATCAAGGGCTGAGATGTAGGTGCTCTGCGTGCCGCCGCCGGAGCAGCCGGTGGCGCCGATACGCGTGGCGTCCACTTCCGGGCGGGTCTCCAGGTAATCGAGCGCGCGCATTCCATCCCAGATGAAGTAGCGGGCGACGGTCTCGCCGGATAGGATGCTTTGCGCGCCGTTGAGGAAGTGCTGGGCGGTGGAGCCGCCGGCAAGGGCGCGCTTGAGATGGGGGTCGAAGCCCTGGAGACGCTCGCCTTGGCCGGGAGGATCGTAGGTGAGCACGACGAAGCCTTTCAGGGCGAGGTTGGCGGAGATGCGCTGCGAGGAGGGTTTTCCCTGGTCCCAGTGGCCAACGGCGTAGAGCACGGCAGGGTACTTCCCGGGCGCGGTGGGGCGGTAGAGATTCCCGGTCACCGGGTAATTGGGCAGGCTATCGAAGATAACGTTCTCGACGGTGTAGCCATTGAACTCGCGGCGGCCGCTGATGCGGGGATTGAGCGGCGGGCGTTCGTTGGGCAGGCCCCCGATGAGTTCGAGGACGCGTTCGCGAACCTGGCGCTGGCGCTGTTCGGCGGCGGCCACGGTGGTGATGGCGGCGAGTGCCTTGCGCCGTTCGCCCAGGAGCGATTTGGCGCGGGCCTCCACCCAGTTGAAGTAGGGTGTGTCCTGACCGTGAAGGAAGGCGGCGGCGAGCAAAGGGACGAGGGCAACTCTCATGGGTTTGGCTCCTGCAGGATTCGTTCAAGGATATCGGGGATTTCGAAAACGGCGCGGTTCCGGATAGCACGAACGCTTTCGCGGTAGCGTTGGAGCGCGCCGGGGGCGAGGATGGTTTCGACGGCGGCGCCGATGGAGCGGAAATCGGCCAGCACCAGACCGGCATTGCGTTCGAGGATCCAGTCGGCGTTGTAGCGCTCCTGCGGCAGGGTCCAGGCATTGCGCTCGACGATGACCGGCAGGTGCATGGCAATGGCTTCGCTGACGCTGCCCGGACCGGGCTTGCCGATGAAAAAGTCGCACAACCGCATCAGTCGCGGCACTTCGTGGGTGAACCCAACGATGTGGTGGGCGATGCGCAGACCGGCGTTTCGAAGGCGGGTGGCGAGCGCGGTGTTGTGGCCGCAGATGAGGATGAGTTGGAGCTGGCCGGCAAAGCGGTCGAGTTGGCGGGCGATGGTCATCATGACGCGGCTTCCCTGCCCTCCGAACATCACCAGTGCGGTGGGGAGCGCGGGATCCAGACCCATTTCGCGGCGCGCGGCTGCGGCGTCGACATCGACGGGCTGGTAGAAGCGCGGGTGCAGGATCATGCCCGAGGTTTCAAAAACGCGGGCTTCGGGATGAGCGTAGCGGCGCACCTGTTCGACGGCCTTCGGTGAACCGCAGATGAAGTGCTGTTTCTGGTTCTCGATCCAGAAGTGGCGGGGGTAGTCGGCGATGTCGGTGAGAACGGTGACGTAGCGGGTGGAGGGGCTGACGCGGCCGATGGCCTCAAACATGGCGCGGTTGAAGTTGGGCACGAGGGAGACGATCATATCGGGCGCCTCAGAACGCCAGAGGTCCATGAGGATGCGCCGGGAGACGGGGTGGTAGGCGCGGATCACCAGATGCATCAGCTTGGTGAGCGTGGGGGAGCCGAGGGTCCAGCCTTTCTTGAGAAGAAGATTGTAGACGTCCTGAAGACGCAGGCCGGTGATCTGGCGGAAGATGTCAATGCGGTCGAGGGTTTCCTGCAGGTTGACCAGGCGGATTTCCCACGGGCGGCCTTGCTGTTCGATGGCCAGTTTCAGAGCGTTGGCGGCAGCGCGATGGCCACCGCCGGCGTCGAAGAAAATAAAGTCGATGCGAGCCAAGCGGCGCTAGAGCGCGAACACTTTCTTCATGTAGGCACGGCTGATCACGGCGGTCTGCTTGGGTGGGCGGAAGGGCGAGGAATCGAGTTCGACCGTGAGCCAGCCGGACCAGGAGATGGAGTCGAGGTGGGCCTTGAGCGCCGGGAAGTCGACGCCGCCCTTGCCGAGTTCGAAAAAGCAGGGGTCCGTCATGTGATCGACGCGATCAAGGCGTTTGGGGGCGCCGCCGCGGTATTCGGCCTTGGTGTCCTTGATGTGGAATTCGACGACGCGATGGCCCAGTTCCCTGGCGAGCTTGACGGGATCGATGCCGGCCATTGTGATATGCCCGGTGTCGAGCACGAACCAGACGTGCTTGGGATCGGTCTTGCTCATCACGTAGTCGATTTCGGCGCGGTTTTCAAACTGCGACCACATGTGCGCGTGGACGGCGAACTTGAGGCCGATGCCGGTGAGTTGGCGGCCCACTTCATTGAGCGCGCGCACCATGTGGCCAAGGTCCTCGCGGGTGGTGCCTTCCGGCCGGCGCGGCCCCATGTTGATCTTGAGGTGCGTACAGCCGAGCCCCTTGATGAAACGGGCGTGGGCGGCATGTTGCTCAATGATGGCGGCGTGTTTGGATGGGTCCTCGAAGTGCATCTCCATGGGACCGCCATTGGAGATGGTGACAAAGCGGACTCCGATGGCGTCGAGCTTCGCTTGCAGTTCCGCAGGGGGCTTCCGGTAGAAATCGGTGAAGTAGTGGTAGAACGATTCGACGTTCGAGTAGCCGGCCTCCCGGGCTTCACGGAAGGAGAGAAAGACATCTTTTTCCCAGCCGCCGCGAGTGTTGGTGGTAATGCCAAGCCGGTAGCGGGAATCGGCCGCGAAGCCGGCCGCGGCCACTGTCTGGAGTGCGGTTCGACGTGTCAGCATATCAGTTGGCGGGCTTCAGCCCTTCCTCCGCGCCCAATCCATGGGCCAGCCAGCCGGGGTACCAGCGGAAGACGTTGCCGGTGAGGCTGCCGATGAAGATCTCATTCTTGGGAGTGACGTGCAGCCAGTGGCCGGGGCTTTCCATGGAGCCCAGGATACGGCCGGTTGCCGTGTCGATGTTCATGATGCGGCCAGCCAGGGTGTCGTAGGTGAGATTTTCGATGTTGTCGCGGTGGGTGATGATCCACATGCGATCCTTCACGTAGCCCGAGTGGGCTGGAGTGATGAAGATGTTCTGGGTGGCGCCCAGGTTGTTGAAGGCGCGCAAGTACTTGCCGTTGGCATCGAAGATCTGGATGCGGTTGTTCTCGCGGTCGCTGACGTAGACGGCGCCGGTTGAATCAACCGCCACCGAGTGCGGCGTGTTGAACTCACCGGGAGCGGTGCCCTTGCGGCCCCAATCAAGCACGTACTTGCCCGCGCTGGTGAATTTCACAACACGCGAGTTGCCGTAGCCATCGGAGACATAAAAGTGGCGGCCGTCCGGAGCAAAGGCGATGTCCGTGGGGCGGTTGAAGGTATCGGGCGTGGTGCCGGCCTTGCCTTTCTGGCCCAGGGTGAGAAGAAGCTTGCCGGTGTTGCTGAACTTGAAGACCTGATGGTCGCCGTTGTCGGTCACCCAGACATTGCCGTCGCGGTCGACCCGCAGACCGTGCGGGTTGCCGAACAGGCCTTTGCCCCAGGAGCGAAGATATGTACCCTTGGCGTCCCAGACAACGATCGGGTCCGCCTTCTTGCCGCGTTGGAAGCAGTAGACGTTCCCCTGCGCGTCGGCGGCGACGGCGGAAACACGTCCGAACTTGAAGCCTTCGGGCATCGTGTCAGGCTCTTCGCCGAAGCGGATCTGGACGCGATACTTGAGCAATCCGCCTTCGTGCGGGTGCCAACCCGATTCCGCGGCGAACAAGGCGGCGGTGGTGGCGATGAGGAGGAACTTTCGCATGGTCCCGGCTCCTTTCGAATGCACTCAGTATACGCGATGGAAGTGGAGGGAGTGGCAGCGGGATTCGGCATCGGGCCGCGCGCGGCGCGGGATTCCGGTTCGACGGCAGGTTGGGCAGCCGTAGGCTTACCGGCCCGGATCGGCCAGCGCAAGCAACTCGCCATTTTTCTTGCCTAACCACCCGCATTGAGCGAGGGTGAGACACTCCTGCCCAACCAAGTGCGCTGTCAGCTTGCGGGGCAAGTTTTCATCGACGGGATCTTCACTGGCGGGCATCTTCACTGACGGGAAGTAAGGAGCGACTTGGCCTCTTCGAGCGCCGCGATGGCCGCCTCCCGGCTAACCCGTTTTTCTCACGGGAAGTGTAGCGGAAAGCCGCATTCTCTGGCATAACTGATTTTTCTAGTAAAAGTTGTGCGAAGAGAGGAGCGGCTTTCCCCTATGACAGAGTGTAGCCAATCAG
>VFZY01000261.1 GCA_016870915.1 Acidobacteriota bacterium | reverse complement strand
GGGAGCATGGTGCGGCGGATCGAGGCGCTGCCGGCGGGGTGAAGATCGGCCCGGAGAGGTGGAAATCTTGAGAGAAAGGAGGCTGGGAGGGAGAGGTGTCGAAAGAACTGCTGGAAACAGGCATGTTCTTATACGTGGAACGGCCCGTGTTTGGCAACGCCAATAGTCTTGTGTCGCTGTTCAAGCTGGACGTGCCGTCGCGGGAGGCGAACCGCGTGCAGGTGAAGTTGGGACGGAATTCGGTGAATACGATCGAAGTTCTGGAAGGTTTGCAGGTTGGGGATCAGGTGGTCTTGTCGGACATGTCCGCCTGGGACTCACACAACCGGATTAAGATCATCAACTGGTAAGGGGAAGGAACAGAATGAGCGAATCGTTGCTGAAGCTGGACGGCGTGACCAAGGTGTTCCTCACCGACGAGGTGGAGACGCATGCCCTGGCCGGGATCCACATGGAGTTGAAGCGCGGCGAGTATGTCTCGATCGCGGGGCCATCAGGCTGCGGGAAATCGACGCTGCTGGCCATTCTGGGCCTGCTGGATTCACCTTCCGACGGCAGCTATACACTCAACGGAAAGCCGGTTCACAGCCTGAAGATGAGCGAGCGCGCCAGGATCCGGAATCGCGAGATCGGGTTCATTTTCCAGGCCTTCAACCTGATTGGCGACCTGACGGTGTATGAGAACGTCGAACTCCCGCTCACCTACCGTGGAATGGCGGGGGCTGAACGGAAGAAGCGTGTGCATGAGGCGCTGGAGCGCGTGGGCATGTCGCATCGCGTGAAGCATTACCCTTCGCAGCTTTCCGGCGGCCAACAACAGCGCGTGGCCGTGGCCCGCGCGCTGGCCGGGGAACCGTCCATCCTGCTGGCGGACGAACCCACCGGGAACCTGGATTCGGCGAATGGCGAAGCGGTGATGAACCTGCTTTCGGAACTGCACCGTTCCGGCGCCACGATCTGCATGGTGACGCACGATCCCCGCTATGCCCGCTATGCCGACCGCACTGTCCGGCTCTTTGACGGACGGATCGTCGAGGAGGAGATTTTCGAGGCGAGGTCATGAAGGCTTTTATCGCCGCCAACGCCGAGTTGATCGCGGTGCTGGTGCTGGTGGGCGGGTTGGCGTTGCGGGATGCGCGGCCCCGGTCCATCCCCATGATCCAGCAGCCCGGGCACACAGCGCCGGCTGTTGAACTGATGCCCGAAATCTCGCTGGGGCCGCCGGACGAACTGGCGCCGCTGCCGGCAGAGACCATCTAGGCGCGCGCTGGTCTCCAGGCGCCTCTCCCACTACACTGGGTACGAATGATCCGTCTTGAAAACATCGAGAAGTTCTATCAGCACGGCCCGACGCGGACCTACGTCCTGCGCCGTGTGAGCGCGCACATCAAGGAAGGCGAGTTTGTCTCCATCATGGGGCCGTCCGGCGCCGGGAAATCCACGCTGCTTCACCTGTTGGGGATGCACGACAGTTCCTGGACCGGCGAGTACTACCTGATGGACCAGCCCGTGCACCTGATGAACAAGAAGGACCCCGCGGAGCTCTACAAACGCCACTTCGGATTCGTCTTTCAGAGCTACCATCTGCTGGACAATCTGACGGTGTACGAGAACCTGGACATTCCGCTCAGCTACCGCAATGTGAAGAAGGCGGAACGCGATGCCATGGTGTGCGACATTCTCGACCGCTTCAACATCGTGGGCAAGAAGGACCTCTACCCCAATCAGCTTTCCGGCGGCCAACAGCAGTTGGTGGCGGTGGCGCGGGCCATGATCGCGAACCCGAAAGTGATTCTGGCGGACGAGCCGACAGGGAATCTGCACTCGTCGCAGGGGCGCGAGATCATGGAGATGTTCCGCAAGCTGAATGAGCAGGGCACGACCATCATTCAGGTGACTCACTCGGAGGCGAATGCGGCCTTTGGCCACCGGGTGATTCAGATCGCTGACGGCTGGATCGCGGTGTAGCGGGGCCAGCTAAGCCTATCTAAAACGATCCTCCGTTGAGGATGGCTTCCTCAGCCGAGCGAGAGGGAATCCCTCCGACCGGCCAGAACTCGACCGATATTGGGCATTCCTATCGGCCACGGATCAGGTTCGACTCTCTGTTATCTGGCATGAGAGTGCGTTGGCTTCCAAGAGAAACCGAAGGCATAGAGGGTGGCATTCTGAAGTGTGAACCTGAGCTTGACCGCTGTGCCTTGCCGGTTTGACAAACTGCCTGTTTCCCATGAAGGCACCAGGCGCAGTTCGTTTGCGCCTTTGTGTGTTGCCGAGTAACCGGGGAGGCCGTTGCCCAACTCATCGAGCAGTTCGACCCGCAGCCAGCCATCCTTTGCGTCGATATTGACTTCCAATCGATCGCCTTCCAGTTGGAACGCCTTGGTGGTGACCGTGCCAATCGACCCGCCTGCCCGCTGGCCAATGAACCGATCCAAGGGCAGTTTTGCCAGGCCGATCCTCCCGGTCAGCCTTTTGGCCGCGGCGGGGCTATGGTGCTGGTTGTACTGGCCCGTGTAGAAAATGAAGTGCTCGTCGCCACGCGTGATAATCTCCGGCGTTGGCTGGAGCATTCCCTTATCGAAACTGCCGTCCGGACCGCGTTCAACAAACGGCGTGCCGGCGTAGACCCAGCTCTTGTCGTAATTCACGCCGTCCCGGCTGGTTCCGATGTAGTAGTCGATCACGTCCGCCGCGGGGCGCTTGTCCGGGTGCTTGACGCTGACCTTTCCTCCGGCTCCAGTCAGTTCCCCGGCGGTCAAGACGTGCATCAAGCCGAAGTACACGTTTTCATGGACCCAGACGTTCATGGACTCCATCTGTAGCAAGGGCACGCCAAGCGCCGATTTCCGATTCGCAGGGTCATCGACGTTGACGGTTGCCAGGGTCTTCCAGGCATCGGGATAAGCCAGCAGATCGTTTTCCTTCTCGTGCGCCATGATCCTTGTTGCGCGAGACTCCTGCCTGCCCCCTGTGGCGCCGAGATCCGTTCTCGTGATTAACAGGTATCGCTTTGCGATCGGATCCCAAAGGATCTGATTGAACGTGTCCGCGGCTCTGCCGGTGACGGACTTTCCGTCGTTATAACTGATCCAATGGACACCGTCCGCGGAGTGCCCAATGGCGCACTTGGTATTGCCGGGATTAAAGGCAGCCTTGTATTTTTCCGGATGCCCCCACGGCACCGTGGGGTCGATCATGAACGAGGCTTCGAAGAACGTGCCATGATTTGCTCCGCGGTGTGTGATCAGGTTATTGCTGCCGTCGGGAGAAACAAGGGGCTTCGTCCACCGGATCCCATCGTGAGACTCGGCGTAGCCCGTGTAACTCTCGCCGCTGGCCCGATAGATCATCTGGAATTTGCGGTCCCGGTCATTCCAGACAACCGAGGTGCGCCGGCCGAACTCGTCGTAGCCACCCGTCGGAGGAAGACCTTCGGGGAATCTCTTCACAGGATCAAAATCGGTTGGCACGCTGGGCGCCATCACGATGCCGGCTTTTTTCGGCTGCCCCAACACGCGAATCACGTTTCGTTTTTCAGCAATGACTTGATCGTCAACCAGTAATTGCTTTTGCAGACCGATTCGCGCCAGATGCGGGTCTGCCGCCGTCGACGCTGCCGGAAACAGCAGCGCCGCGAGGACAACCAGCAGCAAGGGCCTCAAGTCCGTTGTCGCTTTCGAGCTTAGAACTGAAAACGCGCCTGAATCTGAATGTAGCGGTTTGGCGTTTCCGTCTGTCCCGTAATCCGGCCGAAGTTCGACGACAGGGGATTGGTGTCCGGCGGCGTGAAGATGGTGCGGTTGAAGGCGTTGATGGCGTCGAGCCGCAGTTCAAGCCGGACTGACTCGCTGATGGGAATGGTCTTCATCGCGTTCAGATTCCACTCGTTCATGCTCTGGCCGCGCACGCCGTCCACGCGCGTGGGAAACACCCGCTGGTGGTAAGCCGTCGGCGTGCGTGCCGCCACGCGCTCGAAGTTGTCGGTGTTGAACCAGCGCTCGAAGCTGCGCGTCCCCTTTCCGATGTCCTGCAGGTTCCCATAGTAGAAGAGGTTCGGAAAGTCGAGCAGACGTCCGGTCTGATACTCGTAGGTGACACCAAGCTGAAAACCGCCGAGAACGTAGCTCAGCGGACCGCTCCTCAGCCAGCGGCGTCCGCGGCCAAACGGCATCTCGAGCAGCGAAGTGACGAAAAAGCGATGGGGAGTGCCTTCGATGGTTTTCCTCGAAGTGGGCCTGGGGTCGTACTCGTTGAGAAAAATGTCAGCCTCCTCGGCGGACAACCAGGTATAGCCGGAGTTGATCGTGAAAGAGTTGGCGAAGCGCCGGTTAACGCTGAATTCGAGCGAATGATTTCTGGCATCGCCGAGATTCGCCTCGGCGCTCGACAGCCCTGTCATATGCGGAAACGGCCGCAGCAGTTGATTCTTGCGGATAATGCCGCCAGTGAAGAATCCGAGCGCACTGAGATTCTGGAACAAGCCCGGGTTGCTTCGCAATTCGGGAAAATTCGCCAGCTGGAAAGGATTGGTCACATTGGAATCGAGATTTGACGCCACCGCGTTGTTGCGCTGCTGCCCTCCAGACCAATACTGTTCCGGCAGAAAGTTCAAAGGCTTCGTAAGGGGAACCCGGGAGGAATAACCGCCGGCATAGGCCGCTTCCAAGACGGTGCTGGCGCCGAACTGTTGTTGCACTCCAACGCGCCAACGCTGCTGCCGCGCCCGCTTCACGTTGTAATCGAAGTAGTTGTAACCGCGGCCCGCAAACGCCATCAGGCCAAGGCCGTCGCGCAGCGGAGTATCGTAACGGGTGCCATCGCCGCGCACAGGGAAAGGATTGGTAAGCGGTGACACGCCTCGCGCCGGATCACCCACCAGCCAGTTGACGCCAAAGTCGTTGGTCAAGTTGGTGGAAGTGGTGCGGCTGTAGCCGAACTGATTCGGCCCCACTCGCAGGGCATTCAGAGTGTCATAGAACATGCCGTAGCCGGCTCGCAACACCGTGCGCGTGGTGAGTTGATAGGCCGCAGCCAGACGGGGCATCCACATCACCTCGTCCTGCCAGTAGCGGCGGCGGCCCGGGCCTTGGCCCGCGTAAAGGCTGCCGCCGACGGCGTTAAAGCCGGCCGCGGGCAGTTCGGGAATCGGGCTGCGCGCGTAGGCGGCTCTGGCTCCATCGGTGATGGGCAGTTTCGCCCCGGAGTCAAAGTTGGTGAGCATGCGGTTGTAGCGCTCCGTCATGCCGCGCTCGTACTCTATGCGCAGCCCCAAGGTCAAGGTCAGCTTGGGCGTGACGCGAAAGTTGTCCTGAACGTAGCCTGAGTACACCGGGCTGGTGGTGGCAAAGTCGTCAGCCGTATCGATAGCCATGGTGTTGGGCAATCCCATCATGAATGCGGCCCAGCTATGGCCGAGATTCCCGGCCGGCGTCAGCAGGTCGTCGTTACGGCGCGTGAAGTCATTTGTAAAGGAGAACGAACCCGCCGTGTTCCCACTGCCGCCGCCGGTGTGGAAGAACTGGCGTGTACCGAAACCGGCGGTCAGACTGTGCCGTTGCCGCACGTGCGACAAGTCGGCCTTGAGGGCCAGCGTGCGCCCGCGGTTAAACGTGGTGAAGTTACGCCCCAGCGCCTGGTATCCGGCGAAGTTCATCACGGGAATGTGAGTGCGGTCGCCCGCCTGTTGATCCAAATACGCGGGCAGGCCCACGTCTGTAGGCTTGAACGTCTTTGGAAACGCGTGCTTGTTGCCGTCTTTATACTGGTTCACCGAGAAAGCCACATCCAGGAACGTCGAGCCGCTCATCGTGTAGATCCAGTCGGCGGTGCCCGAAACGTTGGCCCGAAGCAGGTCCGAGCGTTGAAGCCCGCGGGCCGATTCGTAGGTCCAATCGGAACGATCCTCCAAGAAAGAGTTCCACCCCCACCGTACAAAGAATCGGTGCTTCTCTGATTGGTGATAGTCGATGCGGTTCGTCAGCGCGTAGTAGTCAAACCACCAGGGCATTGCCGTAGCGATGTAGTTGAGCAATGGCTCGCGAGTGAGGTTCACCGGGTCGTTGTTCGGCGCCGGGAGAAAGCCGTTGTATTTGGTGTAGGTCGGATTGACGATGCGAGACCGGGGCAGGATGTTGCCGGCAAACGGCGTACGGATGAAATTGCGCGGGCGGGCCGGATCGGTCCGAACGGTCAGGGGATCGTAGATCTGGTATCGCGTAGGATCTACCTGCAGGAGTTGGGAGAAATCGCCGTTTCGATTGGCCAGCGTCGGAATCGTGTTGTTGATGTTGTTCGTCGATTCGGTGAGCCGCTCATTGGTCCCGTTGAAATTGAAAAAGAAGAACAGCTTGTTGCGCCCGTTGATGAGCTTGGGAATGCTCACCGGACCGCCGATCGAGCCTGAGTAGTTGTTGCTGCGGCCCGAGCGGAGCGGGTGCTGGGAGCGCAATGCATCGGCCCGGGCCGTGTCGCCGGCCCCAGCGGCCTGCGCGATGTTGCGAAAGTAGGCCTGCTTGAGGAAGAAGGGTACGGCGTTCCATCGCTGCTGCATGTGTTGCCACGTGGCGGCGCCGTGGTATTGATTGGTCCCGGCCTTGGTCATCATCGAGAAAGACACGCCGGTTCCGTGGCCGATCGAGGCCTCAAAGCCCGAGGTCTCGATCTTGAATTCCTGCAGAGCATCGGTATGAGGCATCGTGGCGACGCGCCGGTTCCGCCCGGTATTGGGCACGCCGTCGATGAGGAACTCGTTGCCGCCGACGTTGTTCGGCAAGTAGATCACCGCGCCCAGGATGTTCGCCGCGTGGTGCCCATTGGTGCGATAGTCGCCGCGCGTCTGAACGCCCGGAGTGAAGGCCGCCAGTTGGATGGGATTGCTTCGCGCCACCGGCAGTTCGGCGACGTTTCGCACGTCAATAACCCGGCCGGAAGAAACCGTGTTGGTCTCAAGCAGCGGCACCTCGCCGCTCACCGTCACTGAGTCCGTCACCGCGCCGATCTCCAGTTGCACGTCAACCTGCAGCCGTGCGCCGGCCGATAACGGTATCCCGCTTCGCAAGGACTTCTTGAATCCAGCCGATTCCGCCGTTACCTCGTAGGCGCCGCTGAGCAATAGACTGGCCTCATAGTAGCCCGTCGAGTTTGTCTGCAGCCGCGTGGCGACGTTGGTCGCGGTGCTGCGCACGGTCACTCCCGCGTCCGCAATGGGGCTGCCGCTCGGATCGACCACGCGTCCGAAAATCATGCCGCGGGTCTCCTGACCCACCAGCGGCAGGGCGAGAATTGAGGCGTAGGCAAACACCAAGTAGGGTCTTGACATGGACATTCCTCGATCGGCTAAGAGTGAATTGAGGCGATGAACTCGGGTGCTAAACCAGATGGAAGTTTTCCATGCGCCGATTCAGCGTAATTAACCTATCATAAGAACAACCAACAGGTGTTGAAGCCCTTGCTCAGGATGCGCTCGCGTTTTCGCTGAGCAGAGTCTCCAGGCGGTTGTAGCCGGCGGCCATGCCGTGCTCCATGCCCGAACGGCGAGCCGTGTCACGCGCCTCGCGCGACTCGTAACGCACCGTGATGGCGACGCGCGTTGCGGTTCCTTCCTCGGTGATCAGCGTGGTGTTCAACGCTTCGCCCGGGTACCAGGCCTCGTCGAATCTCTCGGTGGCCACGATCTTGACGGGAGAAGCCACCTCGAGGAAAACGCCGCTCATGCCCATGTCCGGCACTCCATCCTTGCTCCAGACATACCGGTAGCCGCCGCCGGTCCACGGGTCGATCTCGCAGACGGGCATCGTCCAACCCCCAGGGCCCAGCAGCCAGCGCCGGACGAGTTCCGGTTTCGTGAAGGCGTCAAAGACCAGCGTGCTCGGCGCATCGAACAGGCGCTCTATCAGGATCTCGTGATCGGACGGTGTGGAGACCGAAAAGCTCTCGGGATAGGTCATGACTCTTATCCTTTTCTCAGCTTGGCCGGACGCGCGGCGCCCGTCTGCATTTCGCCGAGCAGCCCGTCTAGGAACTTGTTGAAATACGCTTCGCCGCGTCAGCATCGACGCGATCCGTTCGATCCGAACATCGCAAAACGGTGCGAAAAGGGAATTTTTGGGGCGCACTGCCCCGGCAACACCGCCGCGCGGT
>VFZY01000260.1 GCA_016870915.1 Acidobacteriota bacterium | reverse complement strand
TCAGCCGGAAGGTTGGATCCTGCGAGAGCCGCTCGGCATCGTTGACATCCTCGTAGCCGGCAATCCGGCTGTAGACGGACTGGCGCAGTAGGTCCGCCAGCGGAAGCTGGGTATTCTTGCCGCGCCGTGAGTCAGTCAGGTGTTGGGCAATGAGAGCACCGAAGCCCAGCCGTTCATCCAACTCACGCACCAGGATCAGACCACCATCGGAAGTAACGCGCGATCCCTGGAAGTCGATCTTGAGAAGGCCGTTGAACGAGAGCTGAAAGGGCTGGTTTTGTTTGTCACCCATTGGGTGCTGTCCTCCGCAGGGGTCTTCGCTGCCTTCAAACCCCTATCGATATTGATGCGGACGAGCATCCAGGAGATTCGCACGCGCGGCTCAAAACGGAAATGTGGGTATACAGGAGTTTCCGTTCAGCTTGAGTTGACGGCTGAGAGCGCGTCCACTACCGATCCTCCCGGCTGGTAGGCTAGAGGGTCAGCCGCTGATGACCATCGCAGACCTCGACGAAATCCAGGGGCGCGTCTTTCCCGCCGGCCGCAGCACCCAGAATCTGGTGGGCGGAGCGAGCCCGATTCAGTGCGTCCACTTCGCAGCGGGCAACGTGACGCTCGAGCCCCATGGCGGACAGGTCCCATGGCACAACCAGGAGCAAGAGGAGATCTACTTCATCGTCGAGGGCCGTGCGGAGATGTGCCTCGGCGAGGAGCGGCGCATCCTCACCTCGGGTCAGGCTGTATACATTCCGCCCGGAGTGTATCATCAGCTCACCAATGCGGGCGAGACTCCCTGCCGAATGCTGTACATCTATGGCCCCGCCGGAGACATCGCCCACTGGCGGCAGGAGCTTTCCGGCGATCTGCCCCGCGCCGGGTTGGAAGCTCCGCCGTTGCCGGAGGGGGCGCGCCCGCAACGCGCCGGTAAACCAGAGGCGGGTGAGAACCAGGAGAAGGATTGAATGGCTAAATGGGAACTGCGTGACTACGATCGGGAGTTTTTCGCGAAACACCTGGACTCGTTCGTGCCGCGCGAGATCTTCGACGCGCATGCCCACCTGTACGAGTTGTCGCACTGGGGCAGACCCACTGCTTTGGATCAAGGGCCTGACCCGGCGACCTTAGACGTCTTCCGGGAACAGATCGAGTGGATCACGCCGGGACGCCAGACCTCGGGACTTTTCTTCGGAGTGGGCTTTCACGCGGGCTCGGACGAGTCCAACGATTTCGTGGAACGCGAAGTGGCGAAGGACAAGACCTGCTTCGCGCACTATCTCACGCCGCCGACAATGGATCCGGAAGCCCTGCGCGAACAGGTTCGGCGGCGCAACATGGCTGGACTCAAGGTATACCACTCCTTCATCACCGGAAAGCCTTCGTGGACGGCCGATATCGGAGAGTTCCTCGTCGAGGAGCATGTCCGCATCGCCCACGAAGAGCGGCTCACCGTCACGCTTCACATGGTCAAGGACCGTGCGATGGCCGAAACCGCGAATCAGGAACGGATTGTCCACTTCTGCCGCAAGTATCCCGGCATGAAGCTCATCCTCGCGCACGCGGCGCGCGGCTTCAATCCCTATCACACCATCGAGGGAATCGGCGCGTTGAAGGGGCTGCGCAACGTCTGGTGCGACACCTCGGCGGTCACCGAAGCCGGCGCATTCGAGGCGATCGTCGACACCCTGGGCCTCGACCGGCTTGTGTGGGGTTCGGACTATCCGGTAAGTCACATGCGCGGGCGCTGCGTCGCCATCGGCGACACGTTCGTGTGGTTCTACGAGGATTCGGTGGACTGGAAAGCGCTCGCGGGCCACGCGAAAGTGGAACCTCTCTTGATCGGCCTCGAATCTCTCCGGGCGCTGAAACTCGCCGCCATGCGGCTGCGATTGACTGACTCCCAGGTGGAGAGCGTATTTCGGGACAACGCCCTGCGAATGTTGGAGCGCTAGAAGGCGGCGGTGCGGGAAGAAGGAGAAAAACGATGAGCAATTCGATATCGCGGCGCGGATGGATTGCCTCACTGAAGGCGGCCTTGGCCGGCGCCTGCGCCGGTTGGGCGGGAACGGCACAGGCGCAGCGTTACGTCCATCCGCGGCGCGTGTTCCTGGGCGAGAACACGCGCAAGGAGTTTCGCGAAGCGCTGGAGCAGGGCCGCATCCAGGCCGCCATCATTCCCACCGGCTCCACCGAGCAGCACAATGAGCACCTCGCGCTCGATTGCGACGCCACTTGCGCCACTCTGATCTCGCAACAGGCGGCGCTGCGTTTGTATCCGGCGGTCACGGTGAGCACCGCCTGCCCGCTCGGCTACGCGCCTTATCACATGGCGCGCAAGGGCACCATCACTCTGCGAAAAGAGACGTTCACGGCCTACGTCTACGACGTCATCCGCAGCCTCACCACGCACGGAATCCGCACCATTCTGGTGGTGAACGGACATAACGGGAATCATGCGCCGCTGCTGGAATCGATTCCCGCCTGGCGCAAGGAACTCGGTATCACGCTCGATTCGGAAACCTACATATCGGCCTATCGGGATGAGGAGTTGGCGGAGTTCCTCACCAGCTACCGGCTGCTCAAAGAGGGCAAGCTCGACACGATCGCGCGCCGGACCGCCATGTCGCACGCTTCGGAAGTGGAGACATCCATTCTGATGGCCGGGCATCCGGAACGGGTGCGTCCTTTCACGATGGACGAGTACGACCGCGCTGCGCAGAACTACGAGTCCGGCTATTCACCGGCGGTGGCCCGCTACCTCGAGCCCTTCACCAAAGAGGGCTGGCCGAAAGGCGGCAATCCGGAAAACGCGCGCGACCGGGCGCGACAAGAGCGAGCTCTGTACGCCACAAAGGAAAAGGGCGAGCGCCTGATCGAGATCGCCACCCGGTTCATCGCGGGCAAGGTCGAGAAGATGATCGAGGCAACCGCAAAGGGGGCCCCGTGGCCGCCAGCAGCCTAGACTTTTGTCCATACGAGCGGTGTGGCGAGTCCCCGGACGCAGACCAACGTTCGAGGGTCGGAAGGTATTTGCGCATTAGAGCCCCGCGGCAATCTCTCGCCAACCCTTCTCACCGACGGCCATATCCTGACCACGTACGGAGACTACCAGGCCAAAGAGACCGAGGTTGTCCGTTGGAGGCCTTGCGCATGGGCCGCGATCAGAACTGGATCGCGGCCTCGAAGCGAATGTACCGGAACGAACCGAGCCCACCGCTGATCACAGAGGTGTAGTAATAGTCGTCCGCCCTCGCCACCGTCGCGCGATTGCTGATGATGTACGCACCCGTTGACCACGTTGACTTGGCGGGATGGTTCAACAGATTGCTGGCCGTGGCGCCCACGCGCAGCTTGACCCCGCGGTCGTTCCTGGACCACAAGGGGACGGACTTCCACACCGAACTATCCAGCGATGCGCCGGGAAGGCCTTGAATGATCCGGGCGCCCGCGTTGCCATAACCGCCAGCAGCCGGCCGGACGAAGTCGCCGGGGTTGAAGATGTTGGTGTCCGACTGTGGACCCGCGGGCCGGCCGCTGCCGACGCGATCCGGCCGGATGGTGAACTGGCCGGTGTTCGCCGCGTCGAACCCCGACGACAAGGGGCTGTACCACCATCCGGTGAAGCGTTGGAACATGCCGCTGAAACTCCAACCGCCCAGCACGGAGTTGAAGACCGGCCCGCCGAGTCCCGGCAGGTTGCTCCCAAACCGCTTGCCCTTGCCGAAGGGAAGTTCCGCGACGAACAGCGCCCGGAATCTCTGCCGCGGAATGCTATGCGCGTTGCCCTTTTCGCGCGCGCGATCGTAAGGGTTCTCGATGATTCGTCCGAAAGCTCCCTGCGAGCCCCAGCCGAACTGCGTGCCGTCCTCATCCACGTCGGTGAGTTGTTTCGCCCAGGTGTAGCTCGCGTCGAAATAGACCCCCTGCGCGAAAGAGCGGCGCCATTGCATGTCCAGGGCGTGATAGGTGAGGTTTCCACCATGGTCGCCATAGGTGACGCCGGACCACTGCGGAAAGTTCAAGCGCCCGGGACCGAACGGCGTCAGGCTCGGGGGTGGAGTGTTGGCATTGCGGCGATAGGGAAGTTGAGTGCCCTTCGACCCTACATAGGAAGTGCGCATGCTCACCCGCCAAGGCAACGCCCGTTCCACACTGACGTTCCATTGCTGGGTGGTTGCCCGCCGTAGCGACGGATTCACACCCGAGACGCTCAGCCCGCCAACCGCGCGCACACCTCCCGTCACGCCGCTCGGAAACGGGTTGGAGAGATCGAAAAGAGGGCGGCAGGAAGTCGTGTTTTGGCACTGCAGGGCGTTCGTATAATCCTCGGCGCCCGGAGTGAAGGGGCCTCCCGTGAAGGCGCCCACCGCGGTCAAGCCGTCGAACATGCCATAACCGGCGCGGAACACCGTGTCGCGGAATGCGCGGTAAGCCAACCCGAATCGCGGGCTGAAGCCCGACTGATCTCGCACCAGCCGTTCGGGAAAACCGGCGCCCGCCGCCACGATGCGATTTCGAATTGCGGCCGGCAGTCCTGGGTTGACCCGGCTCAGTGCCTGCTGCGACGGCACCACCAGGTTCCCGCTCGCGATATCGAAGTTGTACATGAGGTTGTTCAGTTCCCTCGCGGGGGTGTTGCGCTGATACCGCAGGCCCAGGTTCACGTTCAGCTTGGAGGTGACCCGGATATCCTCGTCGACGTAGACGCCCCACTGGTTGCGCCGCAACCCAACAGGTCCCAGCGGCAGGGCCCGGCTGGTATTGCTCGGCAGGCCCAATAGGAAATCGCCGAAGCCCGAACCGGTGAACAGCCCCGTGAACTGGTAGGTCCCAAACACGTCGCCGAACGTCTGAGAGTTATCGTGGAGGCGAATCATCTCGAAGCCAACCTTGGTCGTGAAGTTGCGCTTGTTCCAAGACAGATTGTCCCGGAGATTGTAGACAACGTTCTTGCTGGAGGAGGGGCTCAGAAAGGAGGCGCCAGTCATGTCTGAAATGCGGAACGACGGGCCACCCGAGATGTTGGGCGCGCCGGAAGCTAGTGTAGTGTCTCACAAATATCTGGACAACTGTTCCGGCCCCGGGGCATAGCTGGATGTCCCATATCTTCCTTGTCTGTCTTCACGTGAGCGCGGAGGCCCAAGGAGTTTCCTTCCGAGGTGCGGGGCCAGTGGGGAGAAGGGGTAGTCCGCCAACTTGAAACCAGGGAACAGGGCAACCGTTGTGGGTGTCGTCACTCGTGTGCAAGTGGTTGATTGAATTCCAGTGTCGTTGATGGAAACCGGGAAACGCGTTGGACGGCCCCGGTCCTCCCCCCGGTCCTCCCCTGCGCCGGTGAAGGCGATTTGATCTGGCGCTTGGACTCGCGAATCGGGTTGGTCCTACACGAATTGAAAGCCGAACAGCCGTGCGCCGCGCATGCGAATCCTCATACAAACGGGCGTTTCCTGCAGCCGCGTCAATTCGGGACCGTTAGTCCAGCTCACCGTGAAGGCCACCGAGTTGCTGACGATACGCCGGCAATTGCGCAACTCGTAACCGGCGAGGGGAACTCCGACGGCGGATTGCATCTCGACCTGCGCGTCCCCCATCGCCGACGTGTCGATGTTGAGTTGCAGCCGCCCGCCCTGGAACCGAAGTGGAGGCGTGACCAGCTCGCCGCCATCGTAGGACGCCACCGCCGCAACAAATCCGTCCAGCCGCTGCACGGCCAGCAGCAGAGCACTCTCCTTCGGCGGCAGGGTGTTGTGTTCGGAACGATATCCCGCGTAATACTGATACAAGTCGTTCCCGCGGCGCAGCATGCCCAGACCCAAATACAGCATCTGGCTGTCAACCTCTCCGTCTAAACCGAGACCCAGATACGGCGAGCGGTCGAGCCGGTCCCAGGCGATGCCGTCGCGGCTGACGGCCAGATGCACGTCCAACGGACCCGCCATCGGGACCTTCTCCGATCCTGGCGGGGCGGTGTGGCGGAACATCGAAGGAAACGCCAGATAGACATCGTCCGCGTAAGGATACTCGACGACGTTCGGGGTGTAGACGTCGGAATTGGGATCATCGCGTTCATCGGTGGCCAGCACGGTCGGCAACTCGGTGCTGAGGGCCGGCGGCCACGCAGCGCCCCAGGGAAATCGCCTCCACAAATAGTTGGGCTTGGCGGAGGCGGTGTAAGGCCACTCCTTGAAAAGATCCTCTTTCGAGATCTCGCATCGGGCGACCGAACGTTGCGGATTCCAGCTCCGCAGATAGGCGACGTATTTATTGATCCGCCGGTCCCAGAAGAGGTTGTTCTGAGTATCCGGCATGAACGGCAGAACGGAGTACTCCTGCTCCCAATGGATGCCGTCCGGTGAGGTAATCAGCACCAGCGTGCCTCTGCTGTGCGTCCCGAGGATGCTCTTGCGGTTTCCGCCAGCCGCAGCCAGCGCCTTGAAGCGCTGCCTCGGAGAACCGGCGGGGTCCAGGTATACCGCGCCTTCCATCGATCCCTGGAGCACGAGATTGTTGTCCTTGGATCCCTCGAACTCGATGACTCCCAGTGACGGCCGTGTCCACTCGACGCCATCCCGCGACGTCACGTAGGCGTGGAAACTCCGCCCTTTGGAGGCGGTCGAGTTGTACCACATCTTGTATGTCCCGCCGTCGTCGGCCACGGAGTGATACCCGAAGGCGCCTTTTTCCCAGGGCCGTTCCCCGCGCAGGACCACTCCGGCCTTCCGGGGCGGCTGCACCGCGAGCCGAATGCCGCGCCAGCCGGCGATGAATCGGCGGTCAATGAAGAGCTGCTTGCGGCTTCCCACATCGATCGCGCCGGCGCTGTTGCCCGCGGCCATCAAACCGGCGGCCGGTAGTTGGACGAAATGTCTTCGGTTCATTGTCTTTGGATGAAATCTCTTCGGTTCAGTGTCAGAAGATAAGCCGGAAGCCCAGTTGCACCGCGCGCGGAACGTTGGCGGTGGTGGACTCGCCGAATCCGGGATTTACCGGGTCCAGGATCGCGTTGAGATTGAACCGCTGGTTGAGCGCGTTGTATGCCTCGGCGCGGAATTGCAGCGTAAACCGCTCGGTGATGGTGGTGTTCTTGAGCAGCGAAAAGTCAAGGTTGGTTTCCGTCGGCAGCCTGACCCCGCTGAGACGCGTGGGAAAGACGCGCCGATTGGCGGCTAGCTGCCGTGCCGGAACCCGTTCGAAGCCGGCGTCGGGATTGAACATTCGCGTGGGTGTCTGCCGGTCAACTTCGATGTCCTTGATGTTGCCCCTGAACAGAACATTTGGCCAAACCAACGGTTGGCCCACTTGCAGGATGGGAATGGCCTGAATCTGCCATCCGCCAATGAGGCGATCGGCCAGCGCCCCGCCACCACCGCCCCAGCGCCTGCCCTTGCCGAATGGTAACTCGTAAAGAACCAGCATCCGCCAGAGATGAGTGCGGTCCGCGTCGGCCACTACGCGTTCCGGCAACGGATCGGCGGGATTCAGGTAGCTCAGGGCGTCGATTGTTTTGGCGTACGTGTAGTTCGTCTGAAGGGTGAGGCCGCCGGCCAGCCGCCGCTCGAACTCCACTTGGAGGGCATGATAGCTCGACCCGCCCTGGGAAGTCGGCACCGTCACTGACGCGAATTGCGGGAAGGGCCGCAATAGTTCGCTCTTAGCGATGACCCGGTTGTTGCCGATCCCGCCGCTGACGCCCGAAACCCCGAAGAATGGATTGGGCACCAGAGCGCTCAGGTTGTCGATCACCTGTTGGTCGCGCTCGGGCGAGTTGCTCAGCCAGCGATTGTCGAGCGCGCCATGATTTCGTGGGACCGGCATCCGAACGGTGCGATTGCCGACGTAGCGCGCTTCCAGCCGATGCGCGCTTCCCAGGCGGCGCTGGACGGAGAACTGCCAACGCTGATTCATGGCATTGGGGTTGTGCCGCGGTGCCGGCACTGAGATCCCTTGGCCGAGGTTGGTCGCCAGGCCGAGCGCCGTGCCCGTCCCCTTGTCCAGCCCGCCTGGGAACAGGTTGGCCAGCGTCCGGTTGAACGTCAGGCCGCCATCGTTGGTGGCGAACGAAAAGGTATTGACCCCACATTTCCGTTTTGAGCCGCGCGTGCGAATCTCCTGGATGCTCGTCCGCATCAATATCGATAGGGGTTTGAAGGCAGCGAAGACCCCTGCGGAGGACAGCACCCAATGGGTGACAAACAAAACCAGCCCTTTCAGCTCTCGTTC
>VFZY01000259.1 GCA_016870915.1 Acidobacteriota bacterium | reverse complement strand
GCTCGCCAGCATTGCCCGTCTCCGCTTCACCGGCGAGCCCAGACTACCATGACTTTTTTCCAGGCCTCGGAAAAGGGGACATTCTTACTTTGCCAGCCAGGGGGACATTTCTACTTTGCCTTGACACTGATTAAATAACTACGTTGACTCATCAACGATTGGTGCGATAAAATTCTTAGCATGCAAAAAGCAGCCGCTCTGACCATGATGGTGCTGGGTGTCGCGGTTTGGGCCCAGACGTTCGGAGAGATTACTGGCGAGGTGCGGGACGCGAGCGGGGCGGTTGTGGCTGGCGCTCCAGTCACGATTACCAATCCCGCCACCGGTGGCGAGCGTAAGGCCACCACGAATGACGCGGGGCTTTACAGCTTCCCCGCCCTGCCGCCCGGCATCTACGACGTGAAGGTGTCGGCCGCGGGATTCCAGACATCACTGCGGCGGCAGGTGGAGATGCAGGTGCAGCAGATTGCCCGCATCGACTTTTCGCTGCAGATCGGGCAGGTGAGCGAGACGGTGGAGGTGGCGGCCGGGGCGCCACTGCTGGCCACCGAAGACGCCACCGTGGGCACCGTGATTGAGAACAAGCGCATTCTGGATCTGCCGTTGAACGGTCGAAATGCGTTGTCTCTTGTGTTCCTGAGCCCGAACGTGACGTTCGGATTCGGCAACAGCACAGTGGGTCTGGGCGGCGACCGCGGTACTTTTTCGAGCGTCTCGATCGCCGGCGCACGGCCCGTGTTCAACCATTATTCGCTGGATGGGCTGGAGAACACCTATGTGGAGGGCAACAGCTACGCGTTTCTGCCTTCGATCGATGCGCTGCAGGAGTTCAAGATTCAGACCGGCGTGTATCCGGCGGAGTTCGGGCGGGAGATCGGCCAGATCAACGTGTCGACGAAGTCGGGCGGCAACCAGTACCACGGCACGCTGTTCGAGTTCCTGCGCAATTCAGCGCTCGACGCGCGCAATTACGACTTCAACCCCGCGCGGCCGCCCAAGGACCCGTTCCGGTGGAATCAATACGGCTTCACGCTGGGCGGGCCGGTATGGATTCCCAAGCTGTTTAATGGCCGTAACCGGTTGTTCTTCATGGCGAACTTCGAAGGCTTCCGGCAGCGGCGGCAACTCCGTCTCTTCAACGACGTGCCATCGGGGGCCATGCGCGGCGGAGACTTCTCACAGATTCCGCAGACGCTGTTCGACCCGGCCAGCCGCGTGCGGCAGGGCACGGCGCTCACCGCGCAGCCGTTTCCGAACCGGGTGATTCCGTCCAACAGGATTGCGCGTACGTCCACGCAGTTGATGGAGTTTCTGGTGCAGCCGAATCAACCGGGCTCGGGCCTGGCGGCCAACTTCCAACTGGGGCGCAGTTCGCTCATTGACCGCGACCAGTTCAACCAGCGCATCGACTTTGTGGAGAGCACGAGCTCCAACTGGTTTGGCCGGTATAGCTGGGGCAACGAACTGGCGCTGAATCCCGGCGCGTTTCTTAACGGCGGCAAGACGGTGAATGATCCCTACCAGGCGATGATCTCGAACACACGAACGCTCTCACCCACCCTGGTGAATGACTTCCGTGCCGGCGTCACGCGGTTCTCAAACAACGGCGTGGGCGAGCTGGCCTTTGTGCGTGACGCCGTGCGCGAGTTGAATATTCCCGGGGTGGCCCTGCTGGCGCCGGACGGCTGGGGGCTGCCCGCCATCACGTTGGCCGGACTTAGCAGTTTTGGCGGCACGCCGGGGGGCACGATCCGCTACTCGGCGACGTTCCAGTTCACCGATAACGTGCACATGGTGCGCGGCAAGCACACGATCCGGTTTGGCGCGGATATTCGCCGCGACCGCTGGAATGCCAGTTCCTATACGTTTGGCCAGGGCCAGTTCGATTTCTTCGGCTTTGCGACGCAGAACCCGGCGGCGACGGCCAACACCGGCTATGCGTTCGCCGATTTTCTGCTGGGCTACATGGGCAATTCGCGGGCGGGCGTTTCGCAGGCGTTCGCGCAGTTCCGGGCCACGCAGCAGGCGTACTATCTCGACGAAACCTGGAAAGCGCGGCAGAATCTGACGGTGACGATTGGCCTGCGGTATGAGTTCAATCCGCCCTGGTACGACCGGTCGCAGAAATGGGTGAACGGACACATTCCGTTCCTGGACCGGCAGGCCAACGTGGCGGACCGCAGCCGCCATCCGGTGTTCGTGCGCATTGGCAGCGGCGAGTTCTACGAGGGCGTTGGATTCCGCTTCAATCCCGCCATTCAAGTTGCCCGTGACGGGCGGCTGGGGAGCCGCGGTGTGTTCTCCGACCGCAACGATTTTGCTCCACGCCTTGGCATCGCCTGGAGCCCGACTTCAAAATGGACCGTGCGCACGGGCGTGGGGGCATTCTTTTCGCAGGACACTTCGGCGCCGGTGCTGGACCCGGCCCGGAACCTGGCCGGCTTCCGCTCTGAGCAGGCGAGCCCGGATATCCCCAACCTGACCTGGGCCTCGCCGTTCGTGGGCCTGGGGCAGAGCGTTCAGGTGAACACGCCCTCGGTGCTTGCCAATGATCCGCAGCGGCGGACGCCGTATACCATCCAATACCTGCTGAATGTGCAGCGCGAACTGGCGCGCGACACGGTGGTGGAGGTGGGCTATCTGGGTTCGATCTCGCGCAAGCTGCAACAGTTTCACAACTTCAATTCACCGGACCCGAGCCCCACGGGCAGTGTGGCGTCGCGGGCCCCGTGGCCACAGTTTGGGCGTGTGTTCCAGGTGTCGGGGTTCGGCAAGGCTTACTACAACTCGCTGTCAGCGAAGTTGACGCGGCGATTCAGCGACGGTCTGACGCTGCTGACCAGCTACACCTGGGCCAAGTCCGTGGACACCGGCAGCGGGATTCGCGTGCCACCGGGCGATACGCTGTTCATGCAGGATGAGTGGTGCCAGAGGTGCGACCGGGCGCTTTCGGGCTTCACGACGCCGCACCGGCTGGTGACGTCGGTGGTTTATGAACTGCCGTTCGGCAAAGGCAAGCCGATGCTGAACTCGAGCCGGGCAGCGAACTGGCTGCTGGGCGGCTGGCAGCTGGGGACGATTCTCACGCTGCAGACGGGCTTTCCGGTGAACATTGTCGCCGGGCGCGACCAGAGCAACACAGGACATCAGGCTGACCGGGTGAACGCCACCGGACAAGCGACCGCTCTACCGCGCGGCAGGCAGGACCCGCAGCGTTTCTTCAACACCAGTGCCTATGCGCTGCAGCCGTTTGGATTCTACGGCAACGCGGGCCGGAACACGCTGGTTGGCCCTGGCACGATCAATTGGGATTTCTCCACGATCCGGAACTTCAAGTTCAGCGAACAGAGGGAGCTGGAGTTGCGCTTCGAGGGATTCAACTTCAGCAACCATCCGAATTGGGGGCGCCCGAACGTGACGCAGACGAGTGTGAGTTTTGGACGGGTGACGACGACGGCGACGAGCATGAGGTCCTTGCAGTTTGGGTTGAAGTTGAACTTCTGAAACCGGAAGAGGACTCGCCGCGGGGTGGGATCCTTCCTTTCTGAGCCCGTCCTTGTAGTCAAGACTTCGAGGTCGCAGACGCCGGCGAGGCTGGTACTTCGCTGCGTGACACTTGGGGGGCACCCGAGAGCACTCGTGAGATATCAGGGAATGCTACTTTGGGGGGCCGCCCTGGCGCCACCAGTATCCTTCTCCGGCGCGCCGGGGATCGTACTTCGGATTGGGAGAGGGCATTTGCGCATTGAACTTCTTGCGCCATGCGCCAAGGTCCGCCTGCATGGTCTTGACACGCGCTGGATGCGAGAGGGCAAGGTTCCGCGATTCGCCCATGTCCTGACGGAGGTTGTAGAGCTCGATGCCGCCTTCATGGAATTCGATGAGTTTCCAGTCTCCATCCCGGACGGAACTGCCCGGCATCCCGAGCTGGTTGCTGTAATGCGGATAGTGCCAGTAGAGCCGGCGCGGCGCGGGCGGCTGCTCTTTGAGGATAAGCGGAAGAAGACTCGCGCCATCCACGTCCGCGGGCGTTTGAACTCCCGCGGCATCCGCGATTGTGGGCAGAAAGTCGATGGAGCACACCGGCGTGTGGTCCACGCGGGCGCGAGCGCCCGGCCAGCGGATAATGAGCGGTTCCCGGACGCCGCCCTCGTAAAGGTGGCCCTTGCCTTCGCGCAGGGGCGCGTTTGAGGTGACGGGCTTCAGCTTCCACTCCGGAGCGGACAGGCCGCCGTTGTCGGAGGTAAACATCACCACGGTGCGGTCCGCGATGTTCAGCCGGTCGAGCTCCGCCATGATCCGGCCCACGCTCTCGTCCATGCTTTCGATCATGGCCGCGTACACGGGGTCGTTCTGTGCGGCGCCCGGCTTGAGAGCGCGGCTGTACTTTTCCACCGCGGCCTGCTTGGCCTCAATCGGGACGTGCACGGCGTAATGCGGCAGGTAGAGAAAGAACGGACGCTCGGAATGGGCGCGCACGAAGGCAAGGGCTTCGCCCGTCAAACGGTCCGTAAGGTATTCACCTTCCTTCCCCTCAATCGGCGGGTTGCCTCTCCATGCGGGGTAGAAGAAGCTCTTCGGCATCCCGCTGGCGGTCCCTCCCACATTCAGATCGAAACCCTGTTTTTCCGGCCAGTAACCGGGCGTTGGACCGAGGTGCCATTTTCCGATGTGGGCGGACGCGTACCCGGCCGGCCGCAGCACCTCCGCGATGGTGATTTCCTCAAGGCCCAGGAACTGCTTGCTCTCGGGCGGCAGCAGCTTTGAATAGGGAAGCTGGTGCTTGCCCGGAAGGTAATTGGTGATGCCGGTGCGGACGGGGTACTTCCCCGTCATGACGCTGGCGCGCGTCGGAGAGCACACCGGACAGGCGGCGTAGGCGTTGGTGAACCGGATGCCTTGCGCGGCCAGGCGGTCCAGGTTCGGAGTCCGGTAGAACGTGCTTCCATAGCAGCCGAGGTCGGCCCAGCCGAGATCGTCCATCAGGATCAGGATGAAGTTCAGCTTGCGCGCCGGCCGCTGCGCGAATGCGGAGGCCGCGCCCAGAAGAAACTGGCGGCGTTTCATCCGGTCACCACACCAGTTTCAGGGCCATCTGCGAAATCCTGGCGTCCCGCGCGCTCCGAATCTGGCCGATGAACGCGCTGTTTGCGTTCAGGTCCGGTGCGTTGAACTGGGCGTGGTTAAAGGCGTTGAAGAACTCCGCGCGGAACTGCAGGGTCAGACGTTCGAGGAGCCGTGTGTCCTTCAGAAGGGAAATGTCCCAGTTGTTCAGGCCTGGAATCTCGATGATGTTCCGGCCGGAATCCCCGAAGGTCCCCAGGCGCGTCGGCGTGAAGCAGGAGACTTCAAAGTAGCGGTCGATGGTTCTGGCTCCGCGTGAGAGATTCCCGTCGCAGCTCCGGTTGGCGCGCTGGAAGGGGAAGCCTCCCACGTTCGCGCGGTCTCCGGCCACGGTGACGCTGAAGAAATTTCCGGTCATGAAGCTGGCGATGGTGTTGACAGACCAGCCGCCCACGATGGCGTCGGCAGCCCGCCCCGCGCCCGAGAGCCAGCGCTTGTTTTTCCCGAAGGGAAGCTGGTAAATGAAACTCGAGGTCAGCCGCTGGCGCACGTCGAAATCGGAGCTGCCCCGGTCATCCCTCAGCCGGTAGGCATTCTGGTGCCACGACCCTCCTGATCCCCTCGATGCCGTGTCGATGGCGTGAGACCAGGTGTAAGCGGCCAGGAAGCTCAGGCCCGCTGAAAACCGCCGTTCGAGCCGCGTCTGAAGCGCGTGATAGTGGGAATTTTCCTGCCAGTTCGCCGACAGAATGTCGCCGAAGGTGGGAAAGCGGCGGCGTGAGACCAGCGGGGAAATGGCGGCGGGGTTTTCCGGCAGGCGCGCCTGGTTGATGTTGACCCGCTCAGTGAGCTTAGTGCCCTTGCTGCCGGCGTAGGAAACTTCGATCAGCAGGTTCTGCCCGAGTGACCGTTCGTAGCTGAGGTTCCATTGCTGGATGTAAGGTGAGCGGTCCCTCGGATCCACCGAGAACGGGGACAGCGTCGCGACGGGGAACGCGGGAGAAGCCGGATCCGGAAACGCATCGCGGTCCCAGTTGAGAGACGGAACCCCGATGGTGTTGTTGAGCGCCGCCGAAAAAACCAGCGGCGGTGCGTTGATCTTGAACTGAAGCTCATTGCCCTGCGTCTTGGCATAAAACCAGCCATAGCCGGCGCGCAGGGCTGAGTTGTTCGACATCCGGTAGGCCAGCCCGATGCGGGGAGCGAAGTTATTGCGGTCCGGGAACCAGATACCCCGTTGCAGGGACGGCCGGTACTCAAGGCCCGGGATCTCGCGCTTGATCGGGGACTGTTCCCGCGAGATGCCCACGACAAACCGGGAGATCGACGTGTCGAAATATCCCTCGCGGCCGTTCGATTCCGCGAACGGAGAGTCATATTCGTATCGCAGCCCGAGGTTCAGCGTCAGCCGCGAGGTGACCTTCCAGTCGTCGGCCGCGAAGAAGTTGTAGCTTCGCTGCCTCCAGCGCCCGACGCCCAGCCCGATCTGGGCCGTCGCGGCATTGAAATGGCCCAGCAGAAAATCGCCCACCGGGCTACCCGTGTAGCGGTCGTCGAAGCTGAAGGATCCGTTGTTGCTCAGTCCCAGGCGCTGGTCAAACCTGATGTAGCGTATGTCGGTGCCGAACTTCCAGGTGTGCCGCCCCTTCACCCAGCTCAGCGTGTCGCTCCACTGGAAGAGGTTATCGACGCCGCCCTGGTTGATTCCCGTGCCGCCCCCGGCGTAAAACCCTCCAGCCAGCCCCACCGCCGGCAGCCCATACTCTTCGGGCACCTGCCTGATCTTCAGGCCCAGGTCATTCGCGAGACTGGTGGGCGTGATTTCCCAGCTGTTGAACACGACCGCCCGGTTGAAGCCGAACTTCACCACATTCAACACCTGCGGAGTGAAGATATGCGTGTGCTGCGCCACCATGTTGCGCCCCTGGTAAGGGAAAACATTCCCGGCGAGCGGCCCGATTCCCGGGCGGAACAGCGTCGATTCGTAGTTGGTGACCCGTCCGAACACGGAATCGGAGGAGGAAATCTGGTAGTCGGCGCGGATCCCATACTGGTCATCGTCGCGGTTGGTGGTCTTGGTCACCACGTGATTGCGCCCGCCGATGTTGGTGTTCGGCTGCGGAGTATAGCGGCTGAAGTTGCGCGTCACGCTCGAAATCCGCGCTGCCGGGATGCGCTTGTCGGGGAAGGGAACGCCGTTCAGGGGGTCCAGCAGCGCCCCGCCTGGCTTTGAAGAGGGGAGTGCGCTGAGGTCTCCTCCCAGTTGCGCGGGTGTCGGAACCAGGGCGGTAAGCGTGCTGCTACGCCTGCTCCGAAGGCCTTCCCAGCTCCCGAAAAAGAACAGTTTGTTCCTCAAAATGGGCCCGCCCGCGGAAACGCCGAAGTTGTTCTGCCGGAAGGGAGCCTTCCGGTTGCGGAAGTAGTTGTCGAAATAGTTGGCTGCGTCGAGACGGTCGTTGCGCAGAAACTCATACGCCGAGCCGTGGAATTCGTTGCCTCCAGAGCGGCTCACCAGGCTGACGATGCCGCTGCCCTGTCCGTAATCCGCCGAGAACAGATTCCGGTCGATCTTGAACTCCTGGATGGCGTCGACGGAAAGGAGCACGCTCGGGGAGTTGAACCACGAACTGCGGGTTTCCACTCCGTCCACCAGGTACGAGTTCGTATCTCCGCGTCCTCCCGAGATGTGGACTGCCATGTCGGTTCGTCCGGACTGGTTCGTGATGGTTGCGCTGCGCGCATTGTAGGCCGGAACCACGCCTGAAGAGAGGTTCGCGAGCTGCATGAAATTCCGCCCGTTCAGAGGCAGCTCTACGATGCTTTTCTGCTCAATCACCTGCCCCAGCGAACTGGTTTCGCTTTCGAGGCGAAGGCCGCTTGCCTCGACGCGCACCTGCTCTGTGACATCGCCCACGGTAAGCTGGACATCGACGCGGAGTGTCTGGTTCACCGGAAGCACCAGGCCCTGCGCCTCCCAAAGCTTGAAACCGCCGACCTTGGCGGTCACAGAATACATGCCCGGGGAAAGCTGCGGTAGCACAAAGGCGCCCTGGGGATCGCTTGGCGCAGTGCGGGAAATCCCTGTCGCCTGGTTCGACACCGTGACTTGCGCGCCGGGCACGGCGGCTCCAGTCGGGTCAAGAACCGTTCCGACAATGCTCGAAGAGATCACCTGAGCATACGCGGAAGCCGCGAGCCACCCAATACACACGATCCGGTTCATTACGCACACTCCCGATTCTATTTTTCTGGATCTGACCAGCAAGATATTATCAAATCTATGCTTATTCGCACACCCGGCCGAATCCTGTTGTCGCGGCCACGTGAAAAGTTCCTAATCGAGCCAAGTAGAAAGTTCCTCTTGACAGCCTTTAATGGCAGAAGGATGGAACGAATAGCGATGAGCCAGAGGGAACGAGACGAACTGCACTGGTTAAA
>VFZY01000258.1 GCA_016870915.1 Acidobacteriota bacterium | reverse complement strand
CCCCACCGGAAAGGAGAGCAGGCCGCGAATCACTGCGCGTCGATCAATACCAGTCATGTCCAGTCCGTGGTATCACACGGCGGCGGCGGTTTGCAAGCCGCGTCAGCCCGCCTGCAGCGCGGTGACCAGGGCCACGCTGTGGATGTCCTCAACCGAGCAGCCGCGAGAGAGATCGTTGCACGGCTTCGCCAGCCCTTGCAGGAACGGACCCAACGTGACGGCATCCCCCAGACGCTCCACCAGTTTCACGCCGATATTGCCGGCGCCGAGATCGGGGAAGACCAGGGTATTCGCACGGCCCGCCACCGTCGAACCGCGCGCCTTCGACTGGCCCACGGCGGGCACCAGGGCGGCATCGGCCTGCATCTCACCGTCAACATGCAGCGCGGGTGCGCGTTCACGCACAATCCGAAGCGCCTCGGCGATTCGCTCCGATTGCGGCGACCGGCCGCTGCCCTTGGTGGAAAAGGAAAGCAGCGCCACAGCCGGCTCGGTGCCGATGAGCACGCGTGTTGTCTCCGCCGTGGCAATCGCGATGTCGGCCAGTTCGCTCGGCGTGGGTGAAATCACGATGGCGCAGTCGGCAAACGCCATCAGGCCGCGATGCCCGTACGAGCGGTCATGCACGCACACAATGAACGTGCTCGACACGGTTTTTACGCCGGCCTTGGCGCCAATGCAGTGGAATGCGGCGCGCACCGTTTCGCCTGTTGTGTTCGCGGCGCCGCCCACGAAACCGTCGGCGTCCCCCGCGGCCACCATGAGGCAGGAAAAGTACAGCGGGCGTTTGGCGATGGCGGCCGCTTCGCTTTGGGTCACCCCTTTCGCACGGCGGCGCTCATGGTAGATGGACGCGTATTGGCGCAGCTTTGGGCAGGTCTCGATGATCGATGGGCTCACCAGCACCGGCTCCACCAGACCCTCGGTTCGCAGCCGTGCGGCCGCCTCCACCACGCGCGGATCATCGCCTTCCGGAAAGACGATGCGGCGTTTCCGCGCCAGCTTTTTCAACTGGCTGCGCACGCAGTCCATGAAATCAGCGGCGGATTGGGGGCTGGCCATGCAGACCACCATTGTAGCGGCTCCCGTCCTGGGGCTATAATTCCGAGGTGGTTCTGGGACGCCGCGAATTTCTGCTCCAGGCTGCGGCGTTGACGCCCCAGCCCACCCGATTCCAACTGGCCTGCATGACTCTGCCGTACGGCGGGCACCCCTTTGAGCGCGCGCTGGAGGGGATTGTACGGGCCGGCTACCAGTTCGTCGCCTGGGGCGTCAACCACCGTGACGCCGGCGGCGCCGCCAAGCCCCTTCTGGCCGTGGATGCGCCGCCGTCCGAGGCATCCCGCCTGGCCGGTGTATCGAGAAACATGGGCCTGGAACCGGTGATGATGTTCTCCACCGTCAACCTTGAGGCCGGCGATGCCCTGCCCCGCCACCTGCACCGTCTTGAGCAGGCGGCTGCGGCGCGCATCCCATTCCTGCTCACGTTCGGACGAACGCAGGGCGGCCAGTACGAATCGGTGATCCGCAATCTGCGCGGCATGGCGCCGCGCGCCGCCGAACTCGGCGTCACCGTCGTCATCAAGCAACATGGCGGCAATACGGCCACCGGGGCCGATTGCGCGCGTATCCTGGAACAGGTGGGCTCGCCGGCGGTGCGCATCTGCTACGACGCCGGCAATGTGCTCGACTACGAAAGCCGCGACCCCATCGCCGACATCGCCACCTGCTGGCGCGACATCCGGGCCTTCGCGATCAAGGATCATCGCGACCATCCGAAAGACGAAGACTGCGGCCCCGGCTTCGGTGAAATCGATCATTACAAGCTGCTGGCGCCCGTCATGCGAACCGGCCTCACCATGCCGCTTGCCTTTGAGAACATCTTCGAACCCCTGGTGCCGCGCCCATCGCGCCCCGAAGAGATCGACACCCTGGCGCGCCGGGCACGCGAGTACGTGGAGACGGTTCTGCGCGGATTAGCCGCCGGACCGGCTGGAAAGGCTTAAAATCATGAACCCCGAACGACGAATCTTCCTCCTGGGCGCGGCCGCCGCCGGAGCGCTGGCGCAATCGCCCGATCGAATCGCCTCGGCGGTGATCGGAACCGGCAGCCGCGGCTCAGGACTGCTGGCTGGCGTCATTGAACAACCCAACGCCCGGGTGGCCGCCGTCTGCGACAACAAGCCGGACCGGCTGGACAAGGCGGCCACCACGGCAGCCAGGGACAAACCCGCCGCCTACACGGACTGGCGCCGTGTGATCGACCGCGCCGACATTCAGGCCGTGGTCATTGCAACGCCTCCGCACCTCCATGCCGAAATGGCGATCGCGGCGCTGCGCGCGGGCAAGCACGTCTATTGCGAAAAGCCCATCGGCGTCACGGCGGCCCAGGTTCGCGATCTGGTCAAGGCCGCAAAGGCTTCGAAGAGCGTATTCATCGTGGGCCAGCAGTTGCGATCCATGCTGCAGCTCGGCGAATGCGTGCGAAAGATCCGCGAGGGCGCCATTGGAGACGTGATCTGGGTGAAAGCCCAGCGCCACGCCACGGCCGACATCCCGCACGATAGTTCCTCGGCTGACTGGTACTTCAACGTCGAAAAGTCAGGCGGATACCTCATCGAACAATCGGTCCATAACCTGGACCTGTGCAACTGGGTGGTGGGCGCCAGGCCAGCCCGCGCCTGCGGTTTCGGCGGGAACGCCATGTACCAGAAAGGGGACCCGCCCGGCCGAACCATCTTTGACTCAGCCAGCCTCACCTACGAGTACACAAATGGCGTGAAGATGTCTTTCACCCAGAACGTTTTTCACCCGCGAACCCTGCCCCTGGGCAGCCAGTACGTTCATGTCTTCGGATCGACGGGCGCCGTCGACCTGATGACGAACGCCATGCTCCACCCCCTGGGCCGCGATGGCCAGCCCCGGCTTCTGGCCGAAAAACGTGACGAGCCCAGGCACGCGCACGTCACAGCGTTCTATGACGCCATCACGAAAGGGTCGCCTGTGCCGGCGGGCATCACCGAGGGCGCCACGGCGGCGCTCACGGCCATCCTGAGCCATGAGGCGATGGTGAAGCAGCAGGTGGTGCGCTGGGACGATCTGGGCGTGGAGCTATAGCGCGGAAGCTTAGGGATCCTTGATCCCCAGAGCCCTCATTTTCCGGTACAAATTGCTCCGCTCCAGGCCCAGCAACTCAGCGGTCCGCTTGATGTTGCCGTTCGTCTCATCCAGCTTTCGCAGAATGTAGGTGCGTTCGGCGCTCTGGCGAACATCGTGCAGAGTGTCCAGTTGCTCCACTTCGGAGTCTCGTGACCGGCGCCCGGCGGCCAGCGGAACATGGTGAACGTCAACCCTCGTCTGCTGATTCATGATCACGATCCGCTCCATCAGATTCTTCAGTTCGCGCACATTCCCGGGCCAGTGATAATCCGCCAGCAGATCGTATGCCGCCCGCGTCAGTTCCTTGGGCTTGCGCCCGTAAGCGGTGGTGAACTCGTGCAGGTAGTAGTCGGCCAGCAGTGCGATATCCTCCCGCCGCTCCCGCAGCGGCGGCACGTGGAACGGAATCACATTCAGGCGGTAGAAGAGATCCTCGCGAAAATTGCCCCGCTCAATCTCCTGCTCCAGATGCTTGTTCGTCGCCGCGATCACCCGCACGTCCACCTGCACCCACTCCGGACCACCCACTGGCTCAAACCGCTGTTCTTCGAGCGCGCGCAGCGTCTTGGCCTGGGTCTTCAGGCTCATGTCGCCCACTTCATCCAGGAACAGCGTGCCGCCGTCGGCCTTCTCGAACTTGCCCACCTTGTCCTCTTGGGCGCCCTGAAAACTGCCTTTGCGGTGTCCAAAAAGCTCGCTTTCGATCAACTCCTCGGGAATCGCCGCGCAGTTCACTTCCACAAACGGCATGGTCGAGCGCGGGCTTCGCGCATGGATGGCATGCGCCACCAGTTCCTTGCCCGTGCCGCTTTCCCCATAGATCAGGACGCGGCCGTTGGTGGCGGCCATCAGCGCAAGCTGCTGCCGCAGGGCTTTCATCGGCACGCTCTCGCCGATAATGCGCACCTTGCCGCCGGGAGCCTCGTGCAGCCGCTCGATTTCCGCTTCCATGCGATGCTGCTGAATGGCGTTCTTCACCACCACCAGCACCTTGTCGATGGTGAGCGGCTTCTCCAGAAAGTCGAACGCCCCCAGCTTGGTGGCGCGCACGGCCGTTTCGATGCTGCCGTGCCCGGAGATCATCACCACCTCGGGCCGTTCTCCCGGCGGCAGCTTCTGCAGCGCCTCCAGTGTTTCCAGCCCATCCATGCCGGGCAGCCAGACGTCCAGCAGAACCACGTCGTAGCTGTGGGCGCCCGCTTCCGCCAGACACTCCTCGCCGCTTTCGGCGCTCTTTACGCGAAAGCCTTCGTCCTCCAGAACCGCGGACAGTGTCTGCCGGATGGCCGGCTCGTCGTCCACCACCAGAATGCGTCCGTGCTTCACGCCGCTGTCCCCGCCGCTACCGTCCGGACCTCGTCGGCAATCGCCGGTAACTCAATCACAAAACGAGCTCCGGCGGGCCGGTTCTCCTCCACTCGCACCTGTCCACTGTGGTCCGTCACAATGTGGCTGACAATCGCCAGTCCCAGCCCGGTACCACGCGCCTTGGTCGAAAAGTAAGGAAGAAACAGCCGCTCCCGATCCTCCGGAGTAATGCCGGGGCCCGTGTCCGACACCACCAGTTCCACCGCATCCGCGCCAGCCACCGTCCCCACGTACAGGCGTTTCACCAGGGCGCTCTGCATCGCCTCCGCCGCGTTGTCCACCAGATTCACCACCACCCGCTTGATCTGTTCGTGATCGATCATCACCAGGGGCAGACCGGCCGCCAGATCGACGTGCACCTGAATGCCCTCCAAACGGCCCTGGAACACCGCCATCGCGCTTTCCACGGCATCGTTCACCTGCCCTGGGGCCAACTGCGCCGCCGGAAAACGGGCCAGTTGAGAGAACGCGTCCACCAGTGTCCTGACGGATTCCACCTCGGACGAAATGGTGACCGAACATTCCCGGAGGATCCGGGCCGAATCCGGCGACAGCAGTCCCCGGTCGAGCTGCCGCACAATCCGGTCCGCGCTCAACGAGATCGGCGTCAGCGGGTTCTTGATCTCATGCGCCACCCGCCGCGCCACTTCCTGCCAGGCGGCCACACGCTGCGCCCGCATCAGTTCGCTGGTATCTTCCAGCACCACCACAAGGCCCGAACCGGCCTTCTCGTCGATCGCCGCCACGGTCACCGCCAGATGAAGCGTTCGCGTGCCCTGCTTCAAATCGATCGGCCTCGATACGGCGCCCGTCCGGCGCGCCCGCTTCATCAGGTAGCGGATCTCCTGCGCGTCCTCGGCCGCAAACAGATCCTCCAGCCGGTACGCGCCCGGTCCGGAGCCCGGAAACATCTCCAACAACGCACGGTTCACCCGCCGGATCCGGCCGTCCGAAGTTACCGAGATCACCCCGGTTGGAATCGCCTCCAGAATCGCCTCCGTGAAGCGGTGGCGCAATTCCAGTTCCCGCTCATTGGCTTCCAGATCCTGGGTCATTTCGTTAAAGGCGCGCACCAGCCCGGCCAGTTCATCCAGCGCCGGCGTCTTCACGCGATAGGCCAGGTTGCCGCTGCGCACTTCGCGAGCCGCCGCCAGCAGTGCCGAAATGGGCACGCTGATCTGCCGCGCCATGAACAGCGCCACCCAGGTGGCCACGAACAGGATGAACAGACTGATCAGCGACAAAAGCAGCAGGTAGATGTACCGCACCTGCTTCCGCTGGTGGGCCAGTTCCTCATACTCCCGCAGAGACCGGGCAATCTCCTTCTGCCTCTCCGCCACATCCACCGGCAGCCTGGCCTGAATCACCACCATCTGCGATCCCCGGCCCACCGGCGCCGCCGCCCGCACCGCCGGCCCATCCGCCCGCGGACCCTGGCACACCGGCCACTTCCCCGCGCCCGATTCCAGCGCCGCTTCCACAATTTGCCCCTCGGTGCATCGCCGCTGCAGTTCGGCCGCGTCCACCGGGTCACCCGCCGCCAGCGCCTGAATCTCCGGCAGACTCGCCAGCCACCGGGCCTGGGTCACCGCCTTCTCACTCACCTCGCGCTCCAAAGCCTTCCCCAATTCCGCCAGATTGATGTGAACGTTCTGAGCGGGGCGGCTGAACCACTTATCCAGGTTCCGGTTGAGCACGGTGAAGCTAAACAGCACCAGGAAGACAACAGGCAGGAACGTCAGCGTCAGCGCACCCACCACCAGCTTCGTCCTGATCCGCGACCCCTCCCAGTTCGTCTGCCGCTCCATCAGGATCTTGACCCCGGCTCGGAACAGCATGAACCCCAAGGTCACCGTCAGCAGGAAAACCACCGTCGAGAGAGCCCACAACAGGTACACCTGCGAGGGCGCACCGGGGCTGAAATCCCCGAACGTGAACGATGTCTGCCACACCAGCAGCATCACCAGGAACGCTAGCAACGCCACGCCCAGGCCATATAGAATGCGCTGTCTCATGGGCCTTGTACCGATTATAGCCGTCAGACAGACGTTGACTTCTACCTGGACGGCCCCTCATCCACCGTCGTCGTCCCGCGGCGTCCTCAGCGCCCGGCTGATCTCCTCCCGCAGCCGCCGGGCCAGCCTCGGCGACTCACCGCCGGTGGACAACGCCACCTGAATGCCTTCGTGTTCAAACCGCGCCGGGACGTGGAAATCGCACTCCGCCGCCGCATCCGCCACATTCACGGGGATGCCGCGTGCCCGGGCCGCCGCCGCCACCGCCTGATTCACCGAGCGCTGGTCCGTGGCCGCGAACGCCAGCACCACCCCGGCCACGTCTCCGGGCTCGAATGCCCGCGGAACCGCCGTCACCGGCAATGCCGCAAACTCGGGCAGGAATGCCGGCGCCACCACCGTGACTCGGGCGCCGCCAGCCACCAAGCCCGCGAGCCTTGCGCAGTGCCACACGCCCCGCCCCCACCACCTGCACAGGCTTGTCCTGAAGATTCAAAAAGACCGGATAAAGGGACATGGGTGCTACCATGATGATGGATGGAAGCCAGTCCGCGAAAGCCCACCGTGGTGATTGTCGGACGCCCTAACGTCGGCAAGTCGACCCTGTTCAACGCGATCACCGGCACACGCCGCTCGATCGTTGGCGACGAGCCCGGCATCACCCGCGACCGGATTCACGGAACCGCCGCGCATCTGGGGCGTCCTTTTGAAGTCATCGACACCGGCGGCATTGTTCCGAGTGACCTCGAACTGATCCCCAGCGAGATCTTCAAACAGGCCCGCGTGGCCCTGGATGAGGCCGCCCACATCATCTTCCTGATCGATGGCCGCACCGAGATCACGGGGCCGGACCGCGAACTGGCACGGCTGCTCAAGCGCCTGGGCAAGCCGGTGGCCCTGGCGGTCAACAAGATCGACGCCACCGCCCGGGAGGGCCTTTCCCACGAATTCTACGAACTCGGCTTCGAACACCTGTTCCCGGTCTCGGCGGAGCACAGGCGCGGCCTGGAAGAACTGCTTGACCATGTCACCGCCGCCTTCCCGGCTTCCGAAACGCCGGCCGAGGCCGTCAGCCACGGCAGTATCCGCGTGGCGATCGTGGGCCGGCCCAATGCCGGCAAGTCAACGCTGCTCAACGCTTTGGCCGGTGCCGAACGCGCCATCGTGTCGCCCATCGCCGGCACCACCCGCGACGCCGTGGATGAGACAGTCACCCACGAAGGCGCCGACTACACCTTCGTCGACACCGCGGGCATCCGCCGCAAGGGCAAGACGAAACTGATGGCCGAAAAGCTCAGCGTGGTCATGGCGCGCCGCCACATCCGGATGGCGAGCGTTGTACTCATTCTGATCGATGCCGTGGAAGGCATCGCCGCCCAGGACGCCACCATTGCCGGCTATGCCCACGACGATGGCAAGCCCGTCATCGTCTGCGTCAACAAGTGGGATGCCCATCCGGATCGCAACCAGAAGAAATTCACCGAGGAACTGAAAATGCAGTTGAAGTTCCTGGACTACGCGCCGGTGCTCTTCATGTCCGCCAGAACCGGGCACGGCGTGAACAAACTATTCCGGCTGATTCGCGACGGCTATGAAGAATCCTCCCGGCGCGTGGGTACGGGTGAGTTGAACCGGTTCGTGGAATTGTTGCGTGTGGAGCCCGGCGTAAAGCTCTACTACATCACGCAGGCATCGGTGAGGCCGCCTACGTTCGTCGCATTCACGGACCAGCGGGATCTGCACTTTTCCGCCGAACGGTTCCTGGCCAATCAGCTCCGCAAGCGCTTTGGCTTTCGCGGCACACCGCTGGTGATCAAGAATCGCTGGAAACGCAATCCGCGCTGAACCACGCTTCCAGACCGCTAGCCCGTTTTTCTCACGGGAAGTGTAGCGGAAAGCCGCATTCTCTGGCATAACTGATTTTTCTAGTAAAAGTTGTGCGAAGAGAGGAGCGGCTTTCCCCTATGACAGAGTGTAGCCAATCAGAGTTCGA
>VFZY01000257.1 GCA_016870915.1 Acidobacteriota bacterium | reverse complement strand
CAAAACCGTGGGAGCCGGAGGGAGCCCGTTCTTGTTGCGAGTCTGAGAATTCACGCTGATTCCTATTCTCGCCCTGCTCAGTAATTAAGGCCAGGGGAGTTGTCTCAGCTATGTTGGCACGGAGGGCGCGGCTCATACCATCCCGAACTTCATTGAATTGCCGGCAGCGAAGTTCGACGAGTACTTGGCCCATGAACATCTCACTGCCGTACAAGAAGAGCGGAACCGGTTGAATGAGGCGGGGAAACCCGGTCGTGAGCTTTACAGCAAGTATGTGAAGGCAATCCTGCATACCGGAGCGCCAAACGATTTCGTCACAAAGCCAATCGGCCAAGTCATCGAGTTCGTGCCAGCCGTTGACCCGTCGTCGCTACGGCCGGGGCAGTTGTTGCCCCTGCAAGTGTTCTTTCGGGGCGCGCCAATCGCTAATACACATGTCGAGGCATCCTCGGCATCCGGGACCAAGGTCCTCCATAGACAACTCGGCCGCACGGACTCTCAGGGGCGGATCAGCGTCCCACTGGATGTGCCCGGACTATGGAAACTGCATGCCATCCACATGGAGCGCCACGGCGACAGAGCCCGGGCTGACTGGGAAAGCTTCTGGGCCAGCATGACTTTTGAGGTGAGTCCGTAAAGCCTCAACGTCGAGTAAACAGCGGGCGGCGGAGATGACGGAGCAAATCCGGCTCAACCGCAATGTTCCTGGCAGCAAGGCACGCATTACGATCCCGGAACCGTCCCAGCGACGGCATGCTGCTCAGGAGTCAGTGTCAAGAGCAACAAAACCGGAAACTCCGGTCGCCTCGCTCAGGTGGACCGGACTGCCTCGCTATGCCCCAAGCCGTCGTCCTAAGCGCGGCCGTAGTTATTAGCCATCTCTTGCCACGAATCGTGGCACAACTTGACAACAACTTTGACAACCTACAATGGTGCTGGGCGTCGCGGTTTGGGCCCAGACGTTCGGAGAGATTACTGGCAAGGTGCGGGACGCGAGCGGGGTGGTTGTGGCTGGCGCTCCAGTCACGATTACCAATCTCGCTACCGGTGGCGAGCGTAAGGCCACCACGAATGACGCGGGGCTTTACAGCTTCCCCGCCCTGCCGCCGGCATCTACGACGTGAGGGTGTCGGGTCCTTGCAGTTTGGGTTGAAGTTGAACTTCTGAAACCGGAAGAGAGGACTCGCCGCAGGTGGGATCCTTCAGTTCTGAGTCCTTACCGTCTTTTCAGCTATCTCTTGACCAACACTTCCCGGAACGTATCCCGCGCCAGAAAGAACTTTACCGACCGGAAGTTCTGAAACAGGCGCTCGATCGCCCGGCTGTTGTAAAAGTGCGCGGAAGCCGTGGCGCCCCTTGGCACCACGGTGAGCGTTTTCGCATCCGCGATACGGTACGTGGAACAGGCGATCACGCTGGCCTTCTCATCGGCGCTGAACAGGGCGAGCAGCGGCGCGCCGGGGCGCAGGCGGTGCCAGAGCCGGTCGATGAACAGCTCGATCATCGGCGAGGTCATGTACTGAAGCGCGTCCCACACCAGCGCGCCATCGAACTCGTTGTCGCGCCCGGACCAGTTTTCCGCCAGAAACGCATCGATGCGGGAGGCGTCGTCCATCCCCTGGCTGAAGTCGTGGCCAAAGCCGTGGCGCAGGGACTCGTAGAAGTCTTCGGTGTAGAGATGGTTGCCCTGTCCGGTGATGAAACCGATGTTGGCCTGGCATGCCTGCGACAGGTCAAGCAGGCGGAGGCCGCTTTCCGCGCCGAGCGAGGCGAAGAACTGGTCCAGCCCATGCGAGTTCCGGGTGACCGGCTGCATGGTCACCGGGCGCACCATGGACAGGGGAGCCGCAGCGGCGGGACCCTGCCCGCCACCACCGCCGAAGAGCGAACGCAGACGCTCGCCGAACAACCTGTTTACCCGCGGATTACCGCTTGAACTCTCCGCCGGCAGCGGCGCCAATGGTCTGCTGGACCGGGGCGGCCGCGGCGGCGGGCTGCGGTTTGGGTTGCGGCGCGGCTTCCTTGCGGACCGGTGCGTCAACCTTGATGATGTCGATGTTGCCCTTGAAGTAGGCTCCGTCGGCAATGATGATGCGGGCCGTGCGAATGTCGCCGATCAGGCGCGCTTCCTGGCAGATCTCGATGCGGTCCGTCGCTTCCACGTTGCCGTTCAGATTGCCTTTCACCACAATCTCGCGGGCCCGGATGCCGGCCTTCACCTTGCCGTTGGGGCCAATGGTGAGGCGGTGCTCATTGAGCTCAATGGTGCCATCGACTTCACCATCAATGATGAGGTCTTCACGGCTCTGAATCTGGCCGGTAATGGTAACATTCTTGCCGATGGTGGCCGCGCCGCGCGAGGCATCATCAAAACGGCTGGGGTTGGGGGACATGCTGGCTCTCTCCCTGACTGGCTCCGCGGCGGGGGGCGCCGGGGGCGGTGTGTAACTGGTGGTAGGTCTGACTGGCTCTTCTTCCTTGCGGCGATTCCACATGTGGAAACACTCCCTTTCCGGACGGGCTGGACCGCTTCAGTTGCGGGCTCTCACTGGCGTGAACCTCCATGGTAGCCGTGAAACCGTGAAAACGCAATGCGAAAGGATGTCCCTGGGTCCTGTGTTTGGGATCAAGGTTCAAGATCAAGATGGTGCAGGATTCGCTTGATGAGGCGATTCGCGGGGTCCGCAAATACATGGGCCGGCTGGGGTATCTGGAGGGCCATGTGGTGGTTTTTCTGTAGCAGACGGATCTGCCGTGGGGCCGCGCGGCTGATGGACAGGCCAGAGGGGAACGTGAAGGTCTGGTGCTGTAGGTAGGGCGGATCAAGTCCCGGCCGGGCTTCACCCGGAGGCTACCACAAGGCCGGGAGCAGTTGATGTTCGGCGCCGGAGTTTCCCCCTTCGCCCGGGCAGCGGCCCGGAAGTGAGAGTGACACGCGCTGAACGGCCGTGACCGTTCAACCCCTGGTACAGGAAGCGGCAAGCCGCTTCCCCTCACATCCCGGACGCACCGGAACCCGTTGTTGTTGTTCCGGTTCGCAGGCTGGTTCCTGTTGCGGTTGGACGCGCGATTGTTCCTGGAATTGTTGTTCCACGAGCCGCCGCGCACCACACGTCAGGCCGCGTCCCTTGTCAGAAATGGTACTGCCGGAAGAGCCGACGGCGCAACTGCCATGTATCGCCATGCATGGCATGGCCGATCCACGCCATGACCCGCGCACGAATCCGGTCCGGGCCAAGCACGCCGGCGCGGTAGCTCTTCCGCATGTCGCGCATGCGCCGGCGGAACCGGACCACATTGCCGCGGTCCAGACGGGCATGATTCCTGAAATGGCGCCAGCCGAGGAACGTCACTCCGTCCTGGACGCGATACACGCGGCTCTTGCCCGGGTGCATGCGCAGTCTCAGCCCCGCCAGGAAAACAACGATGCGGCGGCGCCACAGCCGCAGTTCGTCCTTGCTGTTGCTGAACAGGAGAAAATCATCCACATAACGAATGTAGTGTGGCGTCTTCAACTCGCGTTTCACAAAATGGTCCAGCGGATTGAGATAGACGTTCGCGAAAAACTGGGAGGTCTGGTTCCCCAGGGGCAGGCCACGGCGCCGTTCGAGGGGCGTGAACAGGTGATCACCCGGAAAGTATGCGATCACCTCTTCCTGTTCATTGGATCCGTCCACGATCACGCGGGCCAGATCCAGCGTCTTCCGGCAGCGGATCACCTTCTCAAGCAGTTCCATGAGAATCTGATGATCGATCGAAGGAAAGTATTTGGCGATATCGCACTTCAGAACATAGTCATACCGGCGGCAGCCGCGCCGGCACTGCTCGATCGCCTTGTGCGTGCCTTTGCCTTCCCGGCAGGCGTAGGAGTCGGCGGTGAACCGCCGCTCAAAGACCGGTTCCAGGACGCGCGTGAGGGCGTGATGGACCACGCGGTCGCGGAACGGAGCCGCCGAGATCAGGCGTGGCTTGGGGTCGAGAACCTGAAAGGTATGGTAGCCGCCCGGGCGGTACTGGCCGGAGAGCACCTGATTGCGCAACCCCACCACGGCAGGTTCCAGGTTGAGAAGGAACCGCGCAACATCGGCGCGCTTCTTCTTGCCAGCGGCCGCCTCGAAGAAGTTCCGGAGTGAACTCACCTGCTCCCAGAGCCCCCCCACCCGCTTCATGGCTTGCGAACCTGGCTCTTCATCCAGCCGCCCACCATGCGCCCGATCTCGTCCGATTTCTCAGCCGCGAAGTCATACGACTTCAGGGGCAGGACCTTCAGGTCCTTCGCCAGCCGCAGCAGATAGCGGAGTTCATTGGCGTGTTCGCTGGCCGAGCGCAGCAGCGGCATCTTATCCCCCGCGTAGGAGGCGCGCACCAACATCTGCAACTGGTCCAGAACGGCGGTCACCAGACGGTCCCCCAGGCTCATCCGGTATGTCTTGGGAAAGTTCTCCGTCTTCGGCAACAGCCAGAGAGCGAACTCGTACGCCTTGGTCACTGCGATGGCACTCTCTTGCGCGGGCTGCGACATGTTACACCTGCTTAGAAAAAATTTTTTCCGGCCCATCCCCTTTGTTAAGGGATAGTGAATAAGCCTTAAGGAATTCCTTCCCGGACGCACCGGAACCCGTTGTTGATGTACCGGTACGCAGGCTGGTCCCCGTAGCGGCTGGACGCGCGACTGTACGTGGAACCGACGCTGAGCCACGAGCCGCCGCGCACCACACGCTCTCCACCCGAGCCGGGGCCTTTCGGATCGATCGCATTTCCAGCGGCGTAGTCGCCGTACCAGTCACTGGTCCACTCCCAGACATTGCCGATCATATCGTACAAACCGAACCGGTTGGGACTCTTAGACCCTACTGGATGGGTGCTACGCGAATTTCCAGAGTGCCATGCAATGTCATCCAGCGGGCCGTAGCGGGATGCCGTGCTTCCGGCCCGCGCGGCGTACTCCCACTGCGCTTCCGACGGCAGCGAACCGCCATCCGCCCGGCAGTAGGCGGTGGCATCGTTCCAATCCACGTTCACCACGGGATGCGCTTCGTTCGAGTTCCAGTCCGGCATGGACCGGCCTGCCGCCGAGGCGAACTTCCGGTACGCCGCCACGGTCACTTCGGTGCGATGCATCAGGAAGCCTCTGGTGATCCGGACCCGATGCGCCGGCCGCTCGTCGGCATGGCAGTCGCTGTCGCCAGGGGAGCAGCCCATGTCGAACTCCCCGGCGGGAATCGCGACGTACGGAAGGCCGTTTGATGTTGCCGCCACCGGAATGGCCGAGGCTGGCTCACTGGTCGAGCCCTTCTTTGGATCGACGGAAGCCGATGGTGGCGGGTCCACGGCCGCAAAAGGCGAACTGAATCGTTCGACGGAGAGCGCGATCAACCAACCCGCCGCGGCCAGCGTAGCGGCCCGGCCCATCCAGCGCGCCGCGCCGAGGGACCGCCACGCGAACAGCCCGCACAGCGCGGCCGCCCCAGCGGCCCAGGGCCGGAGGCCGGGATGGAAAGCCAGCAGGGCCAGCACCAAGGCCGCCCACCCGGACCCGGCGCGAAGCCGGTCTGGCCAGGAGAAGACCGGCGGGGGAAGAGGGAGAGGGGCGGGGGGCGGGGTAGCGGCAGGCCGGACCGGCGCGGGTCGGACGGGGGGCGGGGTGGCGGCAGGCCGGACCGGCGCGGGTCGGACGGGCGGCGCCGAGCTTGTTGCGCCTGTGGCCTGACGCCGTGCCTCCAACGCCTGGCGCGTGGGAAACGGGTCCACGCCGAGATCGGCCGCACACCTGCACCACGGACAGTCCGGCAGGTGGCGGCCGAAGTAGTGCTGGGGATTCCTGGCACAGGCCGTCAGTTCTGATTCCGCCTTCGCCAGGGCTTCCTTCCACCGGGCCGCCGGGGGCCGGGTTCCGGACTTTCCGTCAAAGCATTCAAGAAACAGCGCGTGTATCCCCGGATCCAGGACCTCCAGAGGAAGGGCGGCGGGCATGGGGCGAAAGAGCGACTTCCTCGTTGCGTACGGGAAGGAGCCATTTCGAATCCGCTCCTCCACGGGTGGCGGTTCGCCTGCGCCTTCAAAGACACCGGCGAAAGGATGCACACCCTGCATGAGCAGTTGGAAGACCAGCACGGCGAGCCCGAAGGCGTCGTGCCGGGGAGTCCGTTCCGTATCCGGGAGGATCATGCCTTGAAGTTCAGGGGCGAGATATTCGGGTTTCCTGGTCGGGCAGTGGAACAAGCGGCCGTCGCGCGGATCGCGAACCTGGAAGGAGTCCGTGTCCACTACGGTGACGAGGGCGGTGGGCGCAATGAGGATGTTCGATTCGTTCACATCGCCAAGCACATAGCCGCGGTCATGGACCGCCGCCATCGCCATGGCCAGATGCCTGGCGGCGCGGTGCAGGTACTGGTAGTGGAATCCCGGGTTCGCGGCCAGGCGGGCCTTGGGATTGTAGAACTCGAGAGCCGTGAGCATGCCGGTGAGGCGGCGCATGAGGAAGCCGGCTGCCTGTCCTTTCGCATGCAGCAGATCCACGGGCCAGGCGATGGAGACGTGATCCGGCGTGGCGTAGGGGTCCGCCGGAGGGTTGGCGATCATCACCTCCAGCTTCCGGAAGTGCTCCTCTCTTGGGGTGTGGTAGATCTTGGCGACGAGGGACGGATCGCCCTCCACCGGGTAGATCCGTGCTTCGCCGCCGGCGCCAAGCTCCTGCCCAAGCCGGATGGTTCGGCCTTGTGACCGGATGAACTGCATGGATGGCCTAACGCTGCAACGCAGCGCGGACGCCCAGGACCAGGGTCGCATCGTCATCGGTCCGGTCCGTGACACGAGGCGACGCGAGAAACGCCGTCAGCTCCACCGCCGTGGCGGAGTCACCGGCGGCGGCCAAATAGCGAAACAGGGGGTTGAAGAAGGCGCCGTGAGGGGTGGTTTCGGGGAGGTTCAGGGCCAGGCGCTGCAAGCCGTCGGTGAAAAGGCCGAAGGCCTGGTAGGGCTCGGTGAAGTGGTGAAACCCGGCGGCCTCCTGATAGCGGGGCGAGACCAGGAAGTTGGTTTCGTTGGCGTACTCGCCGGTTTGGGGCGGCAGCAGGGTGTGGAGCGATCCATCGGGGCGCGCGGCAACCACGGCGCCGTCTCCCACTTGAAGGGCGGCGCCGGCCTCGGGACCCGCAACGAGCAGGGAGAGCGCTGTGGCAAACTCGCGTACCGGAAGGTTCTCGCTGGCGGCTGCCCGGTCCAGCGCGTGGCGGGCGGCGTGGAGAGCGCCAAGCAGCCCCTGCCGCCATGCCTCTTCCGTGGCACGTGCGGGCACCGTCCCGGCGAAGTCTCTCAATGCTGTGAGAGCGGCTTGCACGGCCTGTTCGGCGCCGGTCTGGCTGCGGGAGGCCGAGCCCGCGCCATCCGCCACCGCGGCCAGCCACCATCCGCCGGGCAGGACCACGGAGAGGTGGGCATCCTGGCAAGGCTGCCCGGACTGGATGTGGCCCGATCCGCGAACGGAGGCGCCAGCCACCCGCCAGGGGTTGGCTGCCATCGGGCTAGACCGAGCCCCAGCCCGAGGGCGGCGTCAGGGCCACCATCTTGTCATCCACCTTGCTGCCGGAGACGGCGCTCATACTCTTCGACAGCCAGAGGAACATCTCCCGGAAGTTCAAGCCGACAAGTTTGACGGGGGCGCGGACGACGATCTGACGGAGCCGGTCCATATCGGCATCCTGAACGCCCACTCCGAAGAACGCCACCCGTTTCCCATCCTCATCTTCCCGAATGCGCCGGGCCGCCTCCTGCACAATGGTGTCCGCTTCGCCCTGGGGGGCGCCGTCGGTGATCAGGAACACCCAGGGGCGGTAGTACTGGACGCCGTTGGCCTTGTACCGCGCTTTGCGCGCCGTCAGCATGTCAAGCGCCTGGTGAATGGCGCTACCCATGTACGTCAGGTTCTGGGCGGTGAGCGCCGGGGGTTCGAAACGGTCCACGGTGACAAAGTCCTGGACCACGCGGACCTCGCTGTCGAAAGTGACGACGGCGATCTCGACGCGCTGGGAGGCCAGCGGATCGGCGGAAAGGCTATCTTTCAACACCTTCAGGCCGTCGTTGAGCGCGGTGATCGGGGCGCCGGCCATGGAGCCGGATGTATCCAGGAGAAGCACGCAGGCACAGCGCGGTTCGGGGTTCTCCGCGAACTCGACGGTGTCTTCCAGGCGCGGCAAAGGGGTCATGAGATGGAATCCTCCTTTGAGCCCACATTTCCGTTTTGAGCCGCGCGTGCGAATCTCCTGGATGCTCGTCCGCATCAATATCGATAGGGGTTTGAAGGCAGCGAAGACCCCTGCGGAGGACAGCACCCAATGGGTGACAAACAAAACCAGCCCTTTCAGCTCTCGTTCAACGGCCTTCTCAAGATCGACTTCCAGGGATCGCGCGTTACTTCCGATGGTGGTCTGATCCTGGTGCGTGAGTTGGATGAACGGCTGGGCTTCGGTGCTCTCATTGCCCAACACCTGACTGACTCACGGCGCGGCAAGAATACCCAGCTTCCGCTGGCGGACCTACTGCGCCAGTCCGTCTACAGCCGGATTGCCGGCTACGAGGATGTCAACGATGCCGAGCGGCTCTCGCAGGATCCAACCTTCCGGCTGA
>VFZY01000256.1 GCA_016870915.1 Acidobacteriota bacterium | reverse complement strand
GTCGAAAGAAGCCATCCGCAGGCACTGGCCCGCCCTCGGAAAGGGGATTCTGATCAAATCCGGCACGGGAGTGAGGCGTTGGTGTACACTGTCGGGGTCCGGGAGACCCAAAATGGAAATCCCGGATTATAAGCCAGCCGCGCAAGCGGCGGGGTGGGAGAAAAGTCCCAGCCCCATCGGTGAGGCGCACACCCATCAACCGGGCTCGACGAGACCCGAAAACGTACGATAAGGTAGTAAGCAGTGGACTGGTTACTTTGGCTTATACTGGCGGGCGCTGCGATTGCCGCCGGATTCACCCTTTGGCGCGGCCGTCAACGGAGGCAACAAGAAGTGTCCGCGCCGCTGACAAACACGGCGACGGTAATTCCAAGCCAGGACAAAGTGAGTTCAGACCATGCCGCGTTAGTCGCCTTGGGCGAAGCCGTTCTGGTGCAAGGCGAAGCCGTTCTGGTGCAAGGCGAAGCCGCTCTGGTGCAAGGCAAAGCCGCTCTCGTGAAGGACAGAGCCGCTCTCGTGGAAGCAGAACGCAGAATCCTCGAAATGGTGGCCACCGGCGAACCCCTGGATGACATCCTCGAAGCCGTCACCCGTTCCCTCGAGCAACAAGCCGGGGACTGCACTTCGTCCATCCTGCTTCTGGACGACGAGCGTAAGCGCCTGAGGCATGGGGCAGCCCCGAGTCTGCCCGTGGAGTACGCCAGGGCGATCGACGGCATCGAAATCGGGCCCGCCGTCGGCTCCTGCGGCACGGCCGCCTACACCGGCCAGGTGGCCATCGTCGAAGACATTGAAACCGATTTCCGCTGGGCGCCCTATAAGCACCTCGCGTTACCACATGGCCTGCGAGCCTGCTGGTCGTATCCCATCCGCGACAGCCGGCAACAGGTGATTGGCACTTTTGCCCAGTACTACAGCACCCCCGCCCGGCCCTCCGAACGTCACCTTTGCATTGCCCGGACCGGAGCCTTCCTGGCCGGCGTGGCCATCGAAAATCGCCGCGCCCAGGAACAACTGATCCGTGACGCGGAACGGCTGGAGCAGGCCCGGCAATCCGCTGAGGCTGCGGCCCGGGTGAAAAGCCAGTTCCTGGCCAACATGAGCCACGAGATTCGAACGCCCCTCAACGGCATTCTCGGCACCATCAGTCTGATCGAGGCCACCGAAGTCCCCGCGGCCTGCCGGGAGCATCTTGAGACCATTCGAGCGTCTGGCGAAAGCCTGCTTCAACTCGTGAACGATGTCCTCGACTTCTCCAAAATCGAGGCGGGCCGCGTGGAGTTCGAATCCCGCCCCTTCTGCCTTGAGGAACTGGTCGCGGAGGTGCGCCGGATCTTTGAGCCTCAGGCCGCCGCGCGCGGGCTGGGGCTGGAATGCCGCGTGGCGCCCGAATGCCGGGGAAACTTTGAAGGCGACCCCTCCCGGCTGCGCCAGATACTCCTGAATCTGATCTCAAACGCCGTCAAGTTTACCCACCAGGGCCATGTGCGCCTGGAAGTGAACGGTGACGAACGGAGACAAACGATCACCGTCTCCGATACCGGCATCGGAATCTCGGACGAAGCGCGCCAGGCGATCTTTGAGCCGTTCACGCAGGCCGACAGCTCCACCACCCGGCGATTCGGCGGCACCGGCCTGGGGCTGGCCATCACCCGGCAACTCGTGGGTCTCATGGGCGGAGAACTGAGCGTCGAAAGCACCCCCGGACAAGGCTCTGTGTTTCAGTTGGAGCTCAGTCTGCGGCCGTGCGATTCCCAAGCCTCATCCGTGCCGGCCTCCCGCGAGCCCAACTCGAAAGCTCTTCGTATCCTGCTGGCGGAAGACAATGCGGTGAACCAGAAAGTGGCGCGGCATCTGCTGGAGCGGTTGGGCCATAGCGTCGATGTGGTGGCCAACGGACGCCTGGCTCTCACCGCGGCCGAGTCCTCTTCCTACGACCTGATTCTGATGGACTGCCACATGCCGGAGATGGATGGCCTGGAAGCCGCGGCCCAACTGCGGCGTCTGGGAGCCACCACCGAGATCATCGCCCTCACAGCCAATGTGCTGGCCGAGGATCGCGCACGGTGTTTCGAGGCGGGCATGAATGGCTACCTGGCCAAACCGGTCACGCTCGAACGGCTCCGGCAGGCCGTGGAGGAAGCCATCGAACGCCGGCGGTAGCCAAACGCCGCCCGCGCCGCCCGTTTTCTATGCCGCCGCGCGCGGCTGATACAATCGACATTCCGGATGAAAACCGAAAAAGAGCTGCGCGAGGCGATCGTGCACATCGGCTCCATGGTCTGGCAAAAGGGCTGGGTCGCGGCGAACGATGGCAACATCACCATCCGCCTGGATGAGGACCGCATCCTCGCCACCCCAACCGGCGTGAGCAAGGGCATGATGCACCCCGACGATCTGATCATCTGCGATCTTCAGGGCAACAAGATCCACGGCCGCAAGGAACGTACCAGCGAGATCAACATGCATCTCACCGTGTATAAACTGCGGCCCGACATCAAATCCGTGGTTCACGCGCACCCGCCCGTGTCCACCGGTTTCGCCACTGCCGGCCGTCCCCTGAACCTGGCCTTGCTCCCCGAGGTGATCATCGGGCTCGGCTGCGTGCCTCTGGCGGCCTATGGGCTGCCGGGCACCGACGCCCTCGTGGAGCCCATGCTTCCGCTCATCCCCAAGTACGACGCCATCATGATGGGCAACCACGGATCCGTCTGTTACGGCCAGGACGTCTATCAGGCGTTCTTTCGCATGGAGACGCTGGAACACTTCGCCCGCATCACGCTGGTGGCGGAACTGCTGGGCGGCCCGAATGTGTTGCCCCGAACCGAAGTGGACAAGCTGTTCGACTCCCGAACCCGCTATGGCGTGCGTTCCAAGGCAACGCCGGTGCCAGGCTGCCCCGTGGTGGCCGAGGATCTCGGCGGGGAGCCGGAGAAGATCTCCGTCACACGCGAGGAGTTGATCGCGCTGATCGATGAAGCGGTGGCCGCCCGAGCGCGGAGCGGCGCTAATTGATAGCATTGTAGATTCTGACTCTTGGGCAGATTGAGTTTGGGCAGATTTGAGTGTTTGGAGGTTCCGTGGGAGAAGCGTTAGGAATGGTGGAAACGCGCGGACTGGTGGCCATGATCGAAGCCGCCGACGCCATGGTGAAGGCCGCCAAGGTGACCCTGGTGGGCTGGGAAAAGATCGGCTCGGGCTATGTCACCGCGCTCGTTCGCGGCGATGTGGCGGCCGTGCGCGCAGCCACCGATGCCGGAGCCGCCGCGGCGCGCCGCGTGGGTGAACTGGTTGCCGTGCACGTCATCCCGCGCCCCCACCAGAGCCTCGAAGACGTCTTGCCCATCGGCAAGAGCAACTCGAAGTAGCCAGGCGGAGACGCCATGATTCTGGCCCGCGTCGTGGGCACCGTGGTCGCCACACGGAAAGATCCTCGCCTCGAAGGCCACAAGCTGCTCATCGTCAAGCCCATCACCCCCGATGGCAAGGACGAGTCCAACTACCTCATCGCCGTCGATACCGTCAGCGCCGGCTTCCGCGAACGCGTCATCGTCGTCGGCGGCAGTTCGGCCCGCATGGCCGAGGGCTGTAAGGATAAGCCCGTGGACCAGGCCATCATCGGCATCGTCGATTCGGTGGATCTGGACGAGGCCCCCCCTGCCCCGTCCACCCGGAAGAAGTGACCCATGTATCTGGGCCGTGTGGTGGGCCGCGTGTGGGCAACGGTGAAAGCGCCGGGGCTTGAAACCCAGCGCATGCTGGTGGTGCAGCCGCTCACGCCGGAACTGGAACCCACCGGCAAACAACTCATCTGCACCGATGCCACCGGCGCGGGCGCGGGCGAAATCGTGTATTGGTGCGGCGGCAAGGAGTCCAGCTTTCCGTTCCTGCCCGCCGAGGTGCCCACCAACACCACCATCGTCGGCATCGTCGATGAGATCGATGTGCGGAGGCCGGAGTAGCCCATGCTGATCGGCCGCGTGATCGGAGAAATGGTCGCCACCCGCAAGCACGAAAGCCACGAAGACCGCAAGATCATGCTGGTGCAGGTGCTGAACCTCGACGGCACCAACCGCGGCGCGGCCGTGGTCGCGCTCGATGCCGCGCAAGCCGGCATTGGCGACCGTGTCCTGCTCACCACCGAAGGCTTCAGTGCCATGACCGCCGTCGGCCGGCCCAATTCACCCATCGACATGGCGATCATCGGCATCATCGACCATGTCGATCTGGCGCCAGACGCCTGATTCATCGACTCAACGCCCCGTCAAACTCACCCCGATCACGGCCATGATCAATACGCCCGAAATCAACATCGGCGCGATATGGAACACCACCGCCAGCACCACCAGGGCCGCCATCCACGCCAGATTCACCCACGAAACCCGGCGCAGCACGACAGCCGGAGTTCCTTCCGACCCCGCCAACACCAGGTTCAGCAACCCGAGCCCCGCCAGGCACACCGACATCGTGAACGTCAGGTCCAGGTAGATATCGAACAGCGAAGGCTCCATGCCCAGCCCCACCGGAATGCGCAACGCCGACATCCCCTTCACCAGGGCAACATGCTCCGGGTCGCCGGGCGGCGCGATACTGCCCATCGTATGCGCCACCGCCGTCAGGATCATGAGAATCGCGGCGATCGAGAACGCGCGCCGGCCGCGGGCAAAAACTGTCATTGCGGGTCCCCTTCCACCGCTTCCTGCTCTCCGCGCCGCAGGTACTCGTCGTGCTTCGACAGCCAGTCCGCGCGCGGCGGCGTGAAGATGTCCAGATCCAGGCAGTCTTCCATCGCCACGGCGCGATGCGGCACGTTCGAAGGAATGAACAGCACCTCGCCCTTGTGAACCGTCACCTCCCGCCCTTCCAGTTCGAACTTGAGCGCGCCCTCCAGAATGTAGGTGATCTGCTCATTCTCGTGCTGGTGCAGCGGCACCACGCCGCCCTTCTTGATGAAGACCTGCGCCACCATCGCCCGCTCGCCGGTGATCAGCTTGCGGGAGATCACATCGCTCATCGGCTCAAGCGGGACGGTGTCCCAGGTGTAAAAACGGTGCGTCATGATCCTATTACGGTATCAGTTGGCGGGCCAACCAGCCGTGCGCGTGAAGCCACTCCGTCCGGCGGGCCTTGCATTTCGCCGGCGATAGGCATAAGATTCTCTCTCGGAAGGGAGAACCGGAATGCGACTCCGCAACCTGGGTGTGTTTCTGTTCGGATTGGTGGCGTGCGCCACCGCTGCGTTGGGCCAGGCGCGGCTGCAGTCCTGCGAGCCACGCAATGGCAAGGCAGGCGATACCATCGCGGTCACCGGTGAAAACCTCACCAAGGACAACGTGACCAAGCTCTACCTCACCGATGGCAAGGACGATCTGGAGGTGGCCATCTCCGAGCAAACGGCCACGTCCATCAAGTTCGCCATTCCAGCCAAAGCCAAGCCCGGCCGTTTCAGCCTGATGATCCTCACCGGCGGCAAGGATCAGAAGCTGGTCGAACAACCGGTCAAGGTCACCGTGGAGGGCGCGTCTTAGAACGGTTGAGCGCCGGGCCTCAGAACGTGTAGCGCAACGCGAGCTGCATTTGCCGGTTGTCGATCTTCGTCGCCGGAATCACACCGAAGTTCTGCGTCCCCGTCGTGCCGTTCGGGTTGTCCCAGAGCGGATGATTCGGCAGGTTGAACACCTCCCACCGCAACTCCACGTTGTGCCGCTCCTTGAAGGTGAACTCCTTTTGAAGCGAGAAGTCCCAGTTGATGACTCCCGGGCCCGTGATGACGTTCCGGCCCGTGTACCCGAATCGGAAATCCGATCCCGGCAACCGGTTCACGAAGTTCGCCGTGTTGAACCACCGCCGCGGATCCTGTTGCCCTCTCGGAAGATTCGTCTTCTGGCCGAAGTTATCCGGCCGGCAAGCACCATCTCCATTCTGCACGGCGCCCGTTCCGCAGACCGCCGAAATCGGGAATCCGCTGATGAGAGTGACAATCGAACCGAGCTGCCAACCGCCCAGCACGGCATCCACCGCCCGTCCGGAACCGGCTAGGAACTTGCGCCCCTTCCCGAACGGAATCTCGTACAGAATCGAATTCGTCAGATTCGTCCGGAAATCGAACGCCGAAAGTCCGCGCGAGTCTCTCGTGTTGTAGTTATCGGCAATGCCCGAATCGCCGAACTGGATCCGGTAGGAACTGAGATCGTCGATCGACTTTCCGTACGTGAATGACGTGAGCACGTTCAGGCCGTGCTTCGGCCGGTGCTGGAACTTCGCCTGCAGCGCGTGGTAGGTGGAATGATAGGCGCCCTGAATCCAGACGCCGGTGCCGCCGAAGATCGGAAACGGCCGCCGCGGATTGATCGCCCCCGGCCCCGGCCGCGCGATGTTGAACGTCCCGGCTCCCTCCAGGTACTGTCCGGAAGCGCCCAGGTAGTTCGCCTCCAACGACATGTTGCCCCCCATTTGCTGCTGGAGGCCAAAGGACCACTGCGCCACGTTCGGCCGCCGCACGTCGTACTCATGACCGAAGAAAAGCGACGGAATGTTGCTCTCAATCGCGCTCAGCCGCTGCCACGTCAGGTTCGGAATCAGGTTGTTCGCCGTCTCATTCCGGCGTACCGTCAATGGAGGATGCCGCACCACCTCGAAATTCTTGTTCTGAATCTCCTGCACATAGTAAATGCCCGCTCCGGTCCGCAGCACAGTCGTCGGCGTCAACTGATAGGTGATGCCCAGACGCGGCGCCCAGCTATCCAGGCGGTTCTTCTGAATTCCCCGGCCGCGTCGCCCGTCGCGCACGTACGGCAGCGAACTTGGCGGCGGGCAGCAGAACGGGCCGCCTTCATAGGGATCGCCCTTGCCCGCGCGCACCATCGTCGGGAACATCGAATTGTCCCACTTCATCTCGAAGTTGATGATCGCGTCGTGCTTGTCCACCCACGGCGTGTAGTCCTCCCACCGCAGGCCGATGTTGATGTTCATTTTGCGCGTCACTTTCCAGTTGTCCTGGAAGTAGAACGCGAAATACCAGTTCCGGAAGTTCGCCAGCGGGATCCCCGATTGAGATTCGGACACCGAGAACGCCCCCAGCATCCAGTCGGAGAAGTTATGCGCCGGAACGATCGGGCTCCCCGCGGGTCCCGCGGAGGAGTACTGCCCGTTCACGCTGAACCGCCCGCGCGTCGTCACGCCGCCCAACTGGTTGAACCGCGTCCGCGTCACCTCGCCCCCGAACTTCATGCTGTGCTTGCCCACCGTCCAGGTGAAATTGTCGTTTGCCTGGATCATCGTGTCGAAATTGATGAACGGCGAATCGGCCGAGTTGCCCGTCAGCGTGAATCCGCCGCCGAAGGTCACGTTCGGGATGCCCCAGTACAACGGGATGCTCGTATCGAGCGGAATCCCCAGTTGCTGCACGACGTTCTGCACGCCCGCCTGAGGCGGAACGTTCGAGTTCTCGAACCGGCTCACGCCCGTGCGGAACTCGTTCACCTTGTTGGCGCCGATCACCTTCGTGTGCGCCAGCAGGCCCTGGTGCGCCTGCACCACCACGTCCGTGCCATGGCGTGGAATCGGCGTCGGGTTGTACTGCGTCTCGCCCGCGTGCGAATAGCGGAAGAACATCGTGGACGAATCGCTCTGCACCCAGTCGAATCGCGCGTTCTGCTGGTTGTTGTCCGTGGGTCTTCCCTCCGTATTTACGAAGTTGTTGGCCACGGCCACTCGTGCGTCAACCACTGGAATCCAGTTCTGCTCAAAAAATCTCCGCGAAATCGGCTGCAGCAGGTTCGCCGGAATCCGGTTGCCCGGGAACGGCTGCGAACTCACCACCGCGTTCCCGGCCGCGTTCAATACCCGCGTCCGGTAATCGTACACCGGCGTCGTCACCGCGGAAAAATCCCCGTTCACCCACGCGCTCGGCGGAACCGTCGCCGGCTGCACCAGCGCCTTGCGCTCGCGCAGACCCTCGTAGTTCACCATGAAAAACAGCTTGTTACGCCCGTTGATCAGCTTCGGAATATACACGGGCCCGCCCAGCGTGAAGCCGAACTGGTTGCGGCGGAATGGCGGCTGTTCGGTTCCGCGCGGGTTGAAATAGTTGCGGGCGTCGAAGTAGGAGTTGCGCAGGAACTCAAAGAGCGCCCCGTGCAACTCGTTGGTGCCGCTCTTGGTCGTCACGTTGATCTGCGTCGCGTTCTTCCCGTACTCGGCGGGCGTGATGCCGCTCTCCACCTTGAACTCCTGCAACGCATCCAGCGACGGCAGGAAGATGTAGGATTGCCAGTTCGGGCTCGTGTTCTCCAGGCCGTCGAGCAGATAACGGTTGAACAGAATCCGCTGGCCCGATACCGTCAGCGTGAACTGGCTCCGCGTGCCTCCCTGCCGCAACCCCATCACGAATGAGGCTGCGGACGCCGTCGTGGCCCCGGGCGTCAACGCGGCAAGCTGCAGATAATTGCGGCCGTTCAACGGCAGGTCCAGAATGCGCGTGTTCTCAATCACCGTTCCGAGCGACGTGTTGTCGGTCTCAATCAGCGGCGCGCCGCCCTTCACCTCCACCACCTCGGTCACATTGCCCACCTGCAGCGCCACATCGAGACGCGCGATTTGAGCCACCTGCAACTCAATCCCAGACCGAACCAGCGTCGTAAACCCACATTTCCGTTTTGAGCCGCGCGTGCGAATCTCCTGGATGCTCGTCCGCATCAATATCGATAGGGGTTTGAAGGCAGCGAAGACCCCTGCGGAGGACAGCACCCAATGGGTGACAAACA
>VFZY01000255.1 GCA_016870915.1 Acidobacteriota bacterium | reverse complement strand
GAACGAGAGCTGAAAGGGCTGGTTTTGTTTGTCACCCATTGGGTGCTGTCCTCCGCAGGGGTCTTCGCTGCCTTCAAACCCCTATCGATATTGATGCGGACGAGCATCCAGGAGATTCGCACGCGCGGCTCAAAACGGAAATGTGGGTTAAGAAACCCGAAGTAAAGACGGGAAGTGCCCTCGAGCTTCCCGGCTACTATCGAGGCGAAAAGAAATGGGACCTCATCGTGGTATCCGAAGGCCAGTTGATCCTCGCGATGGAGTTTAAGTCCCAAGTGGGACCGTCGTTCGGCAACAATTTCAACAATCGTTCAGAGGAGGTCCTCGGAAGTGCCACGTGCCTCTGGACGGCCTTTCGCGAAGGCCGGCTCGGCACTGGCGGCCCAGCACCGTTTCTCGGCTATCTCTTTCTTCTTGAGGATTGCCCCGAAGTTCACAAGCCGGTAAGGAATAGTGAACCTCACTTCGCCGTCGACCCGGCGTCCAAGGGCGATCTCATTCAAAAGGACGGGCGGAATCGGTTCATGGGCGTTTCCTATTGCAGGCGTTACGAATTGCTCTGCCGCCGCCTGATTCTTGAGCGCCTGTACACTTCAGCCTGTCTGTTGCTTGCCACCGGCACCAGACCAACCAGAATCTCGCAGCCCGCCGCGGACCTGTCGTTTCGACAATTCGTCGCGGCGTTGCGCGGCCATGTTGCCACGGTGCTGGGAGCGCGAGCCTGATGTGGTGTCGCTTCGAGCCGTCACGGGAGACATGCCCAGACGATTACCGTTCGCGGCCTTCGGCACTCAGGGCGTCCCGGGCATCCAGCCCCGCCGCCCGGTGCGCCGCCAGGGCCGCCGCCGTCAAGGCCACTGTGCCAATCGCCGCGCAAGCCAGAAGAATCGCCGCCGGGTCCGCGGGCTGCACCCCGAAGAGCATCGACTCGATCCAACGCGTGAGCCAAAGGCTGGCCACAGCGCCAACCGCGATGCCGATCGTCGTGAGCTTTGACGCCTGTGCGATCACCAGCGTCCACACCTGCCAGTGCGTTGCCCCCAGCGCCATGCGGATTCGAAATTCGCGTGCACGCTGCGCCACCGTGTAGTTCATCAAACCGTAGACACCGATCGCGGCCAGCAACAGGGCCAAAGCCGCGAAGCCTCCAATCAACAAGGTGTTGAAGTCGGTCCGGCTGGTGCCTTGCCGCACCACATCCTCCATGGACCGGCCACGGCCGATGGCCAGGCCTCCGCTGGCCGCCGTCAATTCCCGGCTCACGGCAGGCAGCATTGCGTAGGGTTCGGTTGAGGTCTTCACCACCCATGTCAGCGGCAGGATCTTCAGATCGATGGCTGTCATCCCTTCCGGAACCTGAGACTGCGGCACGTAGACCAACGGGGCGGGATCACTCCGAAGTCCGGCGGCGCGCACATCGGCCGTGACGCCAATGATCTGGCGCGGGGGCGCGGCAAACTCCGGATGAAACGGATCCAGGCGGATATACTCGCCCGTGGGGTCACGGCCCGGCCAATGCTTGTTTGCCATGGCCTCGCTGATGAAAGCCACCGGGCCGGAGTTCGCCCTGTCCTGTGCGGTGAAGAACCGGCCGCGGCGCAGCGCGATTCCGAACACCAGGGCGTAGTCCGGGGATACCGGCCGCATCATCGTGGGGCCATGAACGCCCTCGCCGGCGGGCAGCGGCCTTCCCTCAATGATGAACGTGGACCCGAAGCAGTTCTCGACGGGTAGAGTCCAGGTGGTGGCAACCGCGAGCACGCCCGGCGTGGCGCGCAGGCGCTCAACCCCGCGTTGCATCAACCCCGTCACGTCGGCCGTGGTGCGATAGCGCGATCCCTGCAAGGACATCGGCAGCGTGAGAATCTTCGCCGTCGCGACGCCTGGGTTGGTCTCGCGCAACGCAACGAATGTCCCGGCCATCAGGACGGCGCCGGTCACCAGAACCACCGCCAATCCCACTTCGGCGGCAATCAGCGCGGCTTTCACTCCGGCGGCCGGACGGCCTTCGCTCATCCGGCCACCGTTCATTCCCACGGCCAGGTTCACGGTTGAAGCGCGCCAGGCCGGCCAGAGTCCGCAGAGCAGAGTGACGGCAAGCACAATGCCGCCAGTGAACACCAGCACACGCCAGTCCAGCGCCACCACGGCGACGCCGGGCAGGAGGTCGGGGTTCAGCGTCACCAGCCATCGCAAAAGCACCTGGCCCAGCCACAATCCGGCGGCGCCGCCCGCCAGCGCCAGCAGACAGGCCTCGATGAGCAACTGCCCAACCAACTGCCGCCGGCTGGCGCCGATTGCGGCCTTCACGGCGAATTCGTGTTCGCGAGTGGTGGCGCGCGCAAGCAACAGGTTCGCCACGTTGACGCACGCAATGAGCAGCACGAAGATCACCACCCCAAGCAACACCAGAAACGACGTGCGGACATCACCGGTCTGGGTCTCCTGCATCGGCTTGGCGCGGAAGCGCGCCTCCTTGTTCAGAAGCGGGAACTCCCGCAGCATGGACTTGTAAGCCAGGCCCAGCCGGGAGTTCACCTGGTCAAGCGTCACGCCATCGCGCAGCCGGCCAATGACGCGCAGGTAGGACGCCTGGCTGGTGCTTGCCGGATCCGCTTGCAAAGGAAACCAGACATCCGCCGGCGGATCGCTCCGGAAGCCCGGCGCAAGCACTCCCACAACGACGTACGGCTCCCCGCCCAGCCGGATGGAACGGCCCGGCAGGCTGGCATCTCCGCCAAAGCGCCGCTGCCACAGCGCATGGCTGATCACGGCATGGTTGCCGCCGCGTGGCCGGTCCTCCTCCGGAGTGAAGTGACGGCCCGCGGACACCCGTGCACCCAACAGCCGAAAATACGGTTCGGAAACGTGAATCGCCGGCACCTGCTCCGGTTCACCGCCGCCGGAAACGGTGACGCCGGGGCCTCCGAAATCGTAAGCGGCGACACCGTCAAAGAGATCTGTCTCTGCCCAAATCGCGCGCACCGAGGGCATCGAGAGGATCAGGCTGTCGCCCTGCTGCGTGGAGAACCAGAACTGCAGCAGTTGTTCCGGCCGCGGGTAAGGCAGGGGCTCCAGGAGTACGGCGCTGATGAGGGAGAAGATAGCCGAGTTGGCGCCGACAGCCAGAGCGAGCGTGGCCACGGCGGTGAGCACAAAGCCAGGGCTTCGGCGAAGAACCCGCAGGGCGAGGCGAAGGTCCAACATGATGCCTTCAGGTATACCAAAGGGCGGCATGCCCGCTGATCATACGGAAATGCGCTCAGACAAGTCCTTCCGGGCAGTCCTTTACCCTGGTCCGTGCGGTATACTTTTAGTGCTTCAGGTAGTAACCGCGGCGGCGCAGTTCGCCATATCGACAATCTCCACGGGAGGAAGATGAGCAAAGAAGACAGTATTGAAGTGACCGGGACCGTTGTGGAAAAGTTCCCCAGCGGCCTGTTTAGCGTGCAGCTCGACCAGGACCGTACGGTCCTTGCCCACCTGGCTGGCAAACTGCGCCGGAACCGCATTCGCGTGCTGGCCGGCGACCGGGTGACGCTCGAGCTTTCCCCCTACGACCTCACCAAGGGCCGCATTACTTACCGCCACAAGTAGACCCCGCGGCCGTGACCTCCAGCCCGTGACCCATTCGTGATCAAGGTCCTGTTTGTCTTCGGGACCCGGCCGGAAGCGATCAAGCTCTGTCCCCTGGTCCTTGAACAGCGGGCGCGGCCCCGCGAGTTCGAACCCCGTATCTGCGTCACCGCCCAGCACCGGGGCATGCTCGATCAGGTGCTCGCTGTCTTCGGCGTTCAACCCCACCACGATCTGGATGTGATGACCCCGGGGCAAACCCTGGCCTCGGTCACTGCCCGGATGCTGGCGGCCCTGGAACCGGTCTTCCGCGCGGAAAACCCCGATCTGGCGATCGTTCAAGGCGACACCACCACCACGCTCTGCGGGGCCCTGGCCGCGTTCTACCACCGCGTACCCGTGGCGCATGTGGAGGCAGGGCTGCGAACGTTCAACCCGGCATCGCCGTTTCCGGAGGAGATGAACCGGCTGCTCACCGGGCGGCTGGCTGCGCTGCATTTCGCGCCCACCGCAGGCGCTCGCGGCAATCTGCTCCGTGAGGGTGTGGCCGAAGACAGCGTGTTTGTGACGGGCAACACCGGAATCGACGCCGTGCTCAGTGTGCGGCGGCGCATCGAATCGGGAACGCTGCAGCCGCCCGCCTGGGAGTGGCTGCGGCGGGACAAGCGGCTCATCCTGGTGACAGCACACCGGCGGGAGAGCTTCGGAGGCGGGTTTGAGCGGATCTGCCAGGCGCTTGCCCGTCTGGCTTCGCGAGAGGACGTGCAGCTGGTTTATCCCGTGCATCCGAACCCCAACGTCCGTGAGCCCGTGGAGCGGCTGCTGGGTGGTCATCCGAGTATCCGGCTGATTGAGCCGCTCGACTACCTGCCGTTTGTCGACCTGATGCGGCGGGCCTACCTGATCGTGACGGACTCAGGGGGAGTGCAGGAGGAGGCTCCGTCCCTGGGCAAGCCGGTGCTGGTTCTGCGCGACACCACGGAGCGGCCGGAAGCGGTGGAAGCAGGAACCGTGGAACTCACCGGAACGGACCCGGAACGGATTGTCGAGGCCGGCGAACGGCTGCTGGACCACCCCGATTTGTACCGCGCCCGGACCCTCGTTCACAACCCGTACGGAGATGGCTGTTCGAGCGCCCGTATCTGCGGCCTAATCCATTCATATTTCAACCCTTAAATTCGAAAAAAAGTTTGCCTGCAAGGCCCGTTTGAGGGCTGTTTTGGACGGTGCCCCGGGGGGGGTGTGGCTATACTCCTTGCAGAGGAATAGCATTCGCGTGCCGAACAACAACAACTTCCCTATCGACCGGTCCAATCGCTTTGTGCGCCGCCCGCCGCTGGTGACGCCGCCAGGAGTGGGCGTGCAGCTTGCCCAGCGGCTGGTGGGCCAGACACAGGCGATCGAACTGGTGGTTCCCTACGTGCGCATGTTCCAGGCAGGTCTGGCTCCCGAAGGCAGGCCGGCCGGTGTGTTCCTGCTGCTGGGCCCCACGGGCACCGGCAAGACACGAACCGTGGAAGCACTGGCCGAAGTGATGCACGGCAGCGAAAAGAACGTGCTGCGGATCGACTGCGGGGAGTTCCAGATGGAGCACGAAGTGGCGAAACTGATCGGGGCGCCTCCCGGCTATCTGGGGCACCGTGAAACGCAGCCGATGCTGACGCAGCAGAAGGTGAACGCGGTGGCGAGCGAGCGCAGCAGCCTGTCGATTGTGTTGTTCGATGAAATCGAGAAAGCCGCATCGTCACTCAACCGGCTCCTGCTCGGAGTGCTGGACAAAGCCGCGTTGAAGCTGGGCGACAACTCCACCGTGAACTTCGAGCGGACGATGATCTTCATGACCAGCAACCTGGGTGCTGAGGCCATGATGAACGCGCTGGCTGGTGGCTATGGTTTCGCCCGCGGAATGGCGGGCGGCGCGGCGGCGGAAAACAAGCTGGAGGCCATTGGGCGGGCTGCGGTCCGGCGCCGGTTTTCACCCGAGTTTCTCAACCGGATCGACGCTGTGGTGACCTATCATCCGCTGGGAGAGGACGCCCTGCGGCGAATTCTTGAGCATCAGTTGGCGAACCTTCAGCGGCATATCACCGGACGGCTGGGAGCACGGGCGTTCCGGCTGGATATCTCAGAAGGGGCGCGGAATTGGCTGATCGAGAAGGGCACCAGCCAGGAGTTCGGAGCTCGAGAGTTGAAGCGGGTGATTCTGCGGCAACTCACGCAGCCTCTGGCAGCGCTGGTGGCTTCCAATCGGGTGCCGCCGGGGTCCCTGGTGCATGTCACAAAAAGGCGGGGCGGCGAGGCGTTGTCGATTCAGCCGTTGACGCCGGATCAGATCCGGGGCGTGGCCTGATCTTTAATCACCCGATCTTGAATCCATCACTTGAATCAATCACTTGAATCAATCACCTGAATCAATCACGCGAATCAATCAATTGATGCGCAGGACCGCAATGCCCGTCTGGCGGCGTTCGGCGTTGAAGCAAACGGCGGCGACGGTGTTCGACTTCAGGTTCGGCCGGATCAGCGGAGTTTGCGGCACGGGCGCCGCGCCGCCGCCTCCAGGTCCGCCGGGTCCACCTGGTCCGCCGGGTCCGCCAGGGCCACCCCCGGGTGCGGCAGCAACCACCACCGGCCCGATCCAGGCCACGCCCTCGGGGTTCGGAACAATGGTCAGGTCGCCGGTGAGCAGATCATAGACCAGAAGTTGGGAGCCGGTTTCCTTGATCCCGCGGGCCACCAGTTTGCGCGTGGCATTGAAGATGCCGGCAAGTTGGACGGTGGCGAAGCCATCCGGAACCGGAAGAACACGGGATTGGCCGGCTTCAAGGTCGAAAAAAACGAAGCCGCCGTCGCCGGCCACGCGGTTGACGGCGGTGGACACCAGGGCGTTCAGTGCCGGCACGGGCTGGATACCGCCAAAACCGCTGACGTTGGCGGGAAGGTCCATGCGCGAAAGTGAACTCAGGACGCCGTCAAAGACGAACATCGTTTCGGCGACGTTGGGCCGGGCGCTCTCCGTGTTGACGCCAAACACAAAATCATTGACGTCGCCGGTGTTGGCGGTGGCGTTCATCTGGCCGCCGCCGGGGAGTTGGAAGGGGTCGATTTTCTGCGCCTCAAGATCGAACAGGAGAAAGCCCTGAGCGGGGCAGGGATTGCGGATGGCGGTCTCGGCGGTGGAACTGCCGATGAACCCGATGCGGCGCGAGAGTTCCAGGGTGAACACCGGGATCTGCTGGGTGCAGGCGGTGACGAACCAGCCATCGGGCAGGTTGATCACACGCTCGCCGCCCTGGGGCGTGAAGGAGAAGGCGATGATGGCGTGCTTGGGTTCCGCCGAACGTCCCAGGATGTAGGCGTTGCGCGAAGGGCCATCGAAGAAGGAGATGGAGCGTAACTGTTGCAGCGGGCCGGCGAACTGGCCACCACCTGGGCCGCCGGGAAGTCCGGGGCCGCCGGGGCCGCCGGGGCCGCCGCCACCAGGCTGGGCTGCCGGGCGGGGTTCCAGCAGCGGGAGCCAATCGGCCGGGAAGTCACGTGTGGCCTGCACCTGATTCTGAGCGTTGATGATGGCGAGCTTGGCTTTCGCCACGCGAGCCACATCGTCGACAACCACCACGGCACGCTGGCCGCCGCCCAGATTCATGGGCTGGGAGACCACGGTCTTGATGCCGTCGCCCAGGTCGAGTTCGAAGACAATCGCACCACCGCCCCCGGGAGCGGCGGGTGCGCCGGGGATTCCAATGCCGGGAACACCCGGGCCCGCCTGCAGATCGCGCACTTCGCCGGTTTCCGCGCTCACCTGCACCGCGCGTGGCGGCGTGCCGCTCAAAATGGCGATGAAATTGTTCCCGTTCCCCAGAACAGCCGCGGCTTTGGCCGGCAGATCGACATTCATGGGGTCCTTGCCGGGGTGGAGGATGCGGAGCTTCGAACTCACACCCTGCGCGGGCTCACCCTCCGGCGGACCCACCAGCGAACCGAGCGCCGCGCCTTCAATCGAGGGAATGGCCGGCGAAGGGACCTGGGCGGCAACGCCGGTGAGGCAGCCATCAATCGCCGTGACCGAGTTTCGGGACGTGTCCACGGCGAAACTGGGGTAGCAGCCTTCGTTCGTGCGCTGCGCGTTGGCCAGGATGAACGTGCCGCGCAGATCGGAGCTGGTGATGCCGGTGAGGGTGGGGGTATTGTTCGGCAGGGCAACGTACTGAAGTTCCGGATTGCGCAGGGCGCCCAGGGTAAGGCGGTTGGCGGGCTGATCATTGGCAAGCACGGTCACCAGGTCGCCCGGGGCGGCGTTGGCGGGCACTTCCACCGCGATGTCGAATTCACCCGGCCGTTCGGTGGAGGCGCTCACCTTGACGGGCGCGCTCAGGCCGCCCACGTAGGCGCGCACCGGCGCCATCGGAACAGCGGCGGAGTCCTTGGATGCGGCCTCACCGGAAGACACCCTTGGGTTCGTTTGGCCAAAACCGGAGCCGGTGAGCATGGTGGCCTGGCCGGAAGCCTGGGACTCCGCGCCGCCGAAGCCGCGGTCGCCGGTACCGCGCAGCCCCGGACGGACAGGGTCAATCTGAATACGCGCCGGGCGGCTGGACTGGCCGTCGCGCTTGACGATAACGGAGGCGAGGCCCGGCTGGGTCTCGACGGGCACCTGAACCACGATGCGGCCGGGCTGCGCCGAATAGAGGGGCGCGGCGCGTCCGTTGATCTCCACCTCGATGGCAGGGTCGCCAAGCTTGGTGGGCAACGGGAGCCCTTCCGCCTTGACGCCCTCCGCGGGACCAAGGTTGAGACCGCTGATCCAGAGGATGCCGCCAGGGGCGACGCGCGATGGGGCCGGCGCCTGGGTGTGAGCGTTGATAATGCCGCGAGGGCTGACCACCGGTCCCGAGGGTGGAGCCTGACCGAGGAGAGTAACGGCGAACAATCCTGGATACAATAGACCCGGGAACATTGATCGACTTGAGCGCATGACTATGGCTAAACCCCGCCAATTCCCGCCAGTTGCATTTCCTCAGGGGCAGGCTGTGCCCAGAAGATGGCTGCTTCCGGCGCTTTCTACTATGTTACCTAAACTATGCACGCCGCCGAGTTGAGCGGGTCGATAGATCGGGTCTGACACCACTTGGGACCCCTGAGAATCCTGCGGTAAAACAGAAGAGGCCGCCGAGTAGGCGCTCTGCGGACCCGACTCT
>VFZY01000254.1 GCA_016870915.1 Acidobacteriota bacterium | reverse complement strand
TACAGAGGCGCGACCGGAGTCGCGCCCCCGCTCATCGTCCACGATGAGTCGCACCGGCTATCCCTTGGCGGGTTGCTCTCCAGCAGAGCCCGCCTCCGTTTCACCGGGTGTCTCCAGTTTGCTATCAATGAGATTTGCCGGTCAATGATTTTGCAGCGAACGGCGAGTAGTGTCTTAACCCTTTGTCTCAGCCCAGGGGACAAGCGCAGCTTAGCCATTTGACCATTGTATTGCATGTTTGGCGCATTTCTTGCGGTATTGGACAGAAGTTGACAGGTAAATGTCATTTGATGACAGGGGAGTGTTCATCAGCACACTTGACGAACCGTTGAGGTTCCCTCACAATTGCTCGCAGATGGTCTCGAGTGGTATGAGAGACCACCGAATCTTCGCCAAAGGAGTGTTTATGACTACCCGTTTTGCCGCAGCAACCTTGTTTGTTGCTCATTGCACCGTATCAGCCATCGGTGCCCCAATAACCACCTTCACGGGACAAGATGCCGAATCTAAATGGAAGAAGGCAGTCGGCCTTTTCGACTACGAAGGATTCGAATCCTATTCGATCAACGACGCCGTTACAGCGTTTCCCGTGCTCGGACTGATCGTCGAGCCCCTGAATAACGGAGATCAGCCCGGGATCTATAGGCATTTCGACAACAACACGCCGTCTGGCCAGCTTCAGATCGGAAACGCACCAGGGAACTGTTGCATTAGATCGCAGTACCGCTACGGCGATCTGAGATTGAGGGTAGAGGCTGGCCAACAGATCCGGGGGTTCGGTTTCTGGAACGGGGATCCGGATGGACCAGGTCTGTTGCGCGTTTATGACCGTTCGGGTGTTCTGAGAGGGTCGGTTGAAGCTGAAAGAAACGTAGGGGCAGCACCTTATTTTTCCAACAGTTTCGCTGGTATCATCGCCCAGTTCGACATCGGGTTCCTGGAATTCGATGGACGTACTGGCGACGGGTACAACCACTACGACGACTTTTTCGTTGCAAGGACGCCCGAACCGGGTTCGATAATTCTTCTTGCCGCCGGTTTTGCCGCCATAGTGGCTCTGAAGAGCCGCCTCAGGTGACGCTCACCAAAGACACTTGCCTTGAATCCTGTTTGTCGGAATCGACAACCGAGCCGTAGCCTTCATGGCATCCACCAAGCGCGAGCAAGCGGGTGCGCTCGCCGTGTCCACCGGATTGGTTGGCTATTGCCGCTGCGAGCTAACCGAGGATTCGATGGGAGCTTGGCTGAAGGCCGGGAATCGACGAAAAGGCGGGTCCATGAGGTGACTCATGGACCCGCCTTTGGGTTTGATGGTGCGTTGGTTTACCGCTTGCGGCGGATGAAGGCGATGGCAGCGATGGCGGCTCCGGCCAGGCTGAGGGTGGCGGGTTCAGGGACGCCCGTGGTGAACTCGAAGTTCGGGTTCAGGTAGGTGTAGCCCGGCGATGTGGGGAAGATAAGGCCCGTGCCGAAGTTGTAGACGTCCAGGGCACCGAGCGTGATGCCGGGCGCGGGCGTCGCGCTGCCGGCGATGTACACGATGGGGTCGGAGCTGCCGTGGTTGGCGCCGCCGATGACGTAGGTGCCAGCCGAGAGGAGGAACGGAGCAATGGAATCCATGCGCCAATCCGCGTTCAGATAGCCCGCTGTGCCCGCGGGGACGGTGGTGGAGACCAGCAGGTTGCCGGCCGTGTCGAAGATGCCCACCTGATGCGAGGAGAGCAAGCCGTCACGCCCTTCGTCGAAGTAGCCGAGCGCGGTGACGGTGATCGCCGAACTGGTGGTGAATATCCAGCCGGTGGTGTACTCGCGGGTATCAGCGGCGGCGACGATACCGGTCGCTGTGAGACCGAGCGGGCCAGCCAGCGCGCTGGACGCGAGCATGGCACCGGTGAGAATCAACGTAGAAAGACGCATTTGAGAAAGCTCCTTGTTTTCTTTTTTGTTTTGGGGCGCTTGGCCTTGATGACTTGAGCTTACGGGACGGTGCGGAGTTGGTCAATTGAGACAATGGGGCTATCCGCTCCAGTACTACGGCCGTTCCAGCACTCCGGCCGCCTGGTATCGGGGTCCGGCGGGTGGGCCGGAAGGGGAGTGGTCCAGGCGGCTACTTGCGCTGGTCTTTGCCGGGCTGGTCGTAGGGGGCGCCGGTTCCGGAGGAGCCCATGAAGAATTTCTGGCCGTCGGGGAGGGTGATGTCGCGGCCGTTGGCGCGGTTGGAGCGGTCCTTGGACTGGTAGCCGTCGACGATGATGACCTGGCCGATTTTGATGGAGTCGCGCTTGAGGCCGCGGCGGAGGAGGCTGTTGGGGGTGCCGCCTTCGACCATCCAGGTTTCCTTCTTGCCGCCCTCGGCGGTGTGTTCGAGATGGATCCAGGTGTGGGGGTTGATCCATTCCAGCCGCGTGACGGGGCCTTTGAGCAGGACGGGACGGTTGGGGTCGAATTCAGCGCCGAAGGCGTGGTGGGCGTAGACTTGGGCTACGCGCACGCCGAGAAGAGCCGCGACGGCGGCCGTCAACCAAAAAATTCTCTTCTTCATGATGGTGTCTTTCTTTTCCCCAGAGATGTTTACTTGCCCAGTTTCTGCTATTTGCCCAGTTTCTTTAGGGCATCGGCCTCGAGGACGCGCGCGCCCTTGAGAATCCCGGTGAAGGAGTAGTTGCCCTCATGGCAGGCGTACTCGTAGATGCGCTGATCCGTGGCCGGCCAGGCGACTTCGCCGCTCCAGGGGCGGGTCCAGATGGTGGGGTCCTCGACGGTGAACTTGTAGCTGAGGGTTTTGGCGTCGAGCCGGGTGAAACGCTCGATGATGTGCAGGTTGCGCGTCGCCTGGCCGAGGCCGGGGGAATCGGTGAAATTGGTGGTATCGACGACGAGGGTATCGCCTTCCCAGTGGCCGATGGAGTCGCCGAGCCATTTGCGGATTTCGGGCGGATCGTGTTGGGCGTTGAGGCGAATGACGCGGACGTCGTGCACCATCTCATTGAGGATGAGGACGCGGTCCTTGGTTTGGACGATCTGCTTGAGGTTGTTGTACATGACGGGCAGCATGGGAGGCCCGGCGGAGGCGCCGAAGGCGAGGAGGCAGCGTTCGGCAAGGGGGCGGAGCTCGGGGTCGTCGTAGGGACCCTGCTTCATGTTTTCAGTGATCCAGAAGGCGTCGCCGCGGTTGGGGCGCCCCATGACGGCGCGGCGGGCGGCGAGTTCCTTACCGAGTGGAGTCAATGGGGGCATCTGGCCATCGGGCGGGTCCGTGAGGATGGAGGTGCGCCATTTGCCATCGATCTTGAAGGCGCCCTGGCCGCGGTCGACCCAAAAGCTGTTGTAGCCGCCGACATTGCCGGCGGGGCCGAGGGAGCCATCGCCGCCGACGGGGGGCGCTTTGCGGTTGGGGTCGCTGGCGCGGTTGGTGGCCTGGCGCACGGCCTCTTCCTGCCTGGCGATGGTTTGGGCTTCGGCATCGGTGAGGGTGAGGCGGTCGCCGAGTGATTTTGGACGGGTCAACGGCGTGAGCGAAGCGATGTCGTAGACGCCGGAGAAGTCGGGCTTGCCGTCGGGCGTGCGCGGGCCGGCGGCGGGCGGCGCGGCTAGGGCCAGCGGCAGAAGCGTCAGCGGCAGAAGGGCCGCAGCCTGAAAAAACCTGGTTGTCATGATGATGGTTTCTCCCTCATTTTACTCACGCCAGCACTACTTGGGCAGCTTGCCGGTGGCGGCGGCTTCCAGCACCCGCGCACCCTTGAGGATGCCGGTGAACGAGTAATTGCCTTCATGGCAGGCGTACTCGAAAACGCGCTGATCTGTTTTGGGCCAGACGACTTCGCCGCTCCAGGGGCGGGCCCAGACGGTGGGATCGTCGACGGTGAACTTGTAGCTGAGCGTGGAGGCATCGATGCGCGTGAAGCGCTCGATGACATGCAGGTTGCTGGAGGCTGAGAAGAGGCCTGGGGTGTCGTTGAAATTGGTGGTGTCGATGACGAGGGTGTCGCCTTCCCAGTGTCCGATGGAGTCACCGAGCCAGCGGCGGATATCGGGCGGCGGGTGTTGGGAGTTCATGCGGACGATGCGGACGTCGTGAACCATTTCATTAAGGATCATGACGCGGTCCTTCGTCTGCACGATCTGCTTGAGGTTGTTGTAGGCGGTGGGCAGCATGGGCGGGCCGGCGGAGGTGCCGAAGGTGGCGAGGCAGCGTTCGGTGAGGGGGCGGAGTTCCGGGTCATCGAAGGGGCCGGGGACCAGTTTTTCGGCGAGCCAGAAGGCTTCACCGGTGGAGCGGTTGTGGAGGGCGTTGCGGGCGGCGATCGCCTTGCCTTTCGCGGTGAGTTCGGGGAGGCGGCCGTCGGGCGGGTCCGTGATGATGGATGTCCGCCATTTGCCGTTGATGCGGATGGCGCGGGTGCCGCGGTCAAACCAGAGCTGATTGTAGGAGCCGATGTTGCCGCCGGCGGCGGGCGCCTTGCGATTGGGATCGGTGGCGGCGTTGCCGGTGGCGAGGTTGGCGGCTTCCTTCTTTGCGAGCGCTTCGGCTTCGGCATCACTGAGTTCGAGGCGTGTGCCGAGGTTGGCGGGCCGCACCAGGGGAGTGAGGGCCGCGATGTCATAGGTGCCCGAGAAATCGGGCTTGCCTTCGGGCGTGCGCGGGCCTTGAGCGGCGGCCGCGAGGGGAATGCCGAGAAGAACGATTGCAACGTGGTGCCGCATGGTGGCGCCTCCAGAACTTACCGCTTGAGCGGGTTGCGGCGATATTCGCCAAACATGAGTTCCTCGACGAATTCGACGCACTTGAAATCCATGATGCGAGCGTCTTTTTCCATTCGCCGGTATAGGGGCAGCGAGATTTTCCAGGGTTCGGTGAAGGTTTCGGGGTCCGTGATGGTGGCCTCGTATTGAATGTGGTTGGGGCCGAGGAGCTTGAGGCGTTCGACGACGCGGAGCTGGTTTGAGTGATGGTTGCCGGCGCGGTCAAACCAGGACTGATCGTTGAAGCCGGAGTTGTCGATGACGAGGGTATCGCCTTCCCAGCGTCCGACGGCCTGGCCCATCCAGCTGTCGGTTTCGGCGGGGCCGGGATCCTTGAAGAGGATGTTGCGGTAGGCGCCGGCGAATTCGTAGGCGAAGAAGAAGTTGCCGGCGTTCTGGACGATTTCGAAGGGGAAGGGCATGTAGGTGGCGCGTGGGATGCCGGGGAGGAAGCACTTGATCTCGGGGTCGCGTTCGACCCAGCGGGCGCGGTTTTCATCGCGTGTCTTGAGGGCTTCGGGTTTGTAGGGAATTCTGCCGCCTTCAACGATGCCCATGCCGCCGGGGACGGCGCCGACGGCACCGAGGGCGAGGGTTTGGACGGCGGGGAGAGGTCCGTGAGGGCCGGGGCGCTGCATGAGGGAGTGGCGGGCCATGTGGCGCTCGATATCGTAGTGGGCCGATGAGATGGCCTGCCAGATGCCGTTGAAGTTGGGCTTGCCGTTGGCGAGGCGTGGTATGGCCGGGCCGGGCCGGGGCGCGGCCGTCTGGGCGTGGAGGACGGCGGCGGCGAGCATGAGGGCAGGGGTGAGTTTCAGCATGAGGCTCCTTAATAGAAGGCGATCCAGCGGCCGGCGAAACCGACGCCGCCCCACAGCGTGAGCGAGGCGAGAGCGGTGAGGGCGCCGAGGCGTGGCTGGGGTTGCGCGGTGACGCGGCGGCGGACGGTGAACGTGTAGACGGAGGCCAGCACGAGTAGTCCAATTTTGTACCAAAACGGAGGGCTGTAGTAGCACTTGACCGCTTCGGAGAGGAACATGGGGATGCCGGTGGCGATGATTCCGGCCCAGGCGGCGAGCATCCAGGGGTGCGCCCGGGCCGCCAGTTGGGGGATGGGCTGGGCGGTGAGGCCGAGGCCGAGCAGGCGGAGATCGACGACGAGCATGGAGCCGCCGAGGAGGGCGAGGGCGAGAAGGTGCCCGCATTCGATGACGGGGAAGAGCCAGAGGGATTCGCGGACGATGGTTCCCACGGCGGTGGCTTCGAAGGACTGGAAGAGAGGCAGAAGGTCCATGAGTGGGTGGGTCAGGTTCCTGGTGGCTTTTCGAACCAGTTGTAGGCTTGCATGCGCCCGCAGATGACGATGGCGCACCAGAGGATGAGGGAGGCGAGGCCGGCGAGGCGTGCGCGTGGGGGCGGCACGGGCTGCGTGTCCCAGGCGGCGATGCGTTTATAGATGCCGTAGTGGAAGGCGACGGCGTTCAGGCCCGCCAGAAGGATGAGAACCATTTTGACGCGGAAGAAGATGTTGCCATAGGCGCGGAGGGGTCCGGAGTAGAAGAGGAGTAGGCCGCTCAGGGTCATGAGGGCGAAGCCGGTGAGGCCGATGGGGAGGAGGCGGCCGGCGATCTGGGAGACGGGCACGGATTGGAAGCCGAGGCCGAGGAGGCGGAGATCGAGCAGGGCGATGATGCCGAGGAAGAGGCAGAGGGCGAGGACGTGGGTGGTTTCGATGAGGGGGTAGACGAGGATGGATTCGCGGAGGGCGATGCTGCCGGCGGTTTGATCGAGTTGTTGGATGAGGGGGAGAGGGCTCATACCGCTTAGTGGGTCCGGATGGTGGATGGGTCTTTGGCGAAGCGGTATTCGAAGTGGCAGCCCTGGCAGGCTTCGAACAACTGGCCGCCGGTTTCGAAGACGGCTTCGGGGTCGCGGGCCTTGGCGGCTTTGTGCACGGCGGCCCCGGCTTCGCGGAGAGCGATGGATCGCTGGTACCAGCGGGCGGTATCTTTGGCTCGCCCGTCCATCATGAGGAGGTTGGCGGCTTCGGTGAGGGCGGTGGCGCTTTGTTCGACGCGGATCCATTCCTCGTTGTTGGCGGGGCGGATTTCCTGGACGCCTTTGGCGGTGTAGATGGTTCCGACGGAGTCCCAGACGACTTCGGCGCTGGGGATGACGAGGTCGTGCATGACTTCGCCGAGGGTGGCGACGGAGAGGAGGGGTGGTCCCGTTGGTTTGGGCACGCAGGCGGTGAGGGTGAGGGCCAGAGTGCACAGAAGGGGTCGCATGGGGGCGTCTGGAATTGTAGCAGAGCGCGGGCGGGAGGCGGGTCGCCGGCGGGGCTTAGCGGGCGGAGCGGCGGGCGGAGCGGATGGCTGTGAGTTCGTTCCTGAGGGCGGCGGGTGTTGCGAGAGGGGATGGCGGGGGTAGAGTGGCGAGGATGGCGAGTTTGGCGGCGGCTTGTTCGGGTGTGAGGAGGACGGGGTCGCTGGGTGGCACGGCGGTGGTGTCGCGGTGGGGGGCGCTGGTGTGGGGGGATCTGGTCATCTTGGTGACTGGCGTCCTATGGCCATGGTATCAAGCGATGAGTCGCCGAGGCCGCTGGACGGCAACGCAATCGCCGCTGCTGCAGGGGGTCGGCCTATCCTTTCGGCAAGTGCGTTCATCGCCGGCGGCGACAGGTTGGTGCGCGAATTGAGGATCCAGTCCCGGAGGCCGGCTACGCGGGCATCCAGGTCGTCGGTCAGGTCGAGGTGACGGTTCTTGGCCAGCATTGCTGGTACGTCGCAGGGTTCGATGAGCAGAGAGATGAGGCGGGCTTGGCCGCGGTTGACGTCGTCGTAGTAGACGGTGGTCCACTCTTCCTTGACCCACTTGGACCCGATGGCGGCGGGCGAGAAGAAGACCAGAACGAAGTCGGCGGCGAGTGCCCGGTCGATCATCATGGTGATGTTGTGCCCGAGGCCGATCTGGTCTTCGTCGAGCCAGCAGTTGATGCCGCCGCCAGCTTCCAGGAGTTGCTTGATCCGGCGGACGGCCGGCTTGTTTTCGCTGGTGTGTGAGAGGTAGACCTGGAGCGGCGGCGTTGCGGTGAGTTCGCGGCGGGTGCCTTCCTGGAGCAGGCGTTCGAAGCCGCCTTTGTCGACTTTCTGGCGGGGGTGAATGCGCAGCACGGTTCCGGCGTCGGTCTTCTCCATGCTTCGGATGTCGTCCGGCGTGATGCCCGGGTGCTGTTCCATGGCCGCATGGAAGGCTTCCCAGAATTGCCTTGGACGGACCGTGCGCCGGATGAGGATCTCGATCTGCTCGTGAACCTTTTGGTAGAGCGCGGCGAAGTCGCCGGGTTCAAACTCGGCATCGGGGTTGTGTGGGCGGCGTTCGCGGTTCCCCTTGTCGTCGAAGGTCTCTGACAGGTAGATGAAGCGGCAGTCGACAGCGTCGAGTACGGTGGCGGAATCGATGTTCCAGCCCTGGAGGCAGGCGCCGGTCAACTTCGCGCCGGTGAAGTCGACGTCGAGGCAGGTGGTTTCGGTGAGGTTTGCGCCTTCGAGATTGGCTCCTTTGAGTGCGGCGCCGGTGAGGTCGGCGTGGCGGAGGTTTGCGTTTGTCAGGTCGGCGCCTTCCAGGTTTGCGCCCTGGAGGTTTGCGTTGGCGTAGTCTTTGCCCGCGCCGTTGCCGGTCAACAGCAGGTGCTCGACTCGGATGTCGTGGACGATGGCGGTGCGGTCAAAGCGAGCCTTGTGGATGCCTTTGGCGCCACGCCACATGGTCCGCTTCAGGCTGGCGTCACGGAAGTCGGCACCTGCGAGATCAGCGTCTGAGAAGATGGCTTGGTTGAGGGTGGCCGTGGCAAAAGAGGTGCCGCCCCAGGCTCCCAGCGCGACACCCATATCAGCGGAGAGCGCAAACTTGGGATCGCGCCCCCTCCGTGCCAACATAGCTGAGACAACTCCCCTGGCCTTAATTACTGAGCAGGGCGAGAATAGGAATCAGCGTGAATTCTCAGACTCGCAACAAGAACGGGCTCCCTCCGGCTCCCACGGTTTTG
>VFZY01000253.1 GCA_016870915.1 Acidobacteriota bacterium | reverse complement strand
CTGGTCAAGCACGCCCGCTACTACTGGCTGATGTTGGCTGAGAGCCATCTGACGCGCCGGCTGTTCGGGAGCATGGTGCGGCGGATCGAGGCGCTGCCGGCGGGGTGAAGATCGGCCCGGAGAGGTGGAAATCTTGAGAGAAAGGAGGCTGGGAGGGAGAGGTGTCGAAAGAACTGCTGGAAACAGGCATGTTGTCAGTTTTCGTTTTTGTGCGATGGTCGAAAGAAGCCATCCGCAGGCACTGGCCCGCCCTCGGAAAGGGGATTCTGATCAACTCCGGCACGGGAGTGAGGCGTTGGTGTACACTGTGGGCGTCCGGGAGGCCCAAAATGGAAATCCCGGCTCAGCCGGCTCGTGGCTCCGGGCCAGGACCCCCTTTGGCGTCTGGCTGAAGAAAGTGTTGCCAGGGCGCGTTTAATCAATGCCCCCTTCCGAAACGCACATCGGGACCAGGCGCAACTCTACACGTGGCTCGCCTGGCAAGACAAGCCTGGACAGAGTCTGGGCGTCGCTCTCCAGCAACGCACCCTCGATCCGGCCTCGGAACACGCTCAGCCGTTCATTCAATGGATGATGCGCCTGTTCGGTCTCACCCCCCGCGTTCCCGCCGCTATCTGAAGTTGAGGCCCGTTCAATCCCAACGCAGGGCACGCGACGGATCGATCCTCGCCGCCCGCCGCGCCGGCACCACCATCGCCGCCAGGCTCACCACGGCCAGCAGGCCGCAGGCAAGCGCTATCAGCGTCTCCAGCGGCGGCCTCAACTGCGTCAGAAACTCCGAGAAGATCCCGCTCACGGGCACCGCCAGACTCACCCCCGCCACCGCGCCCAGCGCCACCGGAATCAGCCCCTGACTCAACACCGCACGCACCACATGCGCCGGCGTCGCCCCCAGCGCCATACGGACCCCAATCTCGCGCGTGTTGCGGGACACCAGAAACGCGATCACCGCATACAGCCCCACAGCCGCCAGCGCGATCCCGATCGCCCCGGTCACGCCCGTCACCTGCGACACCAGGCGCGCCGCGAGCTGGCCCTTGTGCTCATAAATATCCTCCACCGTGAAGACGTTGAACATGGGCATGTCCGGATCCAGCGCCCGAGTCTCCGTCCGCAACGTCTCCGTGAACGCCAACGGATCGCCCTCGGTCTCCACGTGGATCGTCATCGACTCCCGGAAGACCTGGCTAAAGGGCACATACACGAACTCTCGCGGTGCCTCCAGGACGTTCCGGTACCGCGAGTTCTTCGCCACACCAATGATGGTCACCGCCTTTCCCGCCCGGCCGTTCCGGTAGATCACCTGGCCCACCGCGTCCCGCCCAGAAAAACTTTCTTGCGCGAACGTCTCATTCACTATCGCCACCGGAAGCGACCGCGCCGTGTCCCGCCGGTCAAACGCGCGTCCGCGCACCACCGGAATCGCCAGGTTGTCGAAGTAACCGTCGCTGACGATGTTCGCATCTGTCCATCGGCCCTTCTCGGCATCCTTGGCGTCGTCGCCCGGAGCATAGATCCTCTCATCGTGCTCTTCATCCGCCGTCGGCACGGTGGCCGCCAGACTCGCTGACCGCACGCCGGGTTGCTCGCGCACCCGCTCCAGAATCTGCTCATAGAACCGCCGCGACTTCTCCTCCGTGTATCCCACCAACCGCGGCTTGTACGCCGCCGTCAACACGCCTTCGGTCCGGAACCCCGGCCTCTGCCGCAGAGCGTTCCAGAAACTGATAGTGAACAGGCCCGTCTCCACAACCAGAACCACCGCGAATGCCACCTGAATTGACACCAGCGCCTGACGGCCCCACAGCCGTCCCGGCCGCACGGCTGCACCCTTCAAGCCTGTCACCAGGTCCGTTCGCGTGGCACGCAGCGCCGGCACAAGCCCGAACAGAAACACGGTCAGTCCGCTCGCCGCCGCCGTCCAGGCCAGCACCCGGCCATCCAGCGCAATCGGGATCACAATCGGAAAGTCGGTGGGCAGTCTGATCGATTGAAAGAAACGAATCCCCAGCGTTCCCAACGCCAGCCCCACCAGGCCGCCAGCCGCTCCCAGCACCAGACTCTCCGTCAATAGTTGCCGCACCAGCCGCCACCGCCCCGCACCCACCGCCAGCCGCACGGAGATCTCACGCGCCCGCTCCTGCCCACGCCCCAACAGCAGGTTCGCCACGTTGGCGCTTGCAATCGCCAGCAACAGTACCGTCAACCCCAACAGAAGCAGCCCGAGCGTCGCATCCGTTGGTTGCCGCTCCCGCCAGTAGACCGGGTCGGATAGAACCGTCGCTCCCAGATCCTTGTTCGTTTCGGGGTACGCCTGCTGCATCCGCGCCGCCAGGGCCTCCACCTCCGTCCGCGCCACGGTCACGGGGACACCGGGCTTCAGCCGCGCCGCCAGGGCAAAAGAACGCCGGGCCGGGTCATCCAGCGCCTTCCGATGGCCTTCGAGCAGAGGAATCATCTGTAGCGGAACGTACACCTCGGGGGCGGTGTACCGCGTGAACCCTACGTACGTGCGCGGCAGGACACCGGCTATCACGAAATCCTTCCCGTTCACCCGCAGCCGGCTCCCCACGGCTGCCGGATGCCCGCCAAATTTACGCTCGTGGTACGAAGCTGTGATGAGCGCCACCGGTTGCGACCCCGCCTTGTCGTCCGCCGCCTCGAAATCGCGGCCAAGCGCCACCGGCACCCGCATCTGCCGGAAGAAATCCGCATTCACCGCCGCCGCCAGCGTCACCCGCGGAACTTCTCTATCCTGCATCTGGACGCCCGCGCTCAGTTCCGCGTAGGCAGCCAGGGGACCCACCGTTGCCGTTTGCTCCCGCAGCGTCGTGAACTCCCGGTACGACATCTGCCCGAACCGCCACTGCGGGGATTTGGACGAAATTCGCACCAGGTTTCCGGGGTCCGGCAGGCGCGACGGCTTCAACGCCAGCGCGTCCGCCAGACTGAAGACGGCTGTGGTGGCGCCGATCCCAAGGGCGAGCGACAGAATCGATACCACGGCAAAACCGGGACTCTTTCGCAGAGTCCGGAAGGAATACGCCAAGTCGTGCAAAAATCCGCTCATGTAGACGGCGTACGCGCCAGCGGCTGGAAAAGTTCAAACGGGGTTCTGCAATGAGGGAAGCGGGCGCACTTGGGTATGGGGTAAGTGTGCCCGCTTCTTGTGTAACGGGGATGTACAAGAATATGCGCGGATGCGGCCTGGAAGGTTACACCCTTCAAAAAAATCTGAACGCGCCCAAAATGGAGCCTTCGCGGACCGCAATAATATGGAGTATGACATCCGGCCCACCTGAACTCGTTCCCGCCTTCGCTCCCCTCACCCGGCTGTCCGAAGAAGAACAACTCTTCCGCGTCTCTGTCCGGGAGTTCGCCCGGCGCGAGGTGGCGCCCAAGGTTCGCGCCATGGACGAGGCCGCCCACTTCGACCCTTCCCTGCTCCGCCAGTTGTTCGACGTCGGCCTCATGGCCATCGACATCCCCGAACAGTACGGCGGCCAGGGAGGCTCCTTCTTCAACGCCGTGATCGCCGTGGAAGAGCTCGCCATGGTCGACCCCTCGGCCGCCGTCATTGTCGATGTTCAGAACACCCTGGTCACCAACGCACTGTTGCGCTGGGCCAGTGAGGACCAGCGGGCGCGCTACCTGCCCCCGCTCGCCACCCACCTGGTTTCCGCCTACGCCCTCTCTGAGCCCGGCTCCGGCTCCGATGCCTTCGCCCTTCGAACCACTGCCGCCGAGGACGGAGATCACTACATCCTCAACGGCCGCAAGATGTGGATCACCAACGCCGCGGAAGCAGGCCTTTTCATGTTGTTTGCCAACGCCAACCCCGCGCTCGGGCACCGTGGCATCACCTGCTTCCTTGTCGACCGCGAAACGCCCGGCTTTCAGGTGGGCCGCAAGGAAGACAAACTCGGCATTCGCGCCTCCTCAACCTGCGAACTGATCCTGGACAACTGCCGCGTCCCCCGCGCCAATGTCGTGGGCGAAGTAGGCCTGGGATACCGGATCGCGATCGAAACTCTCAACGAAGGCCGCATCGCCATTGGAGGCCAGATGCTCGGTGTGGCCCAGGCGGCGCTCGATCATGCCGTGTCCTATGCCCGCCAGCGCCGCCAGTTCGGTCAACCCATCGGCGCATTCCAGGGCGTCCAGTTCGAACTGGCCGAGATGGCCGTGGACGTCGAGGCCGCCCGGCTTCTGGTCTACAACGCCGCCCGGCTCCGTGATGCCGGCCTGCCGTTCGTCACCGAGGCCGCCATGGCTAAGTACCACGCCTCCCAGGCGGCCGAGAGGTGCGCCTCGCGCGCCATTGAAGTCCTGGGCGGAGTCGGCTTCACTCGCGAGTACCCCGTGGAAAAGCTGTACCGGGATGCCAAGATTGGCCGGATCTACGAGGGTACCAGCAACATCCAGAAGATCACCATTGCCAAGGCGCTTCTGGGGAAACTAAGCTAGAGGCAGAGACGTCTCGAAGGAGTGACCGCCATGCGCTTCCTGCTCACCGTAGCCGCCGCGTCCAATCTGGCCTGGAGCGCCGCCAAGGCTGACCCCTCGGCCGCCGAGGTGGACGGCATCATCGCCAAGTTCGCCGCCAAGGAGTCCGAGTTTGCCCGGGCCCGGTCCAGCTACACGTACCGCCAGACCGCACGCCTCCAGGAACTGGACGGCGGTAGCGGCCGCCCCGGCGGACGTTGGGAACTGGTCTCCGACATCATCTTCACGCCCGAAGGCAAGCGCTCAGAACGCGTGGTCCGCGCCCCTGTATCGTCCCTCCGCAACATCATCATGACCCCGGAAGACGAGCAGGACATGCGCGATGTCCAGCCCTTCGTGCTCACCTCCGAAGAGGTCAACAACTACCATGTCCGCTATCTGGGCAGGCAGACGCTGGATGAGATTTCCTGCTACGTCTTTGCCGTGAAGCCAAAGAAGCTCGAACAGGGGCGGCGCTACTTCTCGGGCCAGATCTGGGTGGACGACGAGGATCTCCAGATCGTCAAGAGCTATGGCCGCGCCACCGGTCTGCTGAAAAAGAACTCGAACCAGCAGTTCCCCAAATTCGAGACCTATCGCGAACAAATCGACGGCAAGTACTGGTTCCCCACCTACACCATCGCCGTCGACACGCTGCACTTTGACAGCGGCTCCATTCCCATCCGCCAGACCGTCAGGTACGAGGACTACAAGCAGTTCAAGAGCGACGTCAACATCAAGTTCGGCGACGTGGTGGAGACGCCCGAAGCCAAGCCGCCGGCCCCCCCGCCACCCACCAAGAAATAGAACTTTCCGTGGTTTCGCCGGGCGCGCACCCTCGGGTACAATAGGGGTTACCCATGCCCTCCCGCTGGAAGGCCGCCGCCCGGCGCGTCCGAGAACTCAGGCTCATCGCCAAGGGATTGATCTCACGCACGCATGTCGTGCAGGCACACATCATTCCCATGCGGCGCTGCAACCTGGATTGCGGCTACTGCAATGAGTACGATGACGTGTCAAAGCCCGTGCCGCTCGACACGATGCAACGGCGGGTTGACCACCTGGCTCGGCTGGGCGCCTCGCTGGTCACCATCAGCGGCGGAGAGCCTCTGTTGCACCCCGATCTCGACCTGATCATCGCCCGCATCCGCTCCCACGGCATCATCGCCGGCATGATCACCAATGGTTACCTGCTCACCGCGGACCGAGTCAAACGTCTGAATGACGCCGGGCTCGACCATCTGCAGATCAGCATCGACAACATCATGCCCGACGAGGTTTCAAAGAAAAGCCTCAAGGTGCTCGACCGCAAGCTCCAGATCCTCGCCGCAGACGCCGATTTCCACGTCAACATCAACTCCGTGGTGGGCGGCGGCGTCAAGAACCCGGAGGATGCCATGGTCATCGCCACGCGTGCCCTTGAACTGGGCCTGTCCTCCACGGTGGGCATCATCCACGACGGCACCGGCCAGTTGAAACCGCTGGACCCTGTGTCGCTCGACGTCTTCCACCGCATCCGCCAACTGAACAAGAGCAGCTACGCCCGCCTCAACGGCTTCCAGGAAGCCATCGCCCGGGGCGAAAGCAACGAGTGGCGCTGCCGCGCCGGCGCCCGGTACATCTATATCTGCGAAAACGGCCTGGTCCACTACTGCTCCCAGCAGCGCGGCTACCCCGGTACGCCCATCGAAGACTACACCACAGCCGACCTGCGCCGCGAATACCTCACCGAAAAAGGATGCGCACCGGCCTGTACCGTTTCCTGCGTTCACCAGACATCGCTTATCGACTTCTGGCGCGACCCGCAGACCATCCGCCGCCCCTTCGAACCGCGGCCGGAACCCGCGCTGGTCCGCATCGAAACCGCGGGACATTGACAGGACACCCCGCGTGACCCCGGCCGAAATCTTCCCCAAACGGTTCTCCATCGGGCCCATCCGGATCCAGCCCGCGACGGTTCTCGCCCCCATGGCCGGCGTCACCGACACCGTCTTCCGCCAGTTCATCCGCGATCAGGGCGGCTGCGGCCTCATGATGACGGAGTTCACCAGTTCTCACGGTGTTGTGGCCTCAACGCGTGGCGGAAAGGCATCGCGTACGGTGAAAAAGTACCTCTGTTTCGAAGAGCGCGAGCGGCCCATCTCCGCCCAGTTGTTCGGGTCCGACCCGGTGGTGCTCGGCGAAGCGGCCCGCATCTGCGAGGACCTGGGCTTCGACATCGTCGACATCAATTTCGGCTGCCCCGTGAAGAAAGTGGTCACCTGCAACGGCGGCAGCGGCCTGCTGCGCGACCTTCCGCTGGTGGAGCGTATTCTTCGCACGGTGCGCGCCGCCATCCGCATCCCGCTCACCTGCAAGTTCCGCGCCGGCTGGAATGACCGCGAACTGGTGATGGTGCGCATGGGCCAACTGGCCGAAGAGTGCGGCCTGGCAGCCGTCGCGCTCCACCCGCGCACGCGCGAACAGGGCTACGCCGGCACCGCGGATTGGACGCGCATCGCGGCCCTCAAGGCTTCGGTTCGCATGCCTGTCATCGGCAATGGCGACATCCTCACACCGGAAGACGCCGTGCGAATGGTCCGGGAGACGGGCTGCGATGCTGTCATGATTGGCCGCGCCGCGTCGTCTAATCCCTGGATCTTCCGCCAGATCGCCCAGTATCTGGAGCACGGCGCCTATGACCAGCCCACCGAAGCCATGCGCTACCAGACCATGCGGCGGTACTTCGAGATGCTGGTCGAACGCGAAACGCCCGACGCCATCGGCAAGATGAAGCAGTTCACCACCTACTTCACGCACGGGGTCCGGAACGGGGCGAAACTCCGCTCCTCCATCTACCACGCCACCGATGCCGCCGAAGTGCTGGGCCGTGTCGACGAGTTCTTCACCGTGGAGTTGGCCGCGTGAGCGGAGAGCTGAAGCGCGTCAGCCTCATCACGGACGGCGCCTGCAAAGGGAACCCCGGCCCCGGAGGCTGGGCCTTCATTCTGCGCTTCGGAGAACGCTCCCGTGAAGGCGCCGGCGGAGAGCCGCACACCACGAACAATCGCATGGAGATCCGCGCCGCCATCGAAGGACTCAAGGCGCTCAAGGAGCGCTGCGAGGTGGACATCACCACGGACTCCGAGTATTTGCGGCAGGGCATCACCGAGTGGATCAAAGGTTGGAAGCGCAACAACTGGAGGACCAAATCCAAAGCGCCTGTCAAAAACTCGGAACTTTGGATGGAATTGGACGACCTTTGCCAGAAGCACGTCACCCACTGGCACTGGACCAAGGGCCACGCCGATCATCCCGACAACAACCGCTGCGACGAACTGGCCACCACGGCCGCCGAACGCTTCCGGTAGGCAATCCGAAGGCTAGAAGTCGTGAAACACACCCACGTGGCCGCCGGTCACCCGGTACAGGCTTCGCAGGCTGGTGTGCTCATACCGCGCGAGCAACCCCCAGTTCCTGCCCAGCCACTGCCGCAGGAAGGCAAAGGCGTTCCACGTTGAGTACCGTACATCCAACGGAATGACACCCAGGGACTGATAGGCCACGCGCCCACCGGTCACCCCACCACCCACCCATCTCTTGCCCTGCTGGCCAACCATCACCGACGCCTGGGCCGATCGCGCCCATTGCCCGCCCGGATCCACCCGCGTCACGTTCAGGCTCGCATTCACGATGGCCCGCTTGAAGTGTTGCTGAATGCCCGGTGAAAACACCTGCGCCCGTCCGCCCAGGCGAAGGCGGCTGTAACCGAACGTCAGCCAGGTGTCGCGCCGGCCCACCTGCCCCAAGGCCGTCACGTCGAACCGGAAGCGCGGGAAGAACAGCCGGCCGCCGCGCTCCGTGGACCCGCCCGCCCCGGCAATCGCATAAAAGCGCCGGTTGACGTGGATGTACGTGGACCCGTTGTACACCTGTTGCTCCATGCCGCCGCGCCGCTGCGAGGCAAAAGAGAAAAACGGCGTAAACACACGTGAGGAGTTGCAGTAAAGCCTGGTGTCCACCGTGCGCCAAGTCTCTCCCGCTGACGTGCCGAGCAGGCCGCCGGTCATCTCGAATTGGAATGGAGTGCGCTCCGGCGCCGGATCGGCCGCCCGCGCCGCAACTCCGGCAAGCACCACGCCGGCCGCCCTCAGGGCTCGTAACACGACCACAGTATAGGCCGCCCCTTCGCAACCCGGACAAACCACTGTCCTAGGAACTTGTTGAAAAACTCCTGATCGAGCCCATTCCCTCTCGGAACATTTCGGGCGATGATTGTTGTATGCGCGGCGACGATCAGCAGCAGTCCGGGATGTTCAGCTACGTGACTCTGGAGGAG
>VFZY01000252.1 GCA_016870915.1 Acidobacteriota bacterium | reverse complement strand
AGAGCGAAGCTGCTGAACTCCGCGCGTACCGACATGATTCACGCTGAGGGTCGTCTTCTTCGTGAGTTGCCGTTCGACGCCCAGGCTGAACTGCATCGTGTTCGGCAGCTGAACTCGGGAATCGAGGCATAAACAACCCGGGTTCCCGGCGATGGCTGCTATTCTGAAAGATCCCACCATGTCTAACCTTAAGAACACCCTGCGCGGGGTTTTCGGCTTCCCCGTCACCCCTTTCAAGAACGACCTGTCGCTCGATCTGGAAGGCCTGGAGGCGAACGTCGCCGGCATGATCCAGCACCCGTACTGCGCGGTGGTGGCGGCCGGCGGCACGGGCGAGATCTACTCGATGTCCGTGGATGAGGCGGTGGAGGTGGTGCGGACCACCGTGCGCGTGGTCAACGGACGGATGCCGGTGGTGGCCGGCGTGGGTTACAACACCCCGATGGGCGCGGAGATGGCCCGGCGGATGGAACAGGCGGGCGCCGATGCCCTGCTGGTGATGCCACCTTATTACAGCAATGCTCCGGAGGCCGGGCTGTTCGACTACTACGAAACCATTGGCCGCGCCTCCGGCCTGCCGCTTGCGCTCTACAGCCGGGATTGGGCCGTGTTTTCGCCGAATCAGGTGGCTCGCCTGTGCGACCGCGTTCCCACCCTTCAGATCTGGAAGGACGGCCAAGGCAATATCCGGACCTACCAGCGGATCATGCAGCAGGTGGGCGACCGGCTGGCCTGGGTGGGCGGCCTGGGCGACGACTGCGCGCCCGGCTACTTCGCCATCGGCGTGCAGGCCTATACTTCCAGCATTTCGAACATCTCGGCCAAGGTCTCGCTGGCTCTGGCCGAAGCCGGTCTGGCGCGGGACTTCGCCACCATGAATACCTTGATGGAGAAGTACGTTCATCCGCTTTATTCGATTCGGGAGCGGGTGAAGGGGTATGAGGTTTCCGTGATGAAGCTGCTGATGGACGAACTCGGCTTCCGCGGCGGGCCAGTCCGCCCCCCGTTGTGCGCCGTCCGCCCAGAACATGTCGACGACGTGAAGCGTTTGGCGGATACTTACCGGTAGAGTGGGATCCTCTCGATTCCATTTTCCGTATTCCAGTTAGCCGAAATTCTGTAAATTGGAGTTTCCCTCCCGCCCCGCGCCTTCCAGCGTGTTGATAACAATCGTGTTGCATTTTGGTACGCAAATTGCGCAATCGTTCGCACCATGACACGCACTCACCCATTGACCGCCCCAACCGGTCCCACGGGTGTGTTGCGTGCCTTACATTACAACCTTTAAGGAACCAAAATGCGAAAAGTCCTTTCCCACACCCTTTTCGCGCTCGTCATCCCGCTGGTATTTCACCCGGCGGCCGGGCGAGCGCAGACCATTGACGGCAACATAGTCGGCCTGGTGGCGGACGCCACGGGGGCCGCGATTCCGGACGCCGCGATTGAACTGGAGAACATGGCGACCGGCATCAAGGTCAAGACCACGTCCGACAACGGCGGCAGTTACCGTTTTAACAATGTGCCGGTGGGCCGGTACTCGATCACGGCGTCGAAGCAGGGGTTTACCCCGGCTTCGATCAAGAACGCGGCGGTTGAATTGAGCCGTACGCTGACTTTGAACCTGACGCTGCAGGTGGGCACGGTGGCCACCACGATCGAAGTCATTGAAGCGGCGGCGGCGATTGACACGACGACGGCGCAGGTGGTGGCCAATTTCGACACCCGCCAGGCGCTTGAGATGCCGCAATCGAGCAACGGCACGATGGGTGTGCTGAATCTGAGCCTGCTGGGCGCCGGCGTGGCGTCGAGCGGCGGCGTGGGCTACGGCAGCGGCCCCTCGGTGGGCGGGCAGCGGCCCACCAACAACAGCTTCAACATTGAGGGCGTTGACAATAACCGCAAGGACGTCACGGGTCCCAATGTGCAGGTGACGAACGAGGCGGTGCGCGAGGTGGCTATTCTGCAGAACCAGATGGCGCCGGAGTTCGGGCACTCCTCGGGCGGGGTGTTCAATACGATCTTGCGGTCGGGTGACAATTCGTTGCACGGGTCGGTGTACAACTACCTGCAGAACCGCAATTTGAACGCGTTGGATGTGGCTTTCAAGCGGCAGGGCAAGAGCGAGCGGGACCGGTTCGACCAGAACCGTCTGGGCGCGACGGTGGGCGGACCGATCAAGAAGAATAAGCTGTTCTACTTCGGCAACTTCGAGTACAACCCGCTGGGCCAGGCGAGCACACCGGCGAGCGCGGTCTATTCGCCGACCGCCGAGGGTTACCGGATTCTCGACAGTCTGCCGGGCGTATTCAAGCCGGCGCTGGACACGCTGAAGCAGTACGCGGCGCCCGCCGCGGCGGGCAGCCGGACCACCACGGTGCTGGGGCGGCAGATTCCGATCGGTACGCTTCCGATCAGCGCGCCGAATTTCCAGAACACCTACATTGCGATCGGCAGCATGGACTACAACCATTCGGAGCGGGACCAGATCCGCGGCCGGTATGTGTACAACAAGATCGATGCGATCAACAACAACGCGACGCTGCCGGCGTTCTACACGAACCGCCCGACGCGCGGGCACCTGGTGTCGTTGACCGAGTTCCACACCTTTTCCCCTTCGCTCACCAACGAGCTTCGTCTTTCCTACAATCGCTACGACGACAGCATTCCGTCGGGTGATTTTCAGTTCCAGGGGTTGGATTCTTTCCCCAATCTGACGATTGAAGACGACCTGAACCTGCAGCTTGGGCCGGACCCGAATTCGCCGCAGTTCACGATCATCAACACGTACCAGATCTCGAACAACCTGAACTGGACGAAGGGCCGCAGCACGTGGAAGTTCGGCTATGATGGCCGGAAGCTGATCGCGCCGGGCACCTTCATTCAGCGCCAGCGCGGCGACTATGGGTATGAGAACCTGGACCGGTTCCTGCGCGATCTGACCCCCAACTTCGCCGAACGTTCCGTGGGCGGGTTCCCGTTTTCGGGCGACCTTTTCAGTCACTATTTCTTTGCGAACAACGATTTCAAGCTGCGCCCGAACTTCACCGTCAATCTGGGCATCCGTTACGAGTGGGTGGACGTGCCGTACGGCAGCAAACTGCAGCGCTTGAACCAGCTTTCGAGTGTTCCCGGGGTGATCAGCTTCAATCAACCGACGACGCAGAAGAACAACTGGGCTCCGCGAGTGGGTTTGGCGTGGTCGCCCGGCCGTTCCGGCAACACTTCAGTCCGGGCCGGGTTTGGCATGGCTTACGACCAGGTCTATCAGAACCTGGGCATCCTGTCGCTTCCACCGCAGTTCTTCTCCACGGTGAACGCCGAGGGTGACGCGCCGAATTTCCTGCGCAACGGCGGCATCCGGCCTCGATCGGCCGGCACGCAACTGAGCCAGGCCGACGCCCGCGCCGGCACATCAAGCTATGTGCCGGATCAGCAGCGGCCCTATGCCATCCAGTGGAATCTGGGTGTGCAGCGCGTGTTCGCCACCAACTACACGGTGGAGGCCCGTTACCTGGGCACGCGCGGCGTGAGGCTGCCCACGCAGAGCCGGCTCAACCGCATTCCGGCGGTGACCGCCAGCCGGTTCCTGCCCACGTATCTCCAGGCGCCCTCGCAGGCGGATCTCGACGGGCTTTCGCTCACGCTGGCCGACCTTCGCCGCGTTAACACCAACACGTACGCGCAGTATGGCTTCGTCAACAACGTGGTGGGCTTCCTGCCGCGCGGCAATTCGGTCTATCACGGTATGGCTCTGCAGTTGAACCGGCGATTCTCGCGGGGTTTGCAGATGATCGGAGCCTACACCTGGTCGCACAACATCGACGACTCGACGGCGGCGGTGTTCTCGACGCTGATCGCCCCGCGCCGGCCGCAGGACTTTCAGGATCTGCGGGCGGAACGGTCGTCCTCAGCGCTTGACCGGCGCCACCGGTTCACGTGGAGCAGTATCTATGAGGCTCAGTGGTTCAAGGGCAGCGACAACTGGTTCCAGAAGAATATTCTGGGCAACTTCCAGTTTGCGGGCACCTATACCTACGAGAGCCCGATGCTGGCGACGGTGCAGAGCAATGCCGACGCCAATCTGAATGGCGACAATGCCGGGGACCGGTCGATCATCAATCCAGGCGGCAGCGCCCGGGTGGGGTCCGACGTGCGGGTGCTGTGCAGGACCGGACCGGGGACCTGCTCCATTGCCGGTACGCCGTCCCGAGTGGTTGGGTACGCGGCGATTGATCCCTCGGCACGGTACATCCGGGCCCGGGAAGGCGCTTACGCCACGGGTGGTCGCGCCACGCTGCCGCTGCGTCCCATCAACAACCTGGATTTCTCCATCTTCAAACGGTTCCAGATCTCGGAGAGCCGGCGGGTGGAGTTCCGGTCCGAGATGTACAACGCGTTTAACCATGCGCAGTTCGTGCCGGGGTTCCCGAATGTGGCGAACCTGCGGTCGCGGACGGATACGCGCACGTATCTGACGCCCGGACACGCCGACTTCGCGAACCCGGAGACGGCGTTTCAGAGCAACGCCAGGGTGATCCAGTTGGTGCTCCGCTACCAGTGGTAGTGGCGCGACCAGAGTGGTTCCAGGGAGGGGGGCGGCCTCGGTCCGGCCCCCCTTTCTTTTTGAAGGACGTGTAACAGTTGTCGGCGGGGTTGTGCCGACCCGGGCCGATCCTGGTAGAATGATTCTTTCGCTCCTCGGTCTCGCGGGTCGCAATCGGTTGAAACCCAACACATTCTAGCGGCGTCCCAAAACAGTGCGTAATGCAGTGAAGCGCTGGGTGGACGTCCCTGTTCAGGGATGGCAGATTGCGGAAGGTGGTGTGCCGGGGCGACAGTTTCAGATCGGAAAGGCACCCGGAATTGCCGCGCTTCCCTGAGAGGATAGACGCACTGATGACATTACGCCGGCTGAGCAGCCCGGCCCTCGCGGTATTGTGCCTGCAAGCGGTAGCCTGCTCTTTCCTATTGAATCAACGGGCCCTGGCTCAACAGCCGGAGCCGGCCAAGCCGGCTGCGCAGCAACCGCCAACGCCCGCTCCCAAAAAGCCCGCGAATCCGTTTGAGAACGTGTCTCCAGCGGAGCCGCCGAAGCCCGAACCGCCCAAGCCGGCGGCGCCAAAGCAGACGCCGGGGGCGAAGCCGCAATTGGAATCTCCGAAGCCGGCCGCCGAGGCCCCCAAGCCGGATGCCCCGAAGCGGCTGGGCGACGTGGACAACGTCATTGAAGACATCGAGTTCCGGGGAGCCCGGCGCGTGCCGCAGGACACGCTGCGGGCGATGATCGCCACGCGGAAAGGCGACAAGCTGGACCCGGAAGTTCTGAACCGCGACTTCCTGATTCTGTGGAACTCAGGCCGGTTTGACGACATCCGGCTGGAGCGCGAGCCGGGCCGGACCGGTGTTCTGATCCGGTTCGTGGTTCAGGAGCGCCGGGTGGTGCGGTCGATCAAGTACGACGGCATCAAGTCGGTAACGGTGTCGGAGATTCTGGATCGTTTTAAAGAGCGCCGCGTGGGACTTCAGGTTGAGTCCCAGTATGACCCGAACAAGGTGCAGCGCGCCGCCATTGTGCTGAAGGAGTTCCTGTCCGAACGCGGACGGCAGTACGCCACGGTTGAGCCGGAGTTGCGGCAGATCCCGCCTTCGTCTCTTGAGGTGACCTTCAAGGTGGCCGAAGGGCCCAAGGTGAAGGTGGGCGAGATCACGATTGAAGGCAATCAGGTCTTCTCGGACAAGGCTGTGATCCGGGCGATGAAGAACCTGAAGCCGGTGGGCATTCCGCGGTCGATTCTTCTGGAGAGTATGTTCTCGAAGACTTTCGACTCCTCGAAGCTGGATGAGGACAAGGGGCGGATTCAGCAGTTCTATCAGGAAAAGGGATACTTCACGGCGCGCGCCACCGAGCACACGACGAAGATGCGTGATGTGGGCGGCGGCAAGTTCCGGATCCCGCTCTTCTATCCGAACAAGCCGGGCAAGAAGGTGGACCTGGGCGTGACGGTGGACGAGGGCCGCCGCTACAAGCTGAACAACATCAATTTCACCGGTGTAAAGTTTTTCCGGACGCCGGAGAGCCTGTTCCGTCCCGTGTTCCAGATGGGACAGGGCGATATCTTCTCGACGGCCAAGCTGCGCAAGGGCCTGGAGCAGTTGCGGAAGCTGTACGGCGAGTTCGGGTTCCTGGACATGGTGCCGGAGCCGAATTTCGACGTGATTCCGAATTCGGACAACCTGGACCTGACGCTGACGGTGGACGAGGGCAAGCAGTTCTTCGTGCGCCGCATCGATTTTTCGGGCAACACGACGACGCGCGACAAGGTGATTCGCCGCGAACTGCTGATCGACGAAGGGGACCTGTTCAACACCCGTCTGTGGGAAGTGAGTCTGTTGCGGCTGAACCAGCTTGGGTACTTCGAAGTGCTGAAGGAGAACGAGGCGGCCAACATCACGCGCGACACCAAGAACAACACGGTGGACATCACCTTGAAGGTGAAGGAGCGCGGGAAGAACTCAGTGCAGTTGAGCGGCGGCGTGTCGGGAATCGCCGGCAGTTTCGTGGCGATGGGCTATTCGACGAACAACTTCCTGGGATTGGGCGAAACGCTCTCCCTTGATTCGCAGATCGGCGACCGCATCCGCAGCGCGACGTTCGGGTTCACGGAGCCATACTTCCTGGACAAGCCCCTGCAGTTGGGCTTCACGGTGTTCATGCAGCGGTTCAACTTTGACCAGGGCCGCGAAGTTTCGCTGCTGACGGGCCGCAACCTGCTTCCGCTCTATGACACCCTGGGCCGGGACAACCTGCTCAACTATGTGTCGAACGGGTATGGTTTCACGTCCTTCCTGAGCTATCCCCTGCGCCGGTCCTTTGCTCGCGTTGGCTTGAGCTACAGCTATTCGGTGTCGAACGTGCAGACGCTCAGCACGGCGTCGCGCACCTATTTCGAGTTCACGAACTTCCAGGGCCTGAGCGGTCCGAATACGCTTTCGGGGATCAAGCAGAGTTCGCTCATTCCCTCCTACAGCTACAACACGGTGGACCATCCGATCACGCCGAGCCGGGGCAAGAGCATCTACGCGACGTTGAACTTCGCGGGCAGCTTCCTGCGCGGCAACGTGAACATGATTGAGCCGACGGTGGACGTGAAGTACTTCCGGAGCGGCCTGAAGAAGGGGCATGTGGTGGGCGCCCACGTTCTGGGCCGGCATGTCACCGGATACGGCGGCCGCAGCGCGCCGCCATTCAACCGCTTCTACATGGGCGGTGAGAACGACATTCGCGGGTTCGAAATCTGGGGCATCAGTCCGATTGCGTATGTTCCGAGCGAGGCCACCATCAATGTGCTGAACGACGACGGCTCGGCGCGTTTGCAGAAGGTGATTCTGGATGGGCAGGAGCAGTTCGCGCCGGTGACCCAGCGCATTCCGATCTTCCAGTTGATCTTCCCGGGCGGCGACACGCAGCTTGTTTCAAACTTCGAGTACCGGATTCCGATCTTTGGCCCGGTGACGCTGGCCGGGTTCTTCGACGCAGGCATCAACAAGATCGCGCGGACCAGCCAGTTGAAGCTGAATTCGGGGCGTCTTTCCGAGTTGAACAGCCAGTTCCCGCAGGCCGGGTTCGACGGCCGGGCGGCGATTGCGCCGGCGACGCAGAAGTGGCGCGCGTCGACCGGTATCGAGCTTCAGGTGCTGATGCCGGTGGTGAACGCACCGTTCCGTATCTACTGGGCGTACAACCCGAGCCGCGTGGAGAATTTCCTGCAGCCGCCGGTGGTCGCCGACCGTTCGTATTTCCCGAATCAGTCCACGTTCATCAACTCGGTTGCGGTGTTCGGACAGGCTTCGCCGTTCTTTGAACGGGCCAAGACGTTCCGGTTCACGATTGGAAGGACGTTCTAAGTGGACCGCACCAGTGGTACGATATTGAAGAATTCCAGGGAGTTGCATATCGTGAAAGTTCCAGCTATTGCTCTGCTTGCCGCGCTCGGAGTGAGCGCGCAGGCGCCGCCCACCAAAGTGGGCACCATCAACATCCAGCAGGCGATCATCGCCACCAAGGACGGGCAGAAGGCCGCCGCGGATCTGCAGGCGCGGTTTGAGCCGCGCCGGAAGGAGTTCGAGAAGCGGCAGGGTGAGATTGCGGGGCTGCAGGAGCAGTTCCGGAAGGCGGGCACGGCGGGGAGCGATGAACTGAAGGCTCGCCTGACGCGCGATATCGACCAGCGCACGAAGGCGCTGAACCGGGACACCGAGGATGCGCAGGCGGAGTGGGATCAGGAACAGCAGAAGGTGCTGAACGAGATCGGCGGGCGCCTGATGCAGGTGATCGACAAGCATGCCCGTGACAACGCGTACACGATCATCCTGGACGTGAGTTCGCCGCAGACTCCGGTGCTCTACATCGCCAATGGCATTGACCTGACGAACGACATCGTGAAGGTCTACGATGCCAACGCGCCGTCGAGCATTCCGGCGCCCTCGGCGGCCAAGCCCGCGGCGACGCCCATGGCGCCGCCTGTCAAGCCCGTGGTTCCGCCGCCAACGGGTGCTGTGAAGAAGCAGCCGGGTGCTGTAAAATGATGGAGCTTTGACCCTCATCGACAGCCCGCCCGCCGGTAAGACCGGCATCAGCCGAAGACAGATTCTGGGCGCCACGGCCTGTGCCGCGGCGCCCTTCGTCTTTTCCCGCACGGCGCGGGCGCAGAGCCGCATGCGCGCCTTTGCGTTGATTGGGGACCGGTACCACCTAAATTATGCACCGATGGAGACGCGGGCCACCTGAGTGATCGGCGTCGCGTCGGTGCTTGATCGGGCTGTTGACTTGGCGTAGCGTCTTGCTGAGGTGATGTTTTCCGGTGCCTCTCTG